>NZ_JBOBDR010000057.1:0-337 GCF_050586545.1 Pseudomonas sp. WC2 | reverse complement strand
CATCGAGGCCGGCAAAACCACCGGCACTGTGACCGTTGCCGCTCCGGCGGATGACGTCTACAAAGATGCGGGCAAAGTCGAAGCGACCATTTCGACCGCGACCGGTGGCAACTTCGAAAACCTGGTTCCGAGCACTGTTCCAGCCGTCACCAACGTGACGGACACCATCGACACGACCACCGTCAAACTGACGGCGACCGAGTCCGCTGCCGAAGGTGGCACTGTCACCTACACCGCGACTGTCGGTGCACCAGTAACTGGTTCGCCTGTTACTGTGACTCTGGCCAACGGCCAGAACATCACCATCGAAGTCGGCAAAACCACTGGTACCGTGACC
>NZ_JBOBDR010000056.1:0-395 GCF_050586545.1 Pseudomonas sp. WC2 | reverse complement strand
GCAGCAGGTGGGTTTTGTCGACGTAAATGAGCAGCGGTTTGCCGGCGCTGATGTCGCCGTTGCTGATCAGGCGCGGGGGCAGATCCGGCAGGTAGGTGGAAAAATCTGGCCGGGTGCCCAGCCACATCAGGTTGATCGACTGGCCGGCAGCGAAGGAGTTGTCGAAGGGGATTTCGATGGTCACTCGCGCCAGTTCAGGATTCAGCGCTCCGGAGACCGCTTCGCGCACAAGCGGCGCGGCGAGGCGTTGTACCTGGCCAATGACGTTGATGAATTGCACCTTGGAGCGCTGGTCGGGGGTGTTATCGGCTTTTTCCACACGATAGGACAGCGCGAGCGGGGCTTTGGCCAACTGACGCAACGCGGCGTTGGGGATTTCGATTTCAGCAACGCTG
>NZ_JBOBDR010000055.1:0-365 GCF_050586545.1 Pseudomonas sp. WC2 | reverse complement strand
GAGCGTTGTTGAAATCGAAATCCCAAACGCCGCGTTGCGTCAGTTGGCCAAAGCCCCGCTCGCGCTGTCCTATCGTGTGGAAAAAGCCGACAACACCCCCGACCAGCGCTCCAAGGTGCAATTCATCAACGTCATTGGTCAGGTACAACGCCTCGCCGCGCCGCTTGTGCGCGAAGCGGTCTCCGGAGCGCTGAATCCTGAACTGGCGCGAGTGACCATCGAAATCCCGTTCGACAATTCCTTCGCTGCCGGCCAGTCGATCAACCTGATGTGGCTGGGCACCCGGCCAGATTTTTCCACCTACTTGCCGGATCTGCCCCCGCGCCTGATCAGCAACGGCGACATCAGCGCCGCCAAACCGCTGA
>NZ_JBOBDR010000054.1:0-427 GCF_050586545.1 Pseudomonas sp. WC2 | reverse complement strand
GGTCGAAGTCACTATCAAGGACGCGACCGGCGGCAACTTCGAGAACCTCGTTTCGAGCACCACGCCAGCGGTGACCGACGTCACCGACACCATCGATACTTCGACGGTGAAACTGACCGCCACCGAAACCGCCGCTGAAGGCGGCACCGTCACCTACACCGCCACCGTTGGCGCGCCAGTGACCGGCTCGCCTGTCGTGGTGACCCTGGCCAACGGCCAGAACATCACCATCGAAGTCGGCAAAACCACCGGCACCGTGACCACCACCGCACCGAACGACGTGCTGAATGGCCATGCACCGCTGACCAACTCGATCACTGGCGTTAGCGGCGGTAATTACGAGGATCTGGTCGCTGATAAAACTCCTGTCAGCACCACCGTGACTGACGTTACCGACACCACCAACCTGTCGCTGAGCGCGACGGGC
>NZ_JBOBDR010000053.1:0-433 GCF_050586545.1 Pseudomonas sp. WC2 | reverse complement strand
GCGCGGACGGTTGCTGTCGATCCGTTATCCGGACAGCAGCCGGCTTCGGCTGGTGTGGAATGACCTCGGTCAGCTCGTTGAAGAGACGTCGCCTGACGGTGGCGTGAGGCGCTTTTCCTACGATGCGCTAGGGCGACGGACCACCACGGTAGACGAACACGGTGCGGTGACGCGGCAGCATTGGGACGCACTTGGCCGACTCACGCAGACGACTTTTCCTACCGGCGCTACCCGCGCCCACAGCTATGGCGCCTACGGTCAGGTCACCGCTGAGCGCGATGAACTTGGGCGTATCACCCGTTATGAATATGACGACGATCTGCACCTGGTCTCGCGCCGCATCAACCCCGACGGCACGCGGGTGCAGTACCGCTACGACCACGCGCAACTGCTGCTCACCGAGATTGAAAACGAGTCGGGCGAGAAGTACCGA
>NZ_JBOBDR010000052.1:0-433 GCF_050586545.1 Pseudomonas sp. WC2 | reverse complement strand
CCGTGGGCGGTTGCTGTCGATCCGTTACCCGGACAGCAGCCGGCTTCGGCTGGTGTGGAATGACCTCGGTCAGCTCGTTGAAGAGACGTCGCCTGACGGTGGCGTGAGGCGCTTTTCCTACGATGCATTGGGGCGACGAACCACCACGGTAGACGAACACGGTGCGGTGACGCGGCAGCAGTGGGACGCACTTGGCCGACTGACGCAGACGACTTTTCCCACCGGCGCTACCCGCGCCTACAGCTACGGCGCTTACGGTCAGGTCACTGCTGAGCGCGATGAACTCGGCCGTATCACCCGTTATGAATATGACGACGATCTGCACCTGGTCTCGCGCCGCATCAATCCCGACGGCACGCGGGTGCAGTACCGCTACGACCACGCGCAACTGCTGCTCACCGAGATTGAAAACGAGTCGGGCGAGAAGTACCGG
>NZ_JBOBDR010000051.1:0-476 GCF_050586545.1 Pseudomonas sp. WC2 | reverse complement strand
GACACACCGCGACACTGACCAACACCGCCGGCTCGCCAGTGACCGTAACGCTGTCGAACGGCGCAGTAATCACCATCGAAGCAGGCAAAACCACTGGCACCGTAACCGTCGCGGCTCCAGCCGATGACGTCTACAAAGATGCGGGCAAAGTCGAAGCGACCATTTCGACCGCGACCGGTGGCAACTTCGAAAAACTGGTGCCGAGCACCGTGCCGGCGTTGACCAACGTCACCGATACCATCGACACGACCACCGTCAAACTGACCGCCACCGGATCGGCAGCGGAAGGTGGCACCGTTACCTACACCGCGACGGTTGGCGCGCCAGTGACTGGCTCGCCGGTCACCGTGACTTTGGCCAACGGCCAAAACATCACCATTGAGGTCGGCAAAACCACCGGCACCGTGACCACCACCGCGCCGAACGATGCGCTGACTGGTCATGCTCCAATTACCAACGCGATTACTGGCGTTACT
>NZ_JBOBDR010000050.1:0-487 GCF_050586545.1 Pseudomonas sp. WC2 | reverse complement strand
ACGCTGAATTCCAGCGGATTGGCGTAACTGGTGCCGCCACCCTCTGCGCGTTTGATGTGATACGAGGCCGACACCGTGCCGCCCTCGTTGCCCTTGATCAGCTCGGCGGGGATGGTGAACGGCACGGGTTTGCCGGCGGTGTGCGTTGACAGGGTGATCGAGTCGCTGGCGGTGCCGGTGCGTGAACCGACCCACTGGTAAACCACCTCGTCGCCTTTCGCCGTTTTCAGGTAAACCACCGTGAGCGTGGTGCCATCCGTATCCGCCGGTAACACCCCGTCGACCACGCCGGCCACTTCCGGCTCTGGCAGTTCCAGGCGCGGCGCACCGACCTGCAGAATGTCGGCATGGATCGACTCACGAATGGCATGGGTGGCGTTGACCCGGTTCATGCTGCCGAGCACCGAGTCGTCGATCAATAACTGGTAATAGACCTCGACCTTGCCGCCATTGATTTGTGTCAGGTGGGTTTTGTCGACGTAAATCA
>NZ_JBOBDR010000049.1:0-561 GCF_050586545.1 Pseudomonas sp. WC2 | reverse complement strand
GCCCGTCGCGCTCAGCGACAGGTTGGTGGTGTCGGTAACGTCAGTCACGGTGGTGCTGACAGGGGTTTTATCAGCGACCAGATCCTCGTAATTACCGCCGCTAACGCCAGTGATCGAGTTGGTCAGCGGTGCATGGCCGTTCAGCGCATCATTCGGTGCAGTGGTGGTCACGGTGCCGGTGGTTTTGCCGACTTCGATAGTGATGTTCTGGCCGTTGGCCAGGGTCACCACGACAGGCGAACCGGTCACTGGCGCGCCAACGGTCGCGGTGTAGGTGACGGTGCCACCTTCAGCGGCGGTTTCGGTGGCGGTCAGTTTCACCGTCGAAGTGTCGATGGTGTCAGTGACGTCGGTCACCGCTGGCGTGGCGCTCGGCACCAGATTTTCGAAGTTGCCGCCAGTGGCGTCCTTGATGGTCACTTCGATTTTGCCGGCGTCTTTATAGACGTCATCGGCAGGCGCCGCGACGGTTACGGTGCCGGTGGTTTTGCCGGCTTCGATGGTGATCACCGAGCCATTGCTCAGGGTCACGGTCACCGGAGTACCGGCGGGATTGCTCAG
>NZ_JBOBDR010000048.1:0-731 GCF_050586545.1 Pseudomonas sp. WC2 | reverse complement strand
GGCACGTTGTTCAGCGGTTGGCCGTGCACTTCAAAATCGACCGGGGCGCCTTCGACCGGCGTGCCTTTGATGCGGACAACGATGACGTCGCCCACCTTAAAGCCTTCCCGAACAGAGGCTATGATCTGCGCCGTGCCATTTTTGTCTGCCAGTTTGTCGACATCGAGCACGTTGTTGACGGCTTCCTTGAGAATCGGGCCCTCCAGCCGCGACGCATCCACCGCCACCACCACGCGCTGTTCGTAGCTCCAGTCTTCGCAGCGGTTATCAACCAGGTCGTAGACCTCGAACACGACCGCCACCCCCGCATCATCAGAGTCGCCCACCTCGCGGATGACCGCTTCGCTGACGTGCACGATGATTGGCGCATTGCCATCGGCCTGCTCTTCGGTCAGCGGCGCGCTGAGCACAAAAAAACCACCCCAGGACACCTGAATCACATCGCCTGCCGCGATGTCCGGATAGGGATCAATTTTGATGTCCACACCGTCGGCCACGTTGTCCTGATCAATCCCGCCGTCGAGAATCTCATCAGGAATGCGCATGATCAGCTTCGGATGGCCCGCCGGGTCG
Source organism: Pseudomonas sp. WC2 (assembly GCF_050586545.1). Lineage (NCBI taxonomy): Bacteria > Pseudomonadati > Pseudomonadota > Gammaproteobacteria > Pseudomonadales > Pseudomonadaceae > Pseudomonas > Pseudomonas sp. WC2. Next base: position 158 of record NZ_JBOBDR010000048.1, on the reverse strand, counting down.
CCCATATCATCGCCGCCGGGGCGGGTAAGTTTGACCAGCACGTCCATGACCACCGAAGGTTCTTCGGTCTGGCCGACCCTCTCTACGCTGTAGGAAACCCTGGAATGTCCCTCGGCGATAAGATCGGGATCAATGAACATCTGCAACGTCTTGCCGAC
>NZ_JBOBDR010000047.1:0-739 GCF_050586545.1 Pseudomonas sp. WC2 | reverse complement strand
GCTGCCTTTGGCGCAGATGCCTCAGGCCTCGGGCGCAGGGGCGGCTGTCACTCTGGCACCGCTCAATGCCCAAACCGGTGGCCGTGTGATCGTGGCTTATACCGGGATGAACGATAAACACAGTATTCAACTGACCCTGACCGGCACTCCCGGTGCTGGTTCGCCGGTGATTGCGGCGAAACCGGGTGTGGCGGAGGGCAGCGTTGAGTTTCTGATCCCGCCGGAAGCGATTGCGGCGAACATTGGTAATGCAGCGAAAACCTTCGAGCTGAAATATGAAGTGACAGCGGGCGGCAAAAAAGTACCGTCCCTGCCACTGACTGTGACGGTCACGCCGCTGCCGTTGGCGGAGCTGGACAAGCTCAGCATCGTGCAGGCAGTGGGTGATGAACTGGATCTGAGTACCGTCGAGACGGGCGGCACTGCACGCGCCGAGACGTGGGCATTCATTGCACTGAATCAACGGGTAAAGCTGGAGCTGAAGGGCAAAACCGCCAAGGGCGATGACCACGATTCGACGTTGTGGCCGTGGCCGTCTTCCTACGTCAATCAAGATTGGCTGGATGCCGGCCAGTTCGAGTTTCCGGTACCTAACAGCTACCTTAAGGAGCTGGGGCACGGCACTGAACTGGAAATGCATTTCAAAGCCGCGCTGACGCTGAGTCAGGTTGAGGCGGATGCGATTGTCGGGCCGGTGAAGAAATACCGGATCAAGGCTGTGGAGGATGTGAAACCGACC
>NZ_JBOBDR010000046.1:0-760 GCF_050586545.1 Pseudomonas sp. WC2 | reverse complement strand
AGTCGGTTTCACATCCTCCACAGCCTTGATCCGGTATTTCTTCACCGGCCCGACAATCGCATCCGCCTCGACCACACTCATGGTCAGCGCGGCTTTGAAATGCATTTCCAATTCAGTGCCGTGCCCCAGTTCCTTCAAATAACTGTAGGGAACCGCACGCTCATACCTCCCGTCATTGATCCATGTCTGATTCACGGCCGCGCCCGGTACTCGCCACACCGCAAGGTTGTGCGCTACGCCCTGAGCCGTTTTACCCCGAAGTTCCAGCCACACCGGTTGCCCCGCTTTCATAAAGGCCCAGACACCGGCGCGATAGGTGCCATTGGCCGTCACTTGGCTCAGATCCAGTTCGTCACCTACCGCCTGCACGATGCTCAGCTTGTCCAGCTCCGCCGCCGGCAGCGGCGTGACCGTCACAGTCAGTGGCAGGGACGGTATTTCCTTGCCGCCCGCCGTCACTTCATATTTCAGCTCGAAGGTTTTCGCCGCATTACCAATGTTCGCCGCAATCGCTTCCGGCGGGATCAGAAACTCAACACTGCCCTCAGCCACACCCGGTTTCGCCGCAATCACCGGCGAACCAGCGCCCGGGGTGCCGGTCAGGGTCAGTTGAATACTGTGCTTATCGTTCATCCCGGTATAAGCCACGATCACACGGCCACCGGTCTGGGCATCGAGCGGTGCCAGAGTGACAGCCGCCCCTGCGCCCGAGGCCTGAGGCATCTGCGGCAACGGCAGCGGATTCTCCAGCGCCACGCCA
>NZ_JBOBDR010000045.1:0-786 GCF_050586545.1 Pseudomonas sp. WC2 | reverse complement strand
CAGCAGCCTGAGCGAGGCGGCAACAGGGCCGGAAACCGCGCAGTTGCTCAATGCCCGTTATCAAAGCCGTGCGACGGAATGCGTCGGCGGCAAGCCAGCGTACTTCTGCAGCGGCGTACTGCTGCGCGGCAGCACGGGGACTCGGACGTTCTGGGAGCACAGCGAGCAAGCCGTGCAGCTCGGCGCGCAAAGCTTCAACTACTTGAGGGCCGATCTCGACACGCGCGTGCTCGAACAAGCGAACGGAGTGATTTTCAGCGACGGGTTCACCGCTATCGGACAGGGCAAACCCTTTGAGGTGCTGTGCGCCTATCCCTTCGCATTTGCGGTGCAAAGCACGCGCCCCGACTCGGGTTGTGGCTGGGTTGCGGCGGCAAGAAGCGTCCAGGATCTTGGTTCATGTCGCGCACTGGGTGTCACCGACACACCGAGCTGGCTCGCGCATTTTACCCAGGAGGGGCAACAAGCCGCGGGACAATGTTCGCTAAGCAGTCAGGACCCGGCGCAGTTCATGGCAAGCCTGACGGCGCATCAGGCGCTGGATGCACAGTGGGCAGCTCAACCGACGCTGCTGCAAATCAGGAACTGGTCAGAACAGACACCGGACAAACTGCCGATCCTGGGCCTGTTCTATGACGTCAATCGCCCTCAGTCCCTGCTCGGTGCGCAGAAAGACCAGCGCGATTACTTCACCGCCACCGGTAATTGGCTGCCGGTGCTGCGCATGGACCTGACCCAGGCCCCGCAGTCGGTGTTCGGTTTCCGTCAAGACGATCAGTTGTACAT
>NZ_JBOBDR010000044.1:0-852 GCF_050586545.1 Pseudomonas sp. WC2 | reverse complement strand
CAAACCCGTGAGCACATCCTGCTGTCCCGTCAGGTAGGCGTTCCGTACATCGTGGTTTTCCTGAACAAGGCTGACCTGGTAGACGACGCAGAGCTGCTGGAACTGGTTGAGATGGAAGTTCGCGACCTGCTGTCCACCTACGACTTCCCGGGCGATGACACTCCAATCATCATCGGTTCGGCTCGTATGGCGCTGGAAGGCAAAGACGACAACGAGATGGGCACCACTGCCGTCAAGAAGCTGGTTGAGACTCTGGACAGCTACATCCCAGAACCAGTTCGTATGATCGACAAGCCGTTCCTGATGCCAATCGAAGACGTATTCTCGATCTCGGGTCGCGGTACTGTTGTGACTGGTCGTATCGAGCGCGGTATCGTTCGCGTTCAAGATCCGCTGGAAATCGTTGGTCTGCGTGACACTACCGTTTCCACCTGCACCGGTGTTGAAATGTTCCGCAAACTGCTCGACGAAGGTCGTGCTGGCGAGAACTGCGGCGTACTGCTGCGTGGTACCAAGCGTGACGACGTTGAGCGTGGTCAGGTTCTGGTTAAGCCGGGTTCGGTTAAGCCGCACACCAAGTTCACCGCAGAAGTTTACGTTCTGAGCAAGGAAGAAGGCGGTCGTCACACTCCGTTCTTCAAAGGCTACCGTCCACAGTTCTACTTCCGTACTACTGACGTGACTGGTAACTGCGAGCTGCCAGAAGGCGTTGAAATGGTAATGCCAGGTGACAACATTCAGATGACTGTTACCCTGATCAAAACCATCGCGATGGAAGACGGTCTGCGTTTCGCTATCCGTGAAGGCGGTCGTACCGTCGGCGCTGGCGTCGTAGCCAAAATCATCGAGTAA
>NZ_JBOBDR010000043.1:0-874 GCF_050586545.1 Pseudomonas sp. WC2 | reverse complement strand
CACACTGACCAACGCTGCTGGCTCGCCAGTCACCGTGACCCTGTCGAACGGCGCCGTGATCACCATCGAGGCCGGCAAAACCACCGGCACCGTGACCGTTGCAGCGCCAGCAGACGACGTCTACAAAGACGCCGGCAATGTTCAGGCAACAATCAAAACGGCCACCGGCGGCAGCTTCGAAAACCTGGTGCCGAGCACAACGCCGGCCGTCACCAGCGTCACCGATACCATCGACACGACCACCGTCAAACTCACCGCCACTGAATCGGCAGCGGAAGGCGGCACCGTTACCTATACCGCCATAGTCGGTGCTCCGGTTACCGGTTCGCCAGTTGTCGTGACCTTGGCCAACGGCCAAAACATCACCATCGAAGTCGGCAAAACCACCGGCACCGTGACCACCACTGCGCCTAACGACGCGTTGACGGGTCATGCTCCGATTACCAACGCGATTACTGGCGTAACCGGCGGCAACTACGAAAATCTCGTGGCTGACAAAACCCCGGTCAGCACCAACGTGACCGATACCGTCGACACCACCAACCTGTCTCTGAGCGCGACCGGTTCTGTGGCCGAGGGTGGTTCGATTGTTTACACCGCAACGCTGACCAACGCCGCTGGCTCGCCAGTGACCGTGACTCTGTCGAACGGCGCCGTGATCACCATCGAAGCCGGCAAAACCACTGGCACCGTAACCGTCGCGGCTCCAGCCGATGACGTCTACAAAGATGCGGGCAAAGTTGAAGTTACGATCAAGGAAGCTACCGGCGGTAACTTCGAGAACCTGGTTCCGAGCACCGTGCCGGCAGTGACCAATGTCACTGACACCATCGACACCACGACCGTCAAACTGACCGCCACTGAATCGGCGGCG
>NZ_JBOBDR010000042.1:0-893 GCF_050586545.1 Pseudomonas sp. WC2 | reverse complement strand
CGGCTATCAGGTGGCGGCGCGATTGAACAAGCGATCCATCGAGAAAATCACCGAATGCCGTGGTGGTACGGCAGCGTTCAATTGCACGGGGGTTTTGATCCGTTCGGCAGATGTTTCTCCGGCGTTTCACTCCTGGAGTCCGAGCCCTTCTTCGGTCATAGGTGATGGTGTTTCTTTCTCCTTCATCACCGACGGCGCCTTGATCAAAAAGACCTTCAAGTCCCAAGGGTTCGTCATGCGCGAGTCTTTGGCGCCTGCCAGCCAACCGCTGACCGTGCGTTGCATGTACCCGTTCGATGCTGACACCTCGGGCTCTGCTGACATTTGCAGATCCAAGGGTCGCGCACTGTGCGAGGAGCTGGGTATCGACACCCGGGAAAAATGGATAGCCGCCTATGGCGACAAGCCGACACAGACCTGTGCGTTCAGTACTGAGCCGGGGCCGTTTCAATTGGCGACCACGGTGCGCCCCGACGCCACAGATCCGTTCGGTTGGAACGAGTTGATCATGGCGGCCTGGTCAGACGATCAACCGGAAAGGTTGCCCTTCGAGGCCATCACCATCATCACACCGTCACACCGGCCTCCCGAGCACGAAGGCGGGGCTGAGGGCGGAGCTCGATTCATCCAGCGTGATTACTTTGAGGTCACCGGTCGCTTCATGCCGGTGTTGCGGGCGACGTTCACCCAGGCACCTGGCGAGATCTTTTCCTATGACCCCCAAGACCAGGCACTCGCCGACGTGACCATGACGCAACTGAGCAACGCCATTCCATTTGTGCCGAGTTCAATGCGCGACGATTGAACCGGCGCCATCTGTTGCAGAGCGGAGACGTACCCATGAACATATTCAAATCGTGGTGGCTGGCGTTGTTCTCGATCACGCTGCTGTT
>NZ_JBOBDR010000041.1:0-1193 GCF_050586545.1 Pseudomonas sp. WC2 | reverse complement strand
ACGATCTCACCGCTGTAATCGGTGAGCTCCAGCGGGGTGCCGAGGTGGTCGAGTTGGTAGTAGAACGGGCACGCTTTTTTCGGGCCTTTGCCGTCGAGCAGGGCCAGCGGGCGGAAGGTGCCGGGTTCGTAGACGTAGCTGCGGTATTCGGTCTGGCTACTTTCGGCGACGAGTTGATCGCCTTGCCAGAAGAACTCGGTTATCTGGCCGTCGACGGTTTTGCGGATACGCCGACCAAAGGCGTCGTACTGATACGAGGCGGTTTGGCCGTCCGGGCGGGTCAGGCTGATCAGGCGGTGTTGGCTGTCGTAGCGGTATTCGCTGACAAGTTTTTGCTCCGCGCCACGGCGTTCGCGGATCAGGTTGCCGAAGGCGTCGTAGTCGTAATGGCGGTCGCCCTGCAGCAGCAGGCGGTTGCCTTTGATATGCGAGGGGCCGGGACGGTCCTGCATCAGCAGGTTGCCGGCCGGATCGTGGGCAAAGCTTTCCGGCAGTTCGTCGCGCGAGTGGCGCACGCGGATCAGCCGGTCGAGGGCGTCGTAGCCATAGGTGCGCTGGCCGTGGCGGCTGTCGGCGATGTGTTCCAGATTGCCGTTGGCGCTGTAGGCAAAGTCACGGCGATACAGCGAATCGTGGGAATGGCCTACCGCGTGGGCGAGCAATCTTCCCTGATCGTCGTAAGAATATTCGCTGAGCAGCAGGCCTTGCTGACGTTGCTGTTCGCGCCCGGATTTAAAAACGTGGGTGGTCAACTGCGCGCCATTGAGGTCAATGCCGGTCAGCGCACCGCCCTTGGCGTAGTGATAATCGAGCTTGCTGTTGTCCGGCAGACGCAGGCGTTTGAGCTGCCCGCAGGCGTCGTAGCTGTAGCGCAGGGTGCCCCAGCCTTGATGCTCGGTGATCAGTCGATCCTGGCGGTCGTATTCGAAGGCCAGCGGATGGTTCTGGCCGTCATCGACACCGATCAAACGGCCGAGGCGGTCGTATTGGTAGCTGACCTTGACCCCGTCGGGCAGGGTCTTCAGCAGCAGACGCCCGGCGGCATCGCGTTCGTACGCGGTGACTAGCTGCGAGCCGTCATCACCAAATTCAGTCTTTTCCAGCAGATGGCCGTTGAGGTCGTAGACGTACGCCGTGCGCCGCCCATCAAAACCGGTTTCCTGGCGGATCAATCCGGTCGGCGTGTAGTCCAG
>NZ_JBOBDR010000040.1:0-2558 GCF_050586545.1 Pseudomonas sp. WC2 | reverse complement strand
TGGCTATCAGGTGGCGGCGCGATTGAACAAGCGATCCATCGAGAAAATCACCGAATGCCGTGGTGGTACGGCAGCGTTCAATTGCACGGGGGTGCTGATCCGTGCAGTCGATGTGTCCCCAGCGTTTCACGCCTGGAACCCCAGCCCCTCGTCGGTCAATGGCAACGGTGTTTCCTTCACGTTCATCACGGACGGCGCCTTGATCAAACAGACTTATAAACCTCAGGGCCTGGTTCTGCGCGAATCTTTTGCCCCCGTCGGTAAACCGTTGACTGTCCGTTGCCTGTATCCGTTTGATGCCGGCACATCCGGTTCCCAGGACATCTGTCGCGCCGGGGGGCGCCCCATGTGTGATGAGGCAAATATCGATACCCGGGAAAAATGGGTCGCCGCCTATGCCACCGTGCCGACACGTACCTGCGCCTTCAACACGCAGCCCGGACCGTTTCAACTGGGGACGACCGTGCGCCCTGATGCGACCGACCCGCTTGGCTGGAATGAGCTGATTGTGGGCGCCTGGACGGAAGAAAACCCGGAACAGCTGCCCATCGAAGCCTTCACCATTATCAAGCCTTCACACACCGCCGGCGGCGACCCTGGCGACACTGGCGTGGTTGGTGCTCGTTACGTACAGCGTGATTACTTTCAAGTAACCGGTCGCTTCATTCCTGTATTGCGGGTGACGTTCACCAGCGCACCTGGCGAAATCTTTTCCTATGACCCCCAAGACCAGGCGCTCGGGGACGTGGCCATGGCGCAACTGAGCAACGCGATTCCATTCCTGCCGAACTCAATGCGCGACGACTGAACCCGAGGCCATCTACAGGGAAGCGACGATGAACAGAAGGATGGCATGGACGCCAGCGCTGCTTTTTGCAGTGTGGTTGTCGAGCACTTGGGCGCTGGCCGCCACCGGGCCGGAAGTCGCGCAGTTGCTCAACAAGCGCTACCAAAACACCTTGACCGAATGTGCAGGCGGGCGCGCTGCGTACTTTTGCAGTGGCGTGATGCTGCGTGGCAGCGAACTGCCCACCGAGTTCTGGAAACATGGCGATGTCGCCACGCAACTGGGTGCGGAAAGTGTTGTGTATCTGCGTGCGGACGTGGGGACAAACACGCTGTCATCAGCCTACGGCATCGTGTTCAGTGACGCGTTTACTGCGATAAGTCAGGGCAAAACCCTTGAAGCGTTATGCGCTTATCCGTTCCCGCTGACACTCGACGCTAACCGCCCGGAATTCGGCTGCGGTCTAGTGGCATCCCGGCAGGAGGTCAGCTCGTGCGCTGGCCCAGGCGTGAGCGATGCGCCGGGTTGGCTGGCGCACTTTGAACAGCAAAGTCGAGAACCGGCCCGACAATGCTCGCTGAGCGCTCAGGTCCCCGCCCAATTCAAGGCCAGCCTGCTGGCACATCAAGGCATCGACGCTGAATGGTCGGCGAAGGCAACCCAGGTGCAAATCAAAAACTGGGACACCAGCGCGCCGAAGCAATTGCCGATCGAAGCGCTGTTCTACGACGTACTGCAGACGGGGGCATTGCTCGGCGCGCAGAAGGATCAGCGTGACTACTTCACGGCTACTGGTGACTGGCTGCCGATACTGCGCATGGACCTGTCTCAGCATCCCGAGGCGGTTTTTGGATTTCATCAAGGGGATCAGTTGTATATCGGCTATCAAGTCGCGGCACGCCTAAACACCCGCTACACCGATACCGCCTCGACTTGTCTTGGGGGGAAGGCGGCTTTTTATTGCAACGGTGTGCTACTGCGCGGGACCCAAGCCTCCACGGCGTTCCATATGTGGAACCCCAGCCCTGTCTCGCAAGGCAACAAGGGCGTGTCCTTCAGTTACTTGCGCAAGGATGCCGGGCTGACCAGACTTCTCGTTCAGCAAGGGTTCATAGTTCGTGAAAGTTTTGCGCCCGCCGCCACCCCGATGAATGTGCGGTGTGGCTTCCCCTTCGACGGCAATTCTGCCTACCCCGTTCCGGATGTTTGCCGAGTTCGTGGGCCGATGTGCGATGAGCTGGGCATCACAACCGTACAGGCATGGGCGGATCGTTACGCCACCAATCCACGCTCCAGCTGTGCCTTTAACATCGATCCGGAGCAATTTCAGTTGAACATCGATGTACGCCCCAGCGTGACCAATGGTGACAGCTGGAATGAAGTGATAATTGAAACCTGGCCGCAAGACATTCCCTCGCAAATCCCCCTTGAAGTTTTTTACTACAGCCATGCAAGCAACGGTCTGTCGCAGGCGCAGTTCGGGCAGCGGGATTATTTCCAGACCACAGGGCGCTTTCTACCGATTGTGCAGGTGAATCTGGAAGCAGCGGACGGGCAGGTATTCAGCTATGAACCGAGTGAACAGAATTCCCCCGGTGCCCCGGCGAATACTTTGCTTGCGCCAGAATATGAATGACCGCTCATCGAAAAACACCCTCCACCTGTCAGATCTGACAGGTGACACCCCGCCCACTCTGCGCCTAAATCACTCCGTTGCTTTCCCCGACCGGAGCCCGCCATGACCACTCCCGAATTGCCCGACAACAGCACA
>NZ_JBOBDR010000039.1:0-2577 GCF_050586545.1 Pseudomonas sp. WC2 | reverse complement strand
CCGCTGCCCGGACTGCCGCCGGAATTCATATTGATCACCGGGCCGCTCATGGTCACGCCGCCGGCATCAATCTTGATGAAGCTGCCGCCGCCGATCAGAGTCAGCTCTGAGCCTGCTTCCATCACCACTTTCATGCCGCTGCTGAGGTGGATTTCCTGCCCTGCGTCGATGAACTGGCCGGTGCCGATCTTGATGTGCTGATTCACGCCCACGGTGAGGTGGTCGTTGGCGCGGGCTTCGACTTTGCGGTCTTCGTAGACGGTGTGGTGTTCTTCGGCTTTGAATTCGCTGTAGCTGTTTTGCTCGACGGTGTCGTGGCGTTCGTTGCCGACGCGGATTTTCTGGTCGTGTTCGATGTTTTCATCCCAGTCGCGCTGGGCGTGCAGGAAGATCTGCTCCTGACCTTTTTTGTCTTCGATGCGCAGTTCGTTGTAGCCGCCACCGCCCATGGAACTCAGGGTCTTGAAAGTGCTGCGGGTCTTGTTCGCTGGCAGCGCATACGGGACGGTGTTTTCCTTGTGGTACAGGCAGCCGCTGATCAACGGTTGGTCGGGGTCGCCTTCAAGGAAGGTGACGAGCACTTCCATGCCGATGCGCGGGATGGCTATGCCGCCGTACTGCGCGCCGGCCCAAGCGGATGAGACGCGCAGCCAGCAACTGGTCTTGTCGTCGGCCTGGCCTTCGCGGTCCCAATGGAACTGGACTTTGACGCGGCCGTATTCGTCGCAGTGGATTTCTTCACCTTTGGGGCCGGTGACCACGGCGCTCTGGCTGCCGAGGATGCGCGGTTTCGGGTGGCGCAGGGGCGGGCGGTTCGGCACGTCCCACGGGGTCGCCTGGAAACGGTTGCGGTAGCCCTGATGGAAATCGTCTTTCAGCGCGGTGGTGTCGCTGGTCACCGACTCTTCGAGCACTTGCGGCTGTTTGCCTTCGTGGTGGACTTCGGTCAGCAACCAGAGGTCGTTCCACTTGGCTTTCGGGTGCGCGGTCAGGGCGAGGAAGTGGCCGCTGACCAGCAACGGCTGATCGCTTTTGCCCTCGGCCAACTGGAAGTCGCTGCGATGACGTTCGAGGGCGCGTTTGGCCAGGTGCTTGCCGCGCTCGCGGTCGATGAAACGACCCGGGTAGTCGTAGTCCTCGAGGTCGGGCAGGGCGTCGCCACGGTTTTCGCTTTCGAGGGTGATGCGCGGTTTTTCGAAGTCGTAATCGCGGCGCGTGGTGCGGCTGGTGCGGGTTTCCAGGCGCAGGTCGAAGCGCTTGATCACCGGGTCGCTGGCGACCATGCCGGAGTCTTGCTGATAGGCCACCGGCGCCAGTTTCGGGAACACCGTCTGGTCATCGCCGAACACCAGTTTGTGCGCGGTGGCGCTGTGCTCGAAGTGGTAGTGAATACCTTCTTCCTCGCACAGGCGCTGGATGAAGTGCAGGTCCGATTCATCGTATTGCACGCAGTAGATGCGTTCGGGATAAATCGAACCGGTCTTGAATTCGTAGGCGTTGCTTTGGATGCCGTGCTCTTCGAGGACCTTGCCGATGATTTTCGGCACCGTGAGGTTCTGGAAGATGCGTTGATTGACGCGGTGCGCCAGGTAGGACAATTGCGGTCGCAGGGTCACCGAATAACGCGTCAGGCGCTTGCCGGAATCGCCTTGCGCGGCGCGGTAGATCTGGCCGTGAATGCCGCTGCCGTCGGGCGACAGTTGCAGGAAGGCTGGTTTGTGCAGCAGGGTTTCGAGGTCCAGCGACGGCTGCTCACTGACCAGCTCCACCTCGAAGACAAAAGGCTGGCTGACGGCTTCCCGGCCTTGCAGGGTAAACACCTGAAAGTCAGCGGAAAGACCTTCGATGGTCAGGGCAAAGTGGGTTTCATTGGCCGGCGCGAACATCCCTTGTTCCTCGTGCTGTCACAAAAATCTGGAGTTGCGAAAACAACATCGACCAGCAGAGCTGGCCGATGCTTGTAACGATCAGCCGTAATTAAACGACTGGAGCACGCCAGTCATCGGAACCCGAAGTACCGGATACTTCGTGGGTCCAGGTGATTTTGCGGTAGGTGAACTGCACTTCTTCCAGGTGGGTGAAGTGCGCGTTGCCTGGATCCTGGCAGTTGTGCATTTTGTTGTTGATGGCGACGATGATCGCGTCTTCCAGTTTGGTGGTGTAGTAGTGCTCTTGGGTACCTTGAGCCGAAGTGCGGTACCACTGGATAACGATTTCGCTCATGCGCTCGCCGGAGGTCAGAGCCGCTTGCAGCAGAGGCGAAGCCTTGTCGTAGACCTTGGTGATCACAACTGGTTTGTGCACGCGCTGACCGGTTGGCTGACCGGATTGCGGGTCACGCGGGATGATCACGTCGTGGGTGAAAGCCTGAACCATAACCTGGTCTTCGTGGCCTTCCTGGTAGGTGTTGCCTACGGAGTCAGCGGTGAAAGCGCCTGCAGTGATCAGGCCTTGTTTTTCGCCGGTAACCGACATGTACGCTGGTGTTGCCATGGGGTGCTCTCCTTGCGGATAAAGTTAGGGTGCCCGGGGCGAGATCGCCCGGTGGGTGGCTGACTGTTATCAAGGAGCGTGCCA
>NZ_JBOBDR010000038.1:0-3077 GCF_050586545.1 Pseudomonas sp. WC2 | reverse complement strand
GCCCGCAGGAAAAGCACCTGCTTGATTTCTATGCAGCGGCCCGGGGCATGGCTATTATTCGGGCCTTATTGTGAGGCGAGACTTGCATGTTGACGTTGTTGAACCTTCTGAAAGATGGTCGATTCCATTCTGGTCAGGATCTGGGTGCCGCCCTGGGAATAAGTCGAAGTGCGGTGTGGAAGCAGCTTCAGCATCTTGAGGCCGAGCTTGGCTTATCTATTCATAAAGTTCGAGGTCGGGGTTATCAATTGGCTTCGCCGTTGATGTTGCTCGACTCTCTAGCCATATCGGCAATGTCGCCAGACTGGCCGGTAACCGTTCTGGATTCGGTCGACTCTACTAACGCTGAAGCATTGCGTGCCATCAGCCAGGGTGAGTTAGCGCCATTTTTAGTGCTTGCAGAGCGCCAAGTCTCGGGGCGTGGGCGTAGGGGGCGCGTGTGGATAAGTCCGTTTGCTGAAAATCTCTATTACAGCCTCGTCCTGCGTATCGATGGCGGAATGCGTCAGCTTGAGGGCTTGAGTCTCGTTGTGGGCCTGGCAGTGTTACAGGCGCTACGAAATTTCGGTGTGGCGAGTGCTGGGCTGAAGTGGCCCAATGATGTCCTGGCCAGTAACAGAAAAATCGCCGGCATTCTCCTCGAGCTCGTCGGAGATCCTGCAGACGTTTGCCACGTGGTGTTGGGTATTGGTGTCAACGTGAATATGCAGAAGGCTGAAGGGGTCGACCAGCAATGGACTTCAATACGGCTGGAGTCAGGTAATAGCACTGACCGAAACGAATTGGCGGTTGAGCTGAGTAATCAGTTGAGTTCCTATATTCGGCGTCATCAGGCGGATGGCTTTTCGGCCCTCCAGGCGGAGTGGGAGGCGAATCACTTGTGGCAGAATCGATCGGTGTCGTTGATTGCGGGGTCCAGCCAAATAGATGGTGTGGTGCTCGGAATAGATAGTCAGGGTGCGCTGCGGCTGAAGGTGGATGGCATGGAAAAAAACTTTAGTGGCGGTGAGCTCAGCCTGAGGTTGCGTGATGATTCTTGAGCTCGACTGTGGAAACAGTTTTATCAAGTGGCGAGTGTTAAGCGGCGCAGTCGGGGTTTTGTTTTCTGAGGGAGTGGTCGATTCTGACCAAGCGCTGCTTGGCGGTTTGCGAACTCTCGACGGGCTCGCACTGAGCAAGTGTCGCGTAGTCAGTGTTCGGACTGCGGAGGAGACGGATGCATTAACCGCCATTATCGAGCGGGAGTTCGGTATTTCGGTGGTGTGTGCAAAGTCCGCTCGTGAGATGTCCGGGGTGAAAAATGGCTATGAGGACTATGAGCGCCTCGGCCTTGATCGGTGGTTGGCGATGCTGGGCGGGTTTCACCTTGCGTCGGGCGATGCCTGCTTGGTGCTTGATTTTGGTACGGCGGTTACTGCGGACTTCATCGCCACGAATGGTGAACATCTGGGCGGATTTATTTGTCCCGGAATGCCGTTGATGCGCAATCAATTGCGCACTCATACCCGGAAGATTCGCTACGGAGATTTGGCAGTGGAACGAGCGCTTTCCAGTAACGCTCCGGGGCGGTCGACTGTTGAGGCGGTAGAGCGCGGCTGTTCATTGATGTTACGGGGATTTGTGTTGACGCAGTTGGAGCTGGCCCGCTCCTACTGGGGAAGTGAATTTTCAGTTTTCATAACTGGCGGTGATGCTGAACTGGTCGCAGGTGTGGCGCCCGAGGCCAAGGTTGTTCCCGACCTGGTATTCGTTGGGCTGGCTATGGCATGTCCTTTTACCTGAGGTTTGTATGCGTTGGTTGTTCCTCCTGCTTCTTGTTCTCAACGTTTTTTACTATGTCTGGCATCAGCAGGAAGCGCCCTTGCGGGCGAAGGATGTTACGCCTCTCAGTCTGTATCGCGGTTCCCAGCAAGACATTCGCTTGCTCAGCGAAACAACGGATAGGGCCAAGGCGGGACAAGGTGCTCGGCGCAACGAATGTCTTTTCGTTGGAGGATTGTCCAGTCAGGAGTCGATTTCGGAGCTTCAGCAGCGATTGGCTGAAATGGGAGTCGAAGTGCAATCTTTGGCGAAGAATGATTCTGGAGCTGGTTACTGGCTGTCCGTCACTCCTCAGAGCCAGCGTTTGCTGGGGGATGCGCAGTTGCAAAACCTTTCCAAGGAATTCAATGAGTTAAAACATAAAATAATGCAGTGCGAGGGGGTTGCACCCGCTGAATAGTTTGCATAGAATGGCGCCCGCTCCACAGCGAAGACCTGAACAGGGAATCAAAGTAGGGCGGTGTCAATGCAGCTAACCTCAGGTTTTTAAATGAGAAAATGCTTGACAGGGGTTTGGCATAGTATAGAATGCCGGCCTGATTAGGAGGGGTTCCCGAGCGGCCAAAGGGATCAGACTGTAAATCTGACGTCTACGACTTCGAAGGTTCGAATCCTTCTCCCTCCACCAGATTTAAGCGTGAGCTGCAGGCTCCGCGGGTATAGTTTAGTGGTAGAACCTCAGCCTTCCAAGCTGATGATGCGGGTTCGATTCCCGCTACCCGCTCCAAGTTTGCAGGTTGTGCAAAGTGTTTTGCTCTTGTAGCTCAGTTGGTAGAGCACACCCTTGGTAAGGGTGAGGTCAGCGGTTCAAATCCGCTCAAGAGCTCCATATAACAAGGCAGATATGAAAATATCTGCCTTTGTTTTAATGGTTGATATTGTTTGTCTAATTTCTTCTGTTGAGGGTGTTATCGATGGCTAAGGAAAAATTTGATCGTTCCCTGCCCCACGTCAACGTTGGGACCATTGGTCACGTTGACCACGGTAAAACCACTCTGACCGCTGCTCTGACTCGCGTCTGCTCCGAAGTTTTCGGTTCGGCCGTAGTTGAATTCGACAAGATCGACAGCGCTCCAGAAGAAAAGGCTCGCGGTATCACCATCAACACCGCACACGTTGAGTACAACTCGCTGATCCGTCACTACGCTCACGTTGACTGCCCAGGTCACGCTGACTATGTGAAGAACATGATCACTGGTGCTGCTCAAATGGACGGCGCTATCCTGGTTTGCTCGGCCGCTGATGGTCCGATGCCG
>NZ_JBOBDR010000037.1:2500-5469 GCF_050586545.1 Pseudomonas sp. WC2 | reverse complement strand
AAAACAAAACCCCAACTGCTTTCGCAATTGGGGTTTCGGAATTTAATCTTGACGATGACCTACTCTCACATGGGGAAACCCCACACTACCATCGGCGATGCATCGTTTCACTGCTGAGTTCGGGATGGGATCAGGTGGTTCCAACGCTCTATGGTCGTCAAGAAATTCGGGTACTGAGTCGTGACCTGATGGCCTCGCTTCAGCAAATTGGGTATGTGACAGCTGGTGTTTTGTGAGCATCGAACTTTCGGTTCGTTTCGTCTTCACACACCGCAATCTGGCTCTTAAGCGCAAATTGCTTGGGTGTTATATGGTCAAGCCTCACGGGCAATTAGTATTGGTTAGCTCAACGCCTCACAGCGCTTACACACCCAACCTATCAACGTCGTAGTCTTCGACGGCCCTTCAGGGAACTCAAGGTTCCAGTGAGATCTCATCTTGAGGCAAGTTTCCCGCTTAGATGCTTTCAGCGGTTATCTTTCCCGAACATAGCTACCCGGCAATGCCACTGGCGTGACAACCGGAACACCAGAGGTTCGTCCACTCCGGTCCTCTCGTACTAGGAGCAGCCCCTCTCAAATCTCAAACGTCCACGGCAGATAGGGACCGAACTGTCTCACGACGTTCTAAACCCAGCTCGCGTACCACTTTAAATGGCGAACAGCCATACCCTTGGGACCGGCTTCAGCCCCAGGATGTGATGAGCCGACATCGAGGTGCCAAACACCGCCGTCGATATGAACTCTTGGGCGGTATCAGCCTGTTATCCCCGGAGTACCTTTTATCCGTTGAGCGATGGCCCTTCCATACAGAACCACCGGATCACTAAGACCTACTTTCGTACCTGCTCGACGTGTCTGTCTCGCAGTCAAGCGCGCTTTTGCCTTTATACTCTACGACCGATTTCCGACCGGTCTGAGCGCACCTTCGTACTCCTCCGTTACTCTTTAGGAGGAGACCGCCCCAGTCAAACTACCCACCATACACTGTCCTCGATCCGGATAACGGACCTGAGTTAGAACCTCAAAGTTGCCAGGGTGGTATTTCAAGGATGGCTCCACGCGAACTGGCGTCCACGCTTCAAAGCCTCCCACCTATCCTACACAAGCAAATTCAAAGTCCAGTGCAAAGCTATAGTAAAGGTTCACGGGGTCTTTCCGTCTAGCCGCGGATACACTGCATCTTCACAGCGATTTCAATTTCACTGAGTCTCGGGTGGAGACAGCGCCGCCATCGTTACGCCATTCGTGCAGGTCGGAACTTACCCGACAAGGAATTTCGCTACCTTAGGACCGTTATAGTTACGGCCGCCGTTTACCGGGGCTTCGATCAAGAGCTTCGCGTTAGCTAACCCCATCAATTAACCTTCCGGCACCGGGCAGGCGTCACACCCTATACGTCCACTTTCGTGTTTGCAGAGTGCTGTGTTTTTAATAAACAGTCGCAGCGGCCTGGTATCTTCGACCGGCATGAGCTTACGGAGCAAGTCCTTCACCCTCACCGGCGCACCTTCTCCCGAAGTTACGGTGCCATTTTGCCTAGTTCCTTCACCCGAGTTCTCTCAAGCGCCTTGGTATTCTCTACCCAACCACCTGTGTCGGTTTGGGGTACGGTTCCTGGTTACCTGAAGCTTAGAAGCTTTTCTTGGAAGCATGGCATCAACCACTTCGTGTTCTAAAAGAACACTCGTCATCAGCTCTCGGCCTTAAGATCCCGGATTTACCTAAGATCTCAGCCTACCACCTTAAACTTGGACAACCAACGCCAAGCTGGCCTAGCCTTCTCCGTCCCTCCATCGCAATAACCAGAAGTACAGGAATATTAACCTGTTTTCCATCGACTACGCTTTTCAGCCTCGCCTTAGGGACCGACTAACCCTGCGTCGATTAACGTTGCGCAGGAAACCTTGGTCTTTCGGCGTGGGTGTTTTTCACACCCATTGTCGTTACTCATGTCAGCATTCGCACTTCTGATACCTCCAGCAAGCTTCTCAACTCACCTTCACAGGCTTACAGAACGCTCCTCTACCGCATCATCCGAAGATGATACCCGTAGCTTCGGTGTATGGTTTGAGCCCCGTTACATCTTCCGCGCAGGCCGACTCGACTAGTGAGCTATTACGCTTTCTTTAAAGGGTGGCTGCTTCTAAGCCAACCTCCTAGCTGTCTAAGCCTTCCCACATCGTTTCCCACTTAACCATAACTTTGGGACCTTAGCTGACGGTCTGGGTTGTTTCCCTTTTCACGACGGACGTTAGCACCCGCCGTGTGTCTCCCATGCTCGGCACTTGTAGGTATTCGGAGTTTGCATCGGTTTGGTAAGTCGGGATGACCCCCTAGCCGAAACAGTGCTCTACCCCCTACAGTGATACATGAGGCGCTACCTAAATAGCTTTCGAGGAGAACCAGCTATCTCCGAGCTTGATTAGCCTTTCACTCCGATCCACAGGTCATCCGCTAACTTTTCAACGGTAGTCGGTTCGGTCCTCCAGTTAGTGTTACCCAACCTTCAACCTGCCCATGGATAGATCGCCCGGTTTCGGGTCTATTCCCAGCGACTAGACGCCCTATTAAGACTCGCTTTCGCTACGCCTCCCCTATTCGGTTAAGCTCGCCACTGAAAATAAGTCGCTGACCCATTATACAAAAGGTACGCAGTCACAGAACAAAGTCTGCTCCCACTGCTTGTACGCATACGGTTTCAGGATCTATTTCACTCCCCTCTCCGGGGTTCTTTTCGCCTTTCCCTCACGGTACTAGTTCACTATCGGTCAGTCAGTAGTATTTAGCCTTGGAGGATGGTCCCCCCATATTCAGACAAAGTTTCTCGTGCTCCGTCCTACTCGATTTCATGACTAAGAGATTTTCGCGTACAGGGCTATCACCCACTATGGCCGCACTTTCCAGAGCGTTCCGCTAATCTCAAAGCCACTTAAGGGCTAGTCCCCGTTCGCTCGCCACTACTAAGGG
>NZ_JBOBDR010000036.1:0-6045 GCF_050586545.1 Pseudomonas sp. WC2 | reverse complement strand
AGTCGAAGTCACTATCAAGGACGCCACCGGCGGCAACTTCGAGAACCTCGTTTCGAGCACCACGCCAGCGGTGACCGACGTCACTGACACCATCGACACTTCGACGGTGAAACTGACCGCTACCGAAACCGCCGCTGAAGGCGGCACCGTCACCTACACCGCGACCGTTGGCGCGCCAGTGACCGGTTCGCCTGTCGTGGTGACCCTGGCCAACGGCCAGAACATCACCATCGAAGTCGGTAAGACCACCGGCACCGTGACCACCACCGCACCGAACGACGTGCTCGCCGGCCATGCGCCGCTGACCAACTCGATCACTGGCGTTTCCGGCGGCAACTACGAAAACCTGGTCGCCGACAAAACCCCGGTCAGTACCACTGTGACCGACACCGTCGACACCACCACTGTTTCGCTGACCGCCACCGGCAACGTCAACGAAGGCGGTTCGATCGTCTACACCGCGACGCTGACCAACCCGGCCGGCACCCCGGTGACCGTGACGCTGAGCAACGGTTCGACCATCACCATCGATGCCGGCAAGACCACCGGCACCGTGACCGTCCCTGCGCCTGCCGATGACGTCTACAAAGACGCCGGCAAACTCGAAGTAACCATCAAGGAAACCTCGGGCGGAAATTTCGAAAACCTGGTGGCCAATCCGACGCCAGCAGTGACCAACGTCGCCGACACCATCAACACCACGCACCTGACCCTCAGCGCTGAAAGCTATGTGCTCGAGGGCACGTCGATCACGTACACCGCGACCCTGACCAATGCCGCGCAAACGCCGGTGACCGTCAACCTGAGCAACGGCCAGACCATCACCATCGAGGCTGGCAAAACCAGCGGTTCGGTGACCATCGCAGCGCCAAGCGATGACGTCTACAAAGACGTCAGCAAGCTCACCGTGACCATGACCGATGCCACCGGCGGCAACTTCGAGAAACTCGACGTCAGCAAGACTCCGGTCAGCACCACCGTCAACGATACCGTCGACAAAACCACGCTGACCCTCAGCGCCAGCGACACCGTCAGCGAAGGTGGCCAGATCACCTACACCGCGACCCTGAGCAATCCGGCCGGCACCGCCATGACCGTGACTCTGGCCAACGGCGCGGTGATCAACATCGCTGCCGGCGCGACCAGCGGCTCGGTGAATTTCGCCGCGCCTGCCAACACGCCGTACATCGACGGCGGCAAAGTACAGACCGCGATTGCCAGCCACACCGGCGGCAATTTCGAAGAGGTCGATGCCAACCGTTCCGCCGTCGTCACCAAAGTGACCGACACCGTCGACACCACCAATATCAGCCTGAACGCCACCGGCTCGGTCGCCGAGGGCGGCTCGATCGTCTACACCGCGAGCCTGACCAACCCGGCCGGCACGGCCATGACCGTGACCCTGAGCAACGGCGCGGTGATCAACATCGCCAAGGGCGCAACCACCGGCACTGCGACCGTCGCAGCGCCTGCCGATGACGTCTACAAGGACGCCGGCAAGGTCGACGCAAGTATCACCAAGACCACCGGCGGCAACTTCGAGAACCTGGTGGTCGACAAGACCCCAGCGGTCACCGACGTCACCGACACCATCGACAACAGCACAGTTTCCCTGACCGCCACCGCCAGCACGGTTGAAGGCGGCGTGGTGGTTTACACCGCTTCCGTGACCGCGCCAGTTACCGGCGCGCCGGTTGTGGTGACCCTGTCCAACGGTCAGACCATCACCATTCCGGTCGGCGCCAGCAGCGGCAGTGTCAACTTCACCGCACCAAACGATGCACTGGCCGGCGGCAACACGCTGAGCGTGAAAATCGACGGCACCAGCGGCGGCAACTACGAAAACCTCGTCGCCGACAAAACCCCGGCCGTGACCTCGGTGAGCGATACCGTCGACACCACCAACCTGTCGCTGACCGCGACCGGTTCTGTGGCTGAAGGCGGTTCGATTGTTTACACCGCAACCCTGACCAATCCGGCCGGCACGCCGGTGACCGTGACCCTGAGCAATGGCTCGGTGATCACCATCGAAGCAGGAAAAACCAGCGGCACCGTGACCGTCGCGGCACCGGCCGATGACGTCTACAAAGACGCCGGCAAAGTCGAAGTCACGATCAAGGACGCTACCGGCGGCAATTTCGAGAATCTGGTTCCGAGCACCACGTCTGCGGTCACCAACGTCACTGATACCATCGATACTTCGACGGTCAAACTGACCGCTGACACCACTGTGGCTGAGGGTGGTACCGTCACCTACACCGCCACCGTCGGCGCGCCGGTGACCGGTTCGCCAGTTGTCGTGACCCTGGCCAACGGTCAGAACATCACCATTGAAGTCGGTAAGACCACCGGCACCGTGACCACCACCGCGCCGAATGACGCGTTGAACGGCCAGGCATCGCTGAACAACTCGATCACCGGTGTTTCCGGCGGGAACTACGAGAACCTCGTCGCCGACAAGACCCCGGTGTCCACCAGCGTCACCGACACCGTCGACACCACCAATCTGTCGCTCAGCGCTACCAATTCGGTTGCCGAGGGCGGTTCGATCATCTACACCGCGACCCTGACCAATCCTGCCGGTACCCGGGTAACCGTCACTTTGAGCAACGGTTCGGTCATCACCATCGAGGCCGGCAAAACCACCGGCACCGTGACCGTGGCTGCACCAGCCGATGACGTTTACAAAGACGCCGGCAAAGTCGAAGTCACGATCAAGGACGCCAGCGGCGGGAACTTTGAGAACCTGGTGCCAAGCACCGCTCCAGCCGTGACCGAAGTCACCGACACCATCGACACCTCGACGGTCAAACTCACCGCTACCGATTCGGCTGCTGAAGGTGGCACCGTCACCTACACCGCGACTGTCGGTGCACCAGTGACTGGTTCTCCAGTGGTCGTGACCCTGGCCAACGGTCAGAACATCACCATCGAAGTCGGCAAAACTACCGGCACCGTGACCACTACTGCGCCAAACGATGCGCTGACTGGCCACGCGCCGCTGACCAACTCGATCACCGGCGTGACGGGCGGCAACTACGAAAACCTCGTGGCCGACAAAACCCCGGTCAGCACCACCGTGACCGACACCACCGACACTACTGATCTGTCGCTGACCGCGACCGGCTCGGTAGACGAGGGTGGCCAGATCACTTACACCGCAACCCTGACCAACCCGGCCGGCACGCCAGTGACCGTGACCCTGAGCAATGGCTCGGTGATCACCATCGAAGCAGGAAAAACCACCGGCACCGTGACCGTCCCTGCACCAGCCGATGACGTCTACAAAGACGCCGGCAAAGTCGAAGTCACGATCAAGGACGCTACCGGTGGCAACTTCGAGAACCTGGTGCCAAGCACCACGCCAGCAGTGACTGACGTTACTGACACCATCGACACTTCGACGGTGAAACTGACCGCCACCGAGTCGGCTGCTGAAGGCGGCACCGTCACCTACACCGCGACTGTCGGTGCGCCAGTGACTGGTTCTCCAGTGGTCGTGACACTGGCCAACGGTCAGAACATCACCATTGAAGTGGGTAAAACCACTGGCACCGTCACCACTACCGCACCGAACGATGCGCTGAATGGCCATGCGCCGCTGACCAACTCGATTACGGGCGTTTCCGGCGGCAACTACGAAAACCTCGTGGCTGACAAGACTCCGGTCAGCACCACCGTGACCGACACCGTCGACACCACTAACCTGTCGCTGACCGCGACCGGCTCGGTAGACGAAGGTGGCCAGATCACTTACACCGCGACCCTGACCAATGCCGCTGGCTCGCCAGTGACCGTGACCCTGTCGAACGGCGCCGTGATCACCATCGACGCCGGCAAAACCACTGGCACCGTGACCGTCGACGCACCGAAAGATGACGTCTACAAAGACGCCGGCACTGTGGAGGCGACCATCAAAGGCGCAACCGGTGGCGACTTCGAAAACCTCGTCACCAGCACGGCCCCGGCGGTCACCACCGTCAACGACACCATCGACACCTCCACCGTGTCGCTGACTGCCACAGCCAACGTCGCTGAAGGCGAAACCGTGGTCTACACCGCGACCGTGACCGCGCCAGTGACCGGTTCACCGGTTGTGGTGACCCTGTCCAACGGCCAGACCATCACCATCGCTGTCGGTGAGACCACCGGCTCGGTGAACTTCATCGCGCCGAACAGCCCATTGGCGGGCGGCAGCTCGTTGAGCGTGACCATCGATGGCGCCACCGGCGGCAACTACGAAAAACTCGCGGTTGACGGCAAGTCCGCCGACACCGCCGTGTCCGACACCAACGACACCACCAACCTGAACCTGACTGCGACCGATTCGGTGGCCGAAGGCGGTTCGATCGTTTACACCGCGACGCTGACCAACCCAGCCGGTACGCCGGTGACCGTGACCCTGTCGAACGGCGCTGTGATTACCATCGAAGCCGGAAAAACCAGCGGCACCGTGACCGTTGCAGCTCCTGCTGACGACGTTTACAAAGATGCAGGCAAAGTCGAAGCGACCATTGCGACCGCCACCGGTGGCAATTTCGAGAACCTGGTGCCGAGCACCGTTCCGGCGGTGACCAACGTCACTGACACCATCGACACCACCACCGTCAAACTCACCGCGACCGAGTCGGCGGCCGAGGGTGGCACCGTCACTTACACCGCGACGGTTGGCGCGCCAGTCACCGGTTCGCCAGTGACTGTCACTCTGGCCAACGGTCAGAACATCACCATCGAAGTCGGCAAAACTACCGGCACCGTCACCACCGCTGCGCCAAACGACGCGCTGAATGGTCATGCGCCGATTACCAATGCGATCACGGAGGTGAGCGGCGGTAACTATGAAAATCTCGTTGCCGATAAGACTCCGGTTTCGACCAACGTCACCGATACGGTCGACACCACCAACCTGACACTCAGCGCCACCGGCACTGTGGCTGAAGGCGGTTCGATCGTTTACACCGCAACCCTGACCAATCCGGCCGGCACCCCGGTAACCGTGACCCTTTCCAACGGTTCGGTCATCACTATCGAAGCGGGCAAGACCACCGGAACCGTGACCGTCGCGGCGCCAGCCGATGACGTCTACAAGGACGCCGGCAAAGTTGAAGTGACCATCAAGGACGCCACCGGCGGCAACTTCGAGAACCTCGTTCCGAGCACCACGCCAGCCATAACTGACGTCACCGATACCATCGACACCTCGACGGTCAAACTGACCGCCACGGAGTCTGCCGCTGAAGGTGGCACCGTCACTTACACCGCTACCGTCGGCGCGCCGGTCACCGGTTCGCCGGTTGTCGTGACTTTGGCCAACGGTCAGAACATCACCATCGAAGTGGGTAAAACCACCGGCACCGTGACCACCACCGCGCCGAATGATGCGTTGACCGGTCATGCTCCGATTACCAATGCAATCACCGGGGTAAGCGGCGGTAACTACGAAAACCTCGTCGCCGACAAAACGCCGGTCAGCACTACCGTGACCGACACCGTCGACACCACCAACCTGTCGCTGAGCGCGACCGGCTCTGTGGCCGAGGGCGGCTCGATTCTCTACACCGCGACACTGACCAACGCTGCTGGCTCGCCAGTCACCGTGACCCTGTCGAACGGCGCAGTAATCACCATCGAAGCCGGCAAAACCACTGGCACCGTGTCGGTTCCAGCACCAGCCGATGACGTCTACAAAGACGCGGGAAAAGTCGAAGCGACCATTTCCACTGCGACCGGCGGCAATTTCGAGAACCTGGTTACAAGCACTGTTCCAGCCGTGACCGAAGTCACCGACACCATCGATACCTCGACCGTGAAACTGACGGCCGATACTTCCGTGGCTGAAGGCGGCACCGTTACTTACACCGCAACCGTTGGTGCGCCAGTGACCGGTTCGCCGGTGACCGTGACCCTGGCCAACGGCCAGAACATCACCATTGAAGTGGGTAAAACCACTGGGACCGTGACCAGCGTCGCACCAAACGATGCGTTGACTGGCCATGCTCCGCTGACCAACTCGATCACCGGCGTCACTGGCGGCAACTACGAAAA
>NZ_JBOBDR010000035.1:0-15706 GCF_050586545.1 Pseudomonas sp. WC2 | reverse complement strand
GTAGTTGTAATGTATTTTTCAGGCCGGCATAATGGTCGGCCTGATTTTGTTTTAGGTCAGTAGCTCAATTGGCAGAGCGACGGTCTCCAAAACCGTAGGTTGGGGGTTCGATTCCCTCCTGACCTGCCAGATTCACTCAGTGTGTCTGGCTTTCTTTTCACAGGATCTTCATAGATGACTCCTAAAGCTGAAGCTCAAGGCTCTCGCTTCGATCTGCTCAAGTGGCTTGTAGTTGTCGCTTTGGTGGTTGTTGGCGTTGTTGGCAATCAGTATTACTCTGCTTCGCCGATCCTGTACCGTGTACTCGCTTTGCTTGTCATTGCTGCCGTAGCTGCCTTTGTAGGCCTGCAGACGGCGAAGGGCAAGTCTTTCTTTGTACTGGTTAAGGAAGCTCGCACCGAGATTCGTAAAGTCGTGTGGCCAACTCGCCAAGAAACCACGCAGACCACCCTGATTGTGGTGGCTGTTGTTCTGGTTATGGCGTTGCTGTTGTGGGGGCTTGATTCCCTGCTCGGCTGGCTTGTTTCCTTGATTGTCGGCTAAGGGTGTCCCGTGGCTAAGCGTTGGTATGTTGTGCATGCTTACTCGGGTTACGAGAAGCATGTGATGCGCTCGCTGGTCGAGCGCGTAAAGCTGGCTGGCATGGAAGATGGCTTCGGCGAGATTCTGGTTCCCACTGAAGAAGTGGTTGAAATGCGTAATGGCCAGAAGCGCAAAAGTGAGCGCAAGTTCTTTCCGGGCTACGTGCTGGTTCAGATGGACATGAATGAGGGCACTTGGCACTTGGTCAAGGATACTCCTCGCGTCATGGGCTTTATCGGTGGTACTGCCGACAAGCCTGCGCCAATTACAGATAAAGAGGCAGAAGCGATTCTGCGTCGCGTCGCTGATGGTAGCGACAAGCCGAAACCCAAGACTCTGTTTGAGCCGGGTGAGATGGTTCGTGTTACTGATGGTCCGTTCGCAGACTTCAATGGCACGGTCGAAGAAGTTAACTACGAAAAGAGTCGCGTCCAGGTGGCGGTGACGATTTTCGGTCGCTCTACTCCGGTAGAGTTGGAGTTCAGTCAGGTCGAAAAGGTCTAACTGAGCACGCATCCCAACCCCGCAGCCATAGGCTGTGGGGTTTTGTCGTCACTGGGATAAACGCGCAAGTAACCGGGGAGCCTCTCGAGGCGTTCGAACCCGTAATTGGAGTGCCTCATGGCCAAGAAGATTACCGCTTACATCAAGCTGCAAGTGAAGGCCGCTCAGGCTAACCCAAGCCCACCTGTTGGTCCTGCTCTGGGTCAGCACGGCGTGAACATCATGGAATTCTGCAAGGCTTTCAACGCCCGTACCCAGGGTCTTGAAGCAGGTCTGCCGACTCCAGTGATCATCACTGTCTACAGCGACCGTAGCTTCACTTTCGAAACCAAATCCACCCCTGCTTCGGTTCTGCTGAAGAAGGCGGCCGGTCTGACTAGCGGTTCTGCTCGTCCGAACACCGTTAAGGTTGGCACTGTTACCCGTGCTCAGTTGGAAGAAATCGCGAAAACCAAAAACGCGGATCTGACTGCAGCTGATATGGATGCAGCCGTGCGTACTATCGCCGGTTCTGCTCGTAGCATGGGCCTTAACGTGGAGGGTGTGTAATGGCTAAGCTGACCAAGCGTCAAAAGGCTATCGCCGGCAAAATCGAAGCAGGCAAGGCCTACAACATTGTAGACGCCGCTGCTCTGCTGGCTGAGCTGTCGACTGTCAAGTTCAGCGAGTCGTTCGACGTTGCTGTAAACCTGGGTGTTGACCCGCGTAAATCCGACCAGGTTGTTCGTAGCGCTACTGTGCTGCCGCACGGCACTGGCAAGACTGTTCGCGTTGCTGTGTTCACTCAGGGTCCAGCTGCTGAGGCCGCTTTGGCTGCCGGCGCTGACCGTGTAGGTATGGACGACCTGGCTGCCGAAATGAAAGGCGGCGACCTGAACTATGACGTAGTTATCGCATCCCCGGATGCAATGCGCGTTGTAGGTCAGCTGGGTCAGATCCTCGGTCCACGTGGTCTGATGCCTAACCCGAAAGTCGGCACCGTAACTCCAGACGTAGCTAACGCGGTTAAAAACGCCAAGGCTGGTCAGGTTCGTTACCGCACCGACAAAAACGGCATCATCCACACTTCCGTTGGCAAGATGGGTTTCGACGCCGTCAAGCTGAAGGAAAACGTTGAAGCCCTGATCGCTGATCTGAAGCGCATCAAGCCAGCTTCTTCGAAAGGTATCTACGTCAAGCGCGTTACCCTGAGCACCACTATGGGCCCAGGTCTGGTTATCGACCAGAGCTCGCTGGACGCGTAAGACAAAAGTTGGCGCGGTTATCTGCGCCAATTGAAAAATTGGGGTCCCTGCCTGGCGGGGGCTATCCAAGACCGTAGGCGACGCAAGTCTTAAACCATAAGCCTACGCAGATGGTGCTCCCGGTTCCTTACCGAATCAGACACCAAAACGACATTCGGTTCCGATCGAATGAAACGGTAACAAGCAGGAGTTAAACCCGTGGCAATTAATCTCGAAGACAAGAAGGCCATCGTCGCTGAAGTCAACGAGGCTGCCAAAGTCGCTCTGTCCGCTGTCGTGGTTGATGCCCGTGGCGTAACAGTAGGCGCAATGACCGGACTCCGTAAAGAGGCTCGTGAAGCTGGCGTTTACGTACGTGTTGTACGTAACACCCTGCTCAAGCGCGCTGTTGCTGACACTCAATACAGTGTCCTCAACGACGTGTTCACCGGCCCGACCCTGATTGCATTCTCGAACGAACATCCGGGCGCTGCTGCCCGTATCTTCAAAGAGTTTGCCAAGGGTCAGGACAAGTTCGAGATCAAGGCAGCTGCGTTCGAGGGCAAGTTCCTCGCAGCTAATCAGATCGACGTACTGGCAACTCTGCCGACCCGTGACGAAGCAATTTCTCAGCTGATGAGCGTGATTCAAGGCGCTACCAGCAAATTGGCTCGTACTCTGGCGGCAATTCGCGACCAGAAAGAAGCTGCTGCAGCCTAAGGCTCGTCAACTTCTCGCGTTTTTTGTTTATTTCGATGGTCGCGTAGGCCGTCCCCCAATTCAGGAATTGAGTCATGTCTCTGACTAACGAACAAATCATCGAAGCAATCGGCCAGAAATCCGTAGTGGAAATCGTTGAGCTGATCAAAGCGATGGAAGAAACCTTCGGTGTTACTGCTGCTGCCGCTTCGGCTGGCCCAGCTGTAGCTGCTGCTGCTGTTGAAGAGCAAACCGAGTTCAACGTTATCTTGAAAGGCGCTGGCGAGAAGAAAGTCAACGTGATCAAGGCTGTACGTGAACTGACCGGTCTGGGTCTGAAAGAAGCGAAAGAGAAGGTTGATACCGCTCCTCAGGTTATCGCTGAAGGCGTTTCGAAAGAAGCTGCTGAAGATGCCAAGAAGAAGCTGGAAGAAGCAGGCGCAGAAGTCGAAGTTAAGTAACTTTCGACTTTGCTCCTCCAGCCCGAGCGTCAAGCGACAGGCTGATGGCTGGTGGCTCTTGCCACCGGCCTTTTTCCGTTATTGGCAGCCGACTGGGTCGGTGCTGATAAAGGCGCTGTAACCACCCGATGCGGTGGCGCAAACCATGGGGTTTGCACGATTTTCTGGCTGCTCCCGTCGGGAGGGGCCAAACAAGCAGGTGACCAAGCTGGGGAACGCTGATGGCTTACTCATATACTGAGAAAAAACGTATCCGCAAGGACTTTAGCAAGTTGCCGGACGTCATGGATGTGCCGTACCTCCTGGCCATCCAGCTGGATTCGTATCGTGAATTCTTGCAAGCGGGAGCGACTAAAGATCAGTTCCGCGACGTGGGCCTGCATGCGGCCTTCAAATCCGTTTTCCCGATCATCAGCTACTCCGGCAATGCTGCGCTGGAGTACGTCGGTTATCGCCTGGGCGAACCGGCATTTGATGTCAAAGAATGCGTATTGCGCGGTGTAACTTTCGCCGTACCTTTGCGGGTAAAAGTGCGCCTGATCATTTTCGACAAAGAATCGTCGAACAAAGCGATCAAGGACATCAAAGAGCAAGAAGTCTACATGGGTGAAATCCCCCTGATGACTGAGAACGGTACCTTCGTAATCAACGGTACCGAGCGTGTAATCGTTTCCCAGCTGCACCGTTCCCCGGGCGTGTTCTTTGACCACGACCGCGGCAAGACGCATAGCTCCGGTAAACTGCTGTACTCCGCGCGCATCATTCCTTACCGCGGTTCGTGGTTGGACTTCGAGTTCGATCCGAAAGACTGCGTGTTCGTGCGTATCGACCGTCGTCGCAAGCTGCCGGCATCGGTGCTGCTGCGCGCGCTCGGCTATACCACTGAAGAAGTGCTCGACGCGTTTTACACCACCAACGTTTTCCACCTGAGCGGCGAAACCCTCAGCCTGGAACTGATTGCTTCGCGTCTGCGTGGTGAAATTGCGGTTCTGGACATTCAGGACGAGAAGGGCAAGGTCATTGTTGAAGCGGGCCGCCGTATTACCGCGCGCCACATCAACCAGATCGAAAAAGCCGGCATCAAGACCCTGGAAGTACCTCTGGACTACGTCCTGGGTCGTACGACCGCCAAGGTCATCGTGCACCCGGCCACCGGCGAAATCCTGGCAGAGTGCAACACCGAGCTGAACACCGAAGTCCTGGCAAAAATTGCCAAGTCTGGCGTTGTTCGCATCGAAACTCTGTACACCAACGATATCGACTGCGGTCCGTTCGTCTCCGACACGCTGAAGATCGACTCCACCAGCAACCAATTGGAAGCGCTGGTCGAGATCTATCGCATGATGCGTCCAGGCGAGCCGCCAACCAAAGACGCTGCCGAAACCCTGTTCAACAACCTGTTCTTCAGCCCTGAGCGCTATGACCTGTCTGCGGTCGGCCGGATGAAGTTCAACCGTCGTATCGGTCGTACCGAGATCGAAGGTTCGGGCGTGCTGTGCAAGGAAGACATCGTCGCGGTACTGAAGACTCTGGTCGACATCCGTAACGGTAAAGGCATCGTCGATGACATCGATCACCTGGGTAACCGTCGTGTTCGCTGCGTAGGCGAGATGGCCGAGAACCAGTTCCGCGTTGGCCTGGTACGTGTTGAGCGTGCGGTCAAAGAGCGTCTGTCGATGGCTGAAAGCGAAGGCCTGATGCCGCAAGACCTGATCAACGCTAAGCCAGTGGCTGCGGCAGTGAAAGAGTTCTTCGGTTCCAGCCAGCTCTCGCAGTTCATGGACCAGAACAACCCGCTGTCCGAGATCACCCACAAGCGTCGTGTCTCTGCACTCGGCCCTGGTGGTTTGACTCGTGAGCGCGCAGGCTTTGAAGTCCGTGACGTACACCCGACTCACTACGGTCGTGTATGCCCGATTGAGACGCCGGAAGGTCCGAACATCGGTCTGATCAACTCCCTGGCAGCTTACGCTCGCACCAACCAGTATGGCTTCCTGGAAAGTCCGTACCGCGTTGTGAAAGAGGGTGTGGTTACCGACGAGATCGTGTTCCTGTCCGCTATTGAAGAAGCCGATCATGTGATCGCGCAGGCTTCGGCGACCATGAACGACCAGAAAGTCCTGATCGACGAACTGGTGGCCGTACGTCACCTGAACGAATTCACCGTTAAGGCGCCTGAAGAAGTCACTTTGATGGACGTCTCGCCGAAGCAGGTAGTTTCGGTAGCAGCGTCGCTGATTCCGTTCCTCGAGCACGACGACGCCAACCGTGCGTTGATGGGTTCGAACATGCAGCGTCAAGCTGTACCAACCCTGCGCGCTGACAAGCCGCTGGTAGGTACCGGCATGGAGCGTAACGTAGCCCGTGACTCCGGCGTTTGCGTCGTGGCTCGTCGTGGCGGCGTGATCGACTCCGTCGACGCCAGCCGTATCGTGGTTCGTGTTGCTGATGATGAAGTTGAAACCGGCGAAGCTGGTGTCGACATCTACAACCTGACCAAATACACCCGCTCGAACCAAAACACCTGCATCAACCAGCGTCCGCTGGTGCGCAAGGGTGATCGCGTTCAGCGTAGCGACATCATGGCCGACGGCCCGTCCACCGACATGGGTGAACTGGCACTGGGTCAGAACATGCGCATCGCGTTCATGGCATGGAACGGCTTCAACTTCGAAGACTCCATCTGCCTGTCCGAGCGTGTGGTTCAGGAAGACCGCTTCACCACGATCCACATTCAGGAACTGACCTGTGTGGCTCGTGACACCAAGCTTGGGCCTGAAGAGATCACTGCAGACATCCCTAACGTGGGTGAAGCTGCACTGAACAAGCTGGACGAAGCCGGTATCGTTTACGTAGGTGCTGAAGTTGGCGCAGGCGACATCCTGGTCGGTAAGGTCACTCCGAAAGGCGAGACCCAACTGACTCCGGAAGAAAAACTGCTGCGTGCAATCTTCGGTGAAAAAGCCAGCGACGTTAAAGACACTTCCCTGCGTGTGCCTACCGGTACCAAAGGTACTGTCATCGACGTACAGGTCTTCACCCGCGACGGCGTTGAGCGTGATGCTCGTGCACTGTCGATCGAGAAGTCCCAGCTGGACGAGATCCGCAAGGACCTGAACGAAGAGTTCCGTATCGTTGAAGGCGCTACTTTCGAACGTCTGCGCTCCGCTCTGGTAGGCCACAAGGCTGAAGGCGGCGCTGGTCTGAAGAAAGGTCAGGACATCACCGACGAAGTTCTCGACGGTCTTGAGCATGGTCAGTGGTTCAAACTGCGCATGGCTGAAGATGCTCTGAACGAGCAGCTCGAGAAGGCTCAGGCCTACATCGTTGATCGCCGCCGTCTGCTGGACGATAAGTTCGAAGACAAGAAGCGCAAACTGCAGCAGGGCGATGACCTGGCTCCAGGCGTGCTGAAAATCGTCAAGGTTTACCTGGCAATCCGTCGTCGCATCCAGCCGGGCGACAAGATGGCCGGTCGTCACGGTAACAAGGGTGTGGTCTCCGTGATCATGCCGGTTGAAGACATGCCGCACGATGCCAATGGCACCCCGGTCGACGTCGTCCTCAACCCACTGGGCGTACCTTCGCGTATGAACGTTGGTCAGATCCTTGAAACCCACTTGGGCCTCGCGGCCAAAGGTCTGGGCGAGAAGATCAACCGGATGGTCGAAGAGCAGCGTAAAGTCGCTGAGCTGCGTACCTTCCTGGACGAGATCTACAACCAGATCGGCGGTCGTAACGAAGATCTGGACAGCTTCTCCGATCAGGAAATCCTGGATCTGGCGAAGAACCTGCGTGGCGGCGTTCCAATGGCCACTCCAGTGTTCGACGGCGCCAAGGAAAGCGAAATCAAGGCCATGCTGAAACTGGCAGACCTGCCGGAAAGCGGCCAGATGCAGCTGACCGACGGCCGTACCGGCAACAAGTTCGAGCGTCCAGTTACCGTTGGCTACATGTACATGCTGAAGCTGAACCACTTGGTAGACGACAAGATGCACGCGCGTTCTACCGGTTCGTACAGCCTGGTTACCCAGCAGCCGCTGGGTGGTAAGGCGCAGTTCGGTGGTCAGCGTTTCGGGGAGATGGAGGTCTGGGCACTGGAAGCATACGGTGCTGCTTACACTCTGCAAGAAATGCTCACAGTGAAGTCGGACGATGTGAACGGCCGTACCAAGATGTACAAAAACATCGTGGATGGCGATCACCGTATGGAGCCGGGCATGCCCGAGTCCTTCAACGTGTTGATCAAGGAAATTCGTTCCCTCGGCATCGATATCGATCTGGAAACCGAATAACACGTGACGCGAATCGAGAGCGGGGCAGGATTGCCCGCTCTCTGCTCCGCCAGGAGGAAAGGCCTTGAAAGACCTACTGAATTTGCTGAAAAACCAGGGTCAAGTCGAAGAGTTCGACGCCATCCGTATTGGATTGGCCTCGCCTGAGATGATCCGCTCGTGGTCGTTCGGTGAAGTTAAAAAGCCGGAAACCATCAACTACCGTACGTTCAAACCTGAGCGTGACGGTCTGTTCTGCGCCAAGATCTTTGGCCCGGTAAAGGATTACGAGTGCCTGTGCGGTAAGTACAAGCGCTTGAAGCATCGTGGTGTGATCTGCGAGAAGTGCGGCGTTGAAGTTGCACTGGCCAAGGTTCGTCGTGAGCGCATGGCGCACATCGAACTGGCTTCGCCG
Source organism: Pseudomonas sp. WC2 (assembly GCF_050586545.1). Taxonomy (NCBI): domain Bacteria; kingdom Pseudomonadati; phylum Pseudomonadota; class Gammaproteobacteria; order Pseudomonadales; family Pseudomonadaceae; genus Pseudomonas; species Pseudomonas sp. WC2. The sequence continues at coordinate 7,548 of NZ_JBOBDR010000035.1, read as the reverse complement.
GTTGCCCACATCTGGTTCCTGAAATCGCTGCCGTCCCGTATCGGCTTACTGATGGACATGACCCTGCGTGATATCGAGCGTGTTCTCTATTTCGAGAGCTATGTCGTTATCGATCCAGGCATGACCACCCTTGAAAAAGGTCAGCTGCTGAACGACGAGCAATACTTCGAAGCGCTGGAAGAGTTCGGTGATGACTTCGACGCCCGCATGGGTGCTGAAGCTGTCCGTGAACTGCTGCACGCTATCGACCTGGAACACGAGATTGGCCGTCTGCGTGAAGAAATTCCGCAAACCAACTCCGAAACCAAGATCAAGAAGCTGTCCAAGCGTCTGAAGTTGATGGAAGCCTTCCAGGGTTCCGGCAACCTGCCAGAGTGGATGGTGCTGACCGTTCTGCCGGTTCTGCCGCCAGATCTGCGTCCACTGGTCCCGCTGGATGGCGGTCGCTTCGCGACTTCCGACCTCAACGATCTGTATCGTCGAGTGATCAACCGTAACAACCGTTTGAAGCGCCTGCTGGATCTGTCCGCTCCGGACATCATCGTGCGCAACGAAAAGCGTATGTTGCAGGAAGCTGTCGATGCGCTGCTCGACAACGGTCGTCGTGGCCGCGCTATCACTGGTTCGAACAAGCGTCCTCTGAAATCCCTGGCTGACATGATCAAGGGTAAGCAAGGTCGTTTCCGTCAGAACTTGCTCGGTAAGCGTGTTGACTACTCCGGTCGTTCGGTAATTACCGTAGGCCCGACCCTGCGTCTGCACCAGTGCGGTCTGCCGAAGAAGATGGCTCTCGAACTGTTCAAGCCGTTCATTTTCGGCAAGCTTGAAATGCGTGGTCTCGCGACTACCATCAAAGCCGCCAAGAAAATGGTCGAGCGCGAACTGCCAGAGGTTTGGGACGTTCTCGCTGAAGTGATTCGCGAACACCCGGTTCTTCTCAACCGTGCACCGACCCTTCACCGTCTGGGTATCCAGGCGTTTGAACCGGTACTGATCGAAGGTAAAGCTATCCAGCTGCACCCTCTGGTCTGCGCCGCGTACAACGCCGACTTCGACGGCGACCAAATGGCCGTGCACGTACCGCTGACACTGGAAGCCCAGCTGGAAGCGCGTGCGTTGATGATGTCGACCAACAACATTCTGTCGCCAGCCAACGGTGAGCCAATCATCGTTCCGTCGCAGGACGTTGTATTGGGTCTGTACTACATGACTCGTGAAGCGATCAACGCCAAGGGCGAAGGTCGTGTGTTCGCGGATCTGCAGGAAGTTGACCGTGTGTTCCGTGCCGGCGAAGCCGCACTGCACGCCAAGGTTAAGGTTCGTATCAACGAAACCGTCAACGACCGTGATGGCAACAGCGTAAGCGGCACCCGTATCGTCGACACCACTGTCGGCCGTGCGCTGCTGTTCCAGGTTGTGCCAAAAGGTCTGTCGTACGACGTCGTCAACTTGCCGATGAAGAAAAAAGCGATCTCCAAGCTGATCAACCAGTGCTACCGCGTGGTTGGTTTGAAAGAGACCGTGATCTTCGCTGACCAGTTGATGTACACCGGTTTCGCTTACTCGACCATCTCCGGCGTTTCCATCGGTGTTAACGACTTCGTTATCCCGGACGAGAAAGCCCGCATCATCGGTGCTGCCACCGACGAAGTGAAAGAGATCGAGAGCCAGTACGCCTCCGGCCTGGTAACCCAGGGCGAGAAGTACAACAAAGTGATCGACCTTTGGTCGAAAGCGAACGACGAAGTTTCCAAGGCGATGATGGCCAACCTCTCGAAAGAGAAGGTTATCGACCGTCATGGCGTTGAAGTCGACCAAGAGTCTTTCAACTCGATGTACATGATGGCTGACTCGGGTGCGCGGGGTTCCGCAGCACAGATTCGTCAGCTGGCCGGTATGCGTGGTCTGATGGCCAAGCCGGACGGTTCCATCATCGAAACGCCGATTACTGCGAACTTCCGTGAAGGTTTGAGCGTACTTCAGTACTTCATCTCCACTCACGGTGCTCGTAAAGGTCTGGCGGATACCGCGTTGAAAACTGCGAACTCCGGTTACCTGACTCGTCGTCTGGTAGACGTAGCGCAGGATCTGGTTGTAACCGAGATCGATTGCGGCACCGAGCACGGTCTGCTGATGACTCCGCACATTGAAGGCGGTGACGTTGTAGAGCCGTTGGGTGAGCGCGTATTGGGTCGTGTTATTGCCCGTGACGTATTCAAGCCAGGCACCGAGGACGTTATCGTTCCGGCCGGTACTCTGGTAGACGAGAAGTGGGTTGAATTCATCGAGCTGAACAGCATCGATGAAGTGATCGTGCGTTCGCCGATCAGCTGCGAAACCCGCTATGGCATTTGTGCCAAGTGCTACGGCCGTGACTTGGCTCGTGGTCACCAGGTGAACATCGGTGAAGCGGTCGGCGTTATCGCTGCCCAGTCCATCGGTGAGCCGGGTACCCAGCTGACGATGCGTACGTTCCACATCGGTGGTGCGGCAAGCCGTACTTCCGCAGCCGATAGCGTTCAGGTGAAGAATGGCGGTACCGTCCGTCTGCACAACCTGAAGCACGTTGAGCGAGTGGATGGTCACCTGGTTGCTGTGTCCCGTTCCGGTGAGCTGGCCATCGCTGATGACTTCGGTCGTGAGCGCGAGCGTTACAAGCTGCCGTACGGTGCCGTAATTTCGGTTAAAGAAGGTGACAAGGTCGACGCTGGCGCAATCGTGGCCAAGTGGGATCCGCACACTCACCCGATCGTTACCGAAATGAAAGGTACCGTGACCTACGTGGGCATGGAAGAAGGCATCACGATCAAGCGTCAGACTGACGAATTGACCGGTATGACCAACATTGAAGTGCTCGACGCGAAAGATCGTCCAGCTGCCGGCAAAGAAATCCGTCCAGCAGTGAAAATGGTCGACGACAACGGCAAGGATCTGTTGCTGCCAGGCACTGACGTTATCGCTCAGTACTTCCTGCCAGCCAACGCCCTCGTCGGTGTGGCTGACGGTGCGAAGATTGCGATCGGTGATGTTATCGCTCGTATCCCGCAAGAAACTTCGAAGACCCGTGACATCACCGGTGGTCTGCCGCGTGTTGCCGACTTGTTCGAAGCTCGTCGTCCGAAAGAAGCGTCGATTCTGGCTGAAGTCAGCGGCACCATCGCGTTCGGTAAAGAGACCAAAGGCAAGCGCCGTCTGGTTATTACCCCGAACGACGGTAGTGATCCGTATGAAGAGCTGATTCCGAAGTGGCGTCACCTGAACGTGTTCGAAGGCGAACAGGTAAACCGCGGCGAAGTTATCTCCGACGGTCCAAGCGATCCGCACGACATCCTGCGTCTGCTGGGTGTGAGCGCGCTGGCCAAGTACATCGTTAACGAGATCCAGGACGTTTACCGTCTGCAAGGCGTGAAGATCAACGACAAGCACATCGAGACCATCCTGCGTCAGATGCTGCGTAAAGTTGAGATCTCCGAGTCCGGCGATTCCAGCTTCATCAAGGGCGACCAGATGGAACTGACTCACGTATTGGTAGAGAACGAGCGTCTGGGCGGGGAAGACAAGTTTGTCTCCAAGTTCACTCGCGTTCTGCTGGGTATCACCAAGGCGTCGTTGTCCACCGAATCGTTCATCTCGGCGGCTTCCTTCCAGGAAACCACTCGCGTACTGACCGAAGCGGCAGTCACCGGCAAGCGCGATTACCTGCGCGGCCTGAAAGAAAACGTGGTCGTGGGTCGTCTGATCCCGGCTGGTACCGGTCTGGCTTATCACAGCGAGCGCAAGCGTCGTCGTGATGCTGACAAACCGTTGCGCGTAAGCGCCAGTGAAGTGGAAGCTGCACTGACCGAAGCGCTGAACTCGAGCGGTAACTGAGTTCTGCGATAAATGAGCGTAAGGCCCTGATCGCTCCGTTCATCGAATCGAGACATTTTGTCGAGGTTCGAGGGGCGGGGAGGTCGGGGCCTTGCCTTGACTGGGGACAAGATCCTCTTTAGACTCTTGATCCCCTAAATTTGGCGGGAATTCGTTCCTGCCATTTTGCTTTTCTTGCAAGACAATAGCGTCGCAAGACAACAGTGGAGCTAGTAGATGGCAACTATCAACCAGCTGGTACGTCAGCCGCGTAAGCGTATCGTCGAGAAATCCGACGTACCTGCGCTGCAGAACTGCCCGCAACGTCGTGGCGTGTGCACCCGTGTGTACACCACCACGCCGAAAAAACCTAACTCGGCACTGCGTAAAGTATGCCGTGTGCGCCTGACCAACGGTTTCGAGGTTTCCTCGTACATCGGTGGTGAAGGTCACAACCTGCAAGAGCACAGCGTGGTACTGATCCGCGGCGGTCGTGTAAAAGACTTGCCAGGTGTTCGTTACCACACCGTTCGCGGCTCCTTGGATACCTCCGGCGTTAAAGGTCGTAACCAGGGTCGTTCGAAGTACGGTACCAAGCGTCCGAAGTAATCGGCCGTTTTGCAGATTTTCATTTTATTGAGTCGATAAGAGTAAGGTCGGGCACGCATCCATTGGATCTGTCCCGAGCTAACCTGAAGACCGCTTGAGGGCTTATCATGCCAAGACGTCGCGTAGCAGCAAAGCGTGAGATTCTGGACGATCCGAAATACGGAAGCCAGATCCTCGCCAAATTCATGAACCACGTTATGGAGAGCGGCAAGAAAGCCGTTGCCGAGCGTATCGTTTATGGTGCCCTGGAAACCGTTGCGACCCGTAAGGCTGGCACCGATCCCCTGGAACTCTTCGAAAAAGCACTCGACGCCATCGCTCCGCTGGTCGAAGTGAAGTCGCGCCGCGTTGGTGGTGCTACTTACCAGGTTCCGGTCGAGGTTCGTCCTTCCCGTCGTAACGCTCTGGCAATGCGCTGGTTGGTAGACTTCGCACGTAAGCGTGGCGAGAAGTCTATGGCTCTGCGTTTGGCTGGCGAACTGCTGGATGCTGCTGAAGGTAAAGGTGCTGCTGTTAAGAAGCGTGAAGACGTGCACCGTATGGCTGAAGCCAACAAAGCTTTCTCGCACTACCGCTTCTAATTTTAGCTTCACTAATTTTGCGAGGGCTTTATGGCTCGTACTACTCCGATTAGCCGCTACCGTAACATCGGTATCGTCGCTCACGTGGATGCTGGTAAAACCACCACCACCGAGCGCGTCCTTTTTTACACCGGCAAAAGTCACAAAATGGGCGAGGTGCATGATGGCGCCGCGACCACAGACTGGATGGTGCAGGAGCAGGAGCGTGGTATTACCATTACTTCTGCTGCAATCACCGCCTTCTGGAAAGGTTCCGAGAAGCAGTACAAGGACGAGCACCGCTTCAACGTAATCGATACCCCGGGCCACGTTGACTTCACCATTGAAGTTGAGCGTTCCCTGCGCGTACTCGACGGCGCTGTCGTTGTGTTCTGCGGTACTTCGGGTGTTGAGCCTCAGTCGGAAACCGTATGGCGTCAAGCCAACAAATACGGCGTTCCACGTCTTGTTTACGTAAACAAGATGGACCGTGCTGGTGCCAACTTCCTGCGCGTGATCGGTCAGATCAAGCAGCGTCTGGGTCACACTCCGGTGCCGATCCAGTTGGCCATCGGTTCCGAAGACAACTTCCAGGGTCAGATCGATCTGATCAACATGCAAGCTGTCTACTGGAACGACTCTGACAAAGGTATGGTCCCTGTTCGCAAGGACATTCCTGCTGAGCTCCAAGAGCTGGCTGAAGAGTGGCGCAACAACATGGTTGAAGCTGCTGCTGAAGCCAACGAAGAGCTGATGAACAAGTACCTGGAAGGCGAAGAGCTGTCGATCGAAGAGATCAAAGCTGCTTTGCGTCAGCGTACTATCGCCGGCGAAATCGTTCTGGCTGTTTGCGGTTCTTCGTTCAAGAACAAGGGCGTTCCCCTGGTTCTCGACGCCGTTATCGACTTCCTGCCTGCCCCAACCGACATTCCTGCTATCAAGGGTACCGACCCGGATAACGAGGAAATCGAGCTGGAGCGTCATGCAGACGATGCGGAGCCGTTCTCGGCTCTGGCGTTCAAGATCGCTACTGACCCATTCGTGGGTACTTTGACCTTCGTCCGCGTTTACTCGGGCGTGTTGAACTCCGGCGACGGCGTGATCAACTCGGTTAAAGGCAAGAAAGAGCGCGTGGGTCGTATGGTGCAAATGCACGCAAACGCCCGTGAAGAGATCAAGGAAGTGCGCGCTGGTGACATCGCGGCCCTGATCGGCATGAAGGACGTCACCACTGGTGAAACCCTCTGCAACGCTGACAAGCCAATCATCCTGGTTCGTATGGACTTCCCGGAGCCGGTTATTTCGGTTGCCGTAGAGCCTAAGACCAAGGACGACCAGGAAAAAATGGGTATTGCTCTGGGCAAACTTGCTCAGGAAGACCCGTCTTTCCGCGTTAAAACTGATGAAGAGACTGGTCAAACGATCATCTCCGGCATGGGCGAGCTGCACCTGGACATCCTGGTTGACCGGATGCGCCGTGAGTTCAACGTCGAAGCCAACATCGGCAAGCCTCAGGTTTCGTATCGTGAGCGCATCACGAAGAACTGTGAAATCGAAGGCAAGTTCGTTCGTCAATCCGGCGGTCGTGGTCAGTTCGGCCACTGCTGGATCCGTTTTGCTCCTGCTGACGAAGGTCAGGAAGGTCTGCAATTCGTGAACGAAGTTGTAGGTGGTGTGGTTCCTAAGGAATACATCCCGGCTATCCAGAAGGGTATCGAAGAGCAGATGAAGAACGGCGTTGTTGCCGGCTATCCGCTGATCGGCCTGAAGGCTACCGTGTTCGATGGTTCTTACCACGACGTCGACTCCAACGAGATGGCGTTTAAAGTGGCTGCCTCCATGGCGACCAAGCAGCTGGCCCAGAAGGGCGGTGGTGAGTTGCTTGAGCCGATCATGGCTGTAGAGGTTGTTACGCCTGAAGACTATATGGGTGATGTGATGGGCGACCTTAACCGTCGTCGCGGCATGATCCAGGGTATGGAAGACACAGTGTCCGGCAAGGTTATCCGTGCCGAAGTTCCACTGGGTGAGATGTTCGGTTATGCGACCGACGTTCGTTCCATGTCTCAGGGTCGCGCAAGCTACTCTATGGAATTCAAAAAATACGATACGGCTCCGTCGCACATCGTCGAATCCGTAACCAAAAAACAAGGCTGATTCAGCCCCTTTAGGCTAGGAGTTAATTGTCGTGGCTAAAGAAAAATTTGATCGTTCCCTACCGCACGTCAACGTTGGCACCATCGGTCACGTTGACCACGGTAAAACCACTCTGACCGCTGCTCTGACTCGCGTCTGCTCCGAAGTTTTCGGCTCGGCCGTAGTTGAATTCGACAAGATCGACAGCGCTCCAGAAGAAAAAGCTCGCGGTATCACCATCAACACCGCACACGTTGAGTACAACTCGCTGATCCGTCACTACGCTCACGTTGACTGCCCAGGTCACGCTGACTATGTGAAGAACATGATCACCGGTGCTGCTCAAATGGACGGCGCTATCCTGGTTTGCTCGGCCGCTGATGGTCCGATGCCA
>NZ_JBOBDR010000034.1:0-19458 GCF_050586545.1 Pseudomonas sp. WC2 | reverse complement strand
TCCTCTTCTACCCCACCTCGGTCGCAACCATCCCCACTCCTACAAAGGGATTTTTGGTGTTGCGGGAATTGTGGGCATAAAAAAACCCGCCTGAACAGGCGGGTTTTTTATCGGCTAAGCGAAGATCACTCTTCGATGTTGCCCATGGCGGTGGTGTTGAAGCCGCCGTCGACGTACATGATTTCGCCGCTGATGCCCGAGGCCAGGTCGGAGCACAGGAAGGCGCCGGCGTTGCCGACTTCGTCGATGGTGACGTTGCGACGCAGCGGAGTTTGCGCTTCGTTGGCGGCCAGCATTTTACGGAAGTTCTTGATGCCGGAAGCTGCCAGGGTACGGATCGGGCCAGCCGATACGCAGTTGACGCGAGTGCCGTCCGGGCCCAGGGAGCCGGCCAGGTAACGCACGCCAGCTTCCAGCGAAGCCTTGGCCATGCCCATGACGTTGTAGTTCGGCATGGTGCGCTCGGCGCCCAGGTACGACAGGGTCAGCAGGCTGCCGTTGCGGCCTTTCATCATTTCGCGACCGGCTTTGGCCAGGGCCACGAAGCTGTAGGCGCTGATGTCGTGAGCGATGCGGAAACCGTCACGGGTGGTGGCTTCGGTGAAGTCGCCGTCCAGTTGGTCGCCCGGGGCGAAACCAACGGAGTGAACGATGCAGTCCAGGCCATCCCACTTCTTGCTCAGTGCTTCGAAGACCTTGGCGATTTCTTCATCGCTGGCCACGTCGCACGGGAAGCACAGCTCAGGGCTCGAACCCCAGCCTTGGGCGAATTCTTCAACACGACCTTTCAGTTTGTCGTTCTGATAAGTGAAGGCAAGCTCAGCGCCCTCGCGATGCATGGCGGCAGCGATGCCGGATGCGATGGACAGCTTGCTGGCGACACCGACGATCAGTACGCGCTTACCGGCGAGAAAACCCATGTGTTGCTCCTCTTTCAGGTTATTGCGCAGTGGCTGGTGCCAAAAAAGCGGCTTCCAGCAACTGCTGTGTATACGGATGTTGGGGGGCGGCAAAAATACTTTGCGCGTCTCCCTGTTCGACCACTTGGCCATGCTTGACCACCATCAACTGGTGGCTCAGCGCTTTGACGACAGCCAGGTCATGGCTGATAAACAAATACGTCAGGTTGTACTTGGCTTGCAGTGAACGCAACAGCTCCACTACTTGCCGCTGCACCGTCCGGTCGAGGGCCGAAGTCGGCTCGTCCAGCAGGATCAGCGCCGGTTTCAGCACCAAGGCCCGGGCAATGGCGATTCGTTGCCGTTGCCCACCGGAAAATTCGTGGGGGTAGCGGTGCCGGGTTTCCGGATCCAGACCTACCTCCTTCAAAGCCGCAATAATCGCCGCCTGTTGCTCCTCGGCGGTGCCCATCTTGTGAATCCGCAGGCCTTCGCCAACGATGTCACTGACACACATGCGCGGGCTCAAGCTGCCAAACGGGTCCTGAAACACCACCTGCATCTCCCGACGCAACGGGCGAACCTCGTTCTGCGTCAGGCAGTCTAGCTGCTTGCCCTCAAAACGGATCGCGCCTTTGCTGCCGATCAAGCGCAAAATCGCCAGACCCAATGTGGATTTGCCGGAACCGCTTTCGCCCACAATCCCCAAGGTCTGACCCTGAGGCAGGCTGAAATTGATGCCGTCGACTGCCTTGACGTGATCCACCGTGCGCTTGAGCAGGCCTTTCTTGATCGGGAACCAGACTTTCAGGTCCTCGACTTCAAGCAGCGGCGCGCCGATTTTATTGCTCGCCGGGCCTCCGCTGGGCTCCGCGCCGAGCAATTCCCGAGTGTACGGATGCTGTGGCGAACGGAACAGCTCTTCGCACGATGCCTGTTCGACGATGCAACCGCGCTGCATGACACATACGCGATGCGCAATTCTTCGCACCAGGTTCAAATCGTGACTGATCAGTAACAGCGACATGCCCAATCGAGCCTGCAATTCCTTGAGCAAATCGAGGATTTTCAGCTGAACGGTCACGTCCAGAGCGGTGGTCGGTTCGTCAGCAATCAGCAGTTCCGGCTCGTTGGCCAGGGCCATGGCGATCATCACGCGCTGGCGCTGACCACCGGACAATTCGTGGGGCAGGGCTTTGAGGCGCTTGTGCGGCTCGGGGATGCCGACCATCTCCAGCAGTTCCAGCGTGCGCTTGGTCGCGACTTTACCGGTCAAGCCCTTGTGGATGCCGAGGACTTCGTTGATCTGCTTCTCGATCGAGTGCAGTGGGTTTAGCGAGGTCATCGGCTCCTGAAAGATCATCGCAATGCGGTTGCCACGAATGTGGCGGATGGTTTTTTCACTGAGCCCCAGCAGGTTTTGCCCGGCGTAATTAATACTGCCGGCGGGGTGGCGGGCCATCGGGTAGGGCAGCAAGCGCAGGATCGAATGCGCAGTCACCGATTTGCCCGAGCCGGATTCGCCCACCAGCGCGAGGGTTTCGCCACGCTTGATGTCGAAACTCACGCCTTCAACGACCCGGTGCACGCGCTCGCCAAAACCGAATTCGACGGCGAGGTCGCGCACTTCGATCAGATTGTCCTGATTCATTTCACTTCCTCGGGTCGAAGGCATCGCGAGCGGACTCGCCGATAAACACCAGCAAACTCAACATCAACGCCAGCACGGCAAATGCACTCATGCCCAGCCACGGCGCTTGCAGGTTGGATTTGCCCTGGGCGACCAGTTCACCCAGCGACGGACTGCCGGCGGGCAAGCCGAAACCGAGGAAGTCCAAAGCGGTGAGGGTGCCGATGGCGCCGGTGAGAATGAACGGCATAAACGTCATGGTCGAGACCATCGCGTTGGGCAGGATGTGGCGGAACATGATCGCACCGTTCTGCATGCCCAGCGCCCGCGCGGCGCGTACGTATTCGAGGTTACGGCCACGGAGGAACTCGGCGCGCACCACGTCGACCAGGCTCATCCACGAAAACAGCAGCATGATCCCCAGCAGCCACCAGAAATTCGGCTGCACGAAACTGGCGAGAATGATCAGCAGGTACAGCACCGGCAAGCCCGACCAGATCTCCAGAAAGCGCTGCCCGGCCAGATCGACCCAGCCGCCGTAGAAACCCTGCAAGGCGCCGGCGATCACGCCGATGATCGAACTCAACACGGTCAGTGTCAGCGCGAACAGCACGGAAATACGGAAACCGTAAATCACCCGCGCCAGCACATCGCGACCCTGATCGTCAGTGCCGAGCAGATTGTCCGCCGACGGTGGCGCCGGGGCCGGGACTTTCAGATCGTAGTTGATGCTCTGGTAGCTGTAGGGAATCGGCGCCCACAACACCCACGCATCCTTGGCCTTGAGCAGTTCGCGGATGTACGGGCTCTTGTAGTTGGCTTCCAGCGGGAATTCGCCGCCGAAGGCGGTTTCCGGATAGCGCTTGATCGCCGGGAAGTACCAGTTGTTGTCGTAATGCACCACCAACGGCTTGTCGTTGGCGATCAGTTCGGCGCCGAGGCTGAGGCCGAACAGGATCAGAAACAGCCACAGCGACCACCAGCCGCGCTTGTTGGCTTTGAACAGTTCGAAGCGGCGGCGGTTGAGAGGGGACAGGTTCATCTCAATGCTCCCGGCTTTCGAAGTCGATGCGCGGATCGACCAGGGTGTAAGTGAGGTCGCCGATCAGTTTCACCACCAATCCGAGCAGGGTGAAGATGAACAGGGTGCCGAACACCACCGGGTAATCGCGGTTGATCGCCGCTTCGAAACTCATCAGGCCGAGGCCGTCGAGGGAGAAGATCACTTCCACCAGCAAGGAACCGGTGAAGAAGATGCCGATAAACGCCGACGGGAAGCCGGCAATCACCAGCAGCATGGCGTTGCGGAACACATGGCCGTAGAGCACGCGATGACGGGTCAGGCCTTTGGCCTTGGCGGTAACCACGTACTGTTTGTTGATCTCGTCGAGGAAGCTGTTTTTGGTCAGCAGGGTCATGGTCGCGAAGTTACCGATCACCAGCGCCGTCACCGGCAATGCCAAGTGCCAGAAGTAATCGAGGATCTTGCCGACGAAACTCAGCTCATCGAAGTTGTTCGAGGTCAGTCCGCGCAACGGGAACCAGTCGAGATAACTGCCGCCGGCAAACACCACGATCAGCAGAATCGCAAAGAGGAACGCCGGGATCGCGTAGCCGACGATGATCGCCGAACTGGTCCAGACATCAAAGTGGCTGCCGTGGCGCGTGGCTTTGGCGATCCCCAGCGGGATCGACACCAGGTACATGATCAGCGTGCTCCACAGCCCCAACGAGATCGACACCGGCATCTTTTCCTTGATCAGGTCGATGACCTTGGCGTCGCGGAAGAAACTGTCGCCGAAATCCAGCGTCGCGTAGTTCTTGACCATGATCCACAGGCGTTCCGGGGCCGACTTGTCGAACCCGTACATGTGCTCGATTTCCTTGATCAGCGCCGGGTCCAGACCCTGCGCGCCGCGATAGGACGAACCGGCCACCGACACCTCGGCACCGCCACCGGCAATCCGGCTGGTGGCGCCTTCGAAGCCTTCGAGCTTGGCGATCATCTGTTCCACCGGGCCACCGGGCGCGGCCTGAATGATCACGAAGTTGATCAGCAGAATGCCGAACAACGTCGGGATGATCAGCAGCAGTCGCCGAAAAATATACGCCAGCATCTGATTACTCCGTGCCCGCAGGGTCGACTTGCAGTTTGGTTTCGACTTCTATCGCCGGTTTCGCGTCAGGCTTGACCCACCAGGTGCTGGTGCCGATGTCGTATTTGGGTGAGACCTTCGGGTGACCGATGTGATTCCAGTAAGCCACGCGCCAGGTCTTGATGTGCCAGTTGGGCACCACGTAGAAGCCCCACTGCAACACGCGATCCAGCGCACGGGCATGGGCCACCAGACTGATGCGCGAATCGGCGTTGATCAGGTTCTCGACCAGTTGATCGACGATCGGGTCCTTCAGGCCCATGGTGTTGCGGCTGCTGGCCTTGTCGGCGGCGGCGCTCATCCAGTATTCGCGTTGCTCGTTACCCGGCGAGTTGGACTGCGGGAAGCTGCCGACCATCATGTCGAAGTCCCGCGAGCGCACGCGGTTGATGTACTGGGAAACGTCGACGCGGCGGATCACCAGATCGATGCCGAGGTCGCTGAGGTTGCGTTTGAACGGCAGCAGAACCCGTTCGAATTCGGTCTGCGCCAACAGGAACTCGATGACCACCGGTTTGCCGGTAGCGTCGACCATTTTGTCGTCGACGATCTTCCAGCCAGCCTCTTGCAGCAGTTGATAGGCCTCGCGCTGCTGGGTGCGGATCATGCCGCTGGCGTCGGTCTTCGGATTTTCGAACGCTTCACTGAACACCTGCGCCGGCAGTTTGCTGCGGAACGGCTCGAGGATCGCCCGTTGATCGGCGTCAGGCAGGCCGGTGGCGGCCATTTCCGAGTTTTCGAAATAGCTGCGGGTGCGGAAATAGGCGCCGTTGAACAGTTGCTTGTTGGTCCACTCGAAATCGAACAGCAGACCCAGTGCCTGACGCACGCGCACGTCCTGAAACACCGGACGGCGCAGGTTGAAGACGAAACCCTGCATGCCGGTCGGGTTGCTGTTGGCGATTTGCTCCTTGATCAAACGGCCCTCGGTGACCGCCGGAATGTTGTAGGCGTTGGCCCAGTTTTTCGCGGTCATCTCCAGCCAGTAATCGAACTGCCCGGCCTTCAGCGCTTCAAGGGCGACGGTGTTGTCGCGGTAGTAATCGGTGGTCATCGTGTCGAAATTGTAGAAGCCACGGTTGACCGGCAGGTCCTTGCCCCAGTAATCCTTGACCCGCTCGTAACGCACCGAGCGGCCAGCCTTAACCTCGGCGACCTTGTACGGTCCGCTACCGAGCGGAATTTCCAGGTTGCCTTTGTTGAAATCGCGATCGGCCCACCAGTGTTTTGGCAGCACGGGCAACTGGCCGAGGATCAGCGGCAATTCGCGATTGTTGCTGTGCTTGAACTTGAACAGCACCTTCAGCGGGTCTTCGGCGATCACTTCCGAGACGTCGCTGTAGTAGCCGCGAAACATCGGTGAGCCTTCCTTGGTCAGCGTGTTGAAGCTGAACACCACGTCGTCGGCGCGCACCGGATGACCGTCGTTGAAGCGCGCCTCTGGTCGCAGGTAGAACCGCACCCAGCTGTTGTCCGGGGCTTTTTCGATTTTGCCGGCGATCAGGCCGTATTCGGTGAACGGCTCGTCGAGGCTGTGTTTGGTCAGGGTGTCGTAGATTTGCCCGATGTCATCGGCCGGCACGCCTTTGCTGATAAACGGGTTGAGGCTGTCGAAGCCGCCGAACCCGGCCTGACGGAAGACCCCGCCCTTGGGCGCATCGGGGTTCACGTAATCGAATTGCTTGAAATCGGCCGGGTATTTCGGCGGCTCGTTGTACAGGGTCACGGCGTGTTGCGGGGCGGCGCAGGCCAGCCCGGCGAACAGCAAGCCGCTGGCCTGGACGAGCAGGGCGCGGATGGGTTTCATCGATCTTTCTCCGAAGACTTCAGCCACCACGCGCTCAGGCCCAGGGTGTAGGGCGGCGTGGTGACGAAGGCCAACCGATTGCGGTAGGCCAGGCGGTGATAATTCAGATACCAGTTGGGAATGCTGTAGTGCTGCCAGAGCAGCACGCGGTCGAGCGCCTTGCCGGCGGCGACCTGTTCGTCGCGGGTGCGCGCGGCGAGCAATTGTTCGAGCAGGTGATCGACCACCGGGTTGGCGATGCCCGCGTAATTCTTGCTGCCCTTGACCCCGACCTGACTGGAGTGGAAGTACTGCCATTGCTCAAGGCCCGGGCTTAAGGTCTGGTTGAGCGTCATCGAGATCATGTCGAAATCAAATTGATCGAGGCGTTGTTTGTATTGCGCCCGATCTACGGTGCGCAGGCGCGCGTCGATGCCAATGCTGTTGAGGTTCTCGATGTAGGGCTGGTACAGGCGCTCCAGGTTCGGATTGACCAGCAGCAGCTCGAACCGCAGCGGTTGGCCGTCAGCGTTTTGCAGGCGCTGACCGTTGAGCTTCCAGCCGGCCTCGGCGAGCAGGGCCAGCGCCTTGCGCATGGTCTCCCGGGGAATGCCGCGACCGTCGGTCTTTGGCAGGGTAAACGGCTCGGTGAACAGCTTGGCCGGGAGTTGTTCTTTGTACGGCTTGAGCATCAGCCATTCATGCCCGACCGGCAGGCCGGTGGTTGTGAATTCGCTGTTGGGGTAGTAACTGGTGGTGCGTTTGTAGGCGTCGCTGAACAGCGCGCGGTTGGTCCATTCGAAGTCGAACATCAGGCCCAGCGCTTCGCGAGTCTTCACGTCGGCGAAGGTGGTGCGGCGGGTGTTCATGAACAGGCCCTGACTCTGGGTCGGGATCTGATGCGGGATCTGCGCCTTGATCACGTCGCCACGGCGTATGGCCGGGAAGTTGTAGCCGTTGGCCCAGTTCTTCGCCTGATGCTCGATGTAGATGTCGAACTCGCCAGCCTTGAACGCTTCGAAGGCGACATCGCTGTCGCGGTAGAACTCGACTTCCATGCGATCGAAGTTGTACTTGCCGCGATTGACCGCCAGGTCCTTGCCCCAGTAATCCTTGACCCGTTCGAAGATCAACTGCCGGCCGGGCGTCACCGAGGTGATGCGATACGGCCCGCTGCCCAGTGGCGGCTCGAAGGTGGTGGCCTTGAAGTCGCGGCCCTTCCAGTAATGCTGCGGCAGCACCGGTAATTCGCCGAGGCGCAGGATCAACAGCGGATTGCCCGAGCGCTTGAGCACGAAACGAATGCGCTGCGGATTGAGAATATCGACCCGCAGCACTTCCTGCAGGGCCGTGCGGTACAGCGGATGGCCGTCCTTGAGCAGCGTTCGATAGGAGAACGCCACGTCATAGGCGGTGATCGGTGTGCCATCGTGAAAACGTGCTTCGGGGCGCAAATTGAACACCACCCAGCTGCGATCTTCGCTGTATTCCACCGACTGCGCGATCAAGCCGTAGCTGGACGCCGGTTCGTCGCCAGACGGCGAATACTGGCCGGTGCCGACCATCAACGGCTCGTTCAGCTCGTTGATGCCGTACTGGAGGAAATTCGCGGTGGTGACCGGGCTGGTGCCTTTGAAAGTGTACGGATTGACCGTATCGAAGGTGCCAAACGCCATCACCCGCAACGTACCGCCCTTGGGCGCTTGCGGGTTGACCCAGTCGAAGTGGGTAAATCTGGCCGGGTACTTGAGCGTACCGAACTGCGCATAACCGTGACTTTCGGTAATCGTCGCGCTTGCGGTTGAGCTCAAGGCCAGGCTGATCAGGAGCAGGAGGAGGGGACGCTTCAAGTCAGATCCGATCCAGGCGGCTTGGGCTTTGTGGGCCGTACAGTAACAGCTTGTCTGGACAGGAAAAAGATGCGGGTTAATGCGCGGTTAATCGGCGAGAGGCAACTCATCGGCAATGAAACAAGCGGCAATAAAAAAGCCCCTGAAAACTCAGGGGCTCTTCTGTCAGTGCGGCTGGTAAACCGTGAGCATCTGCCCCGGCTTCAATGCCTTGCCCGCACCCGGATTCCAGCGCTTGAGATGCTGCATCTCGACGTTGAATCGCTTGGCCACGACGTACAGCGTGTCGCCGCGTTTGACCTTGTATTGGGTCTGCTGCTCGCTGTCGCTCTTGCCTTTGGTCTTGCTATTGGCCGCCACCACCGTGTTGACCCGACCGGACTTGCGCGCCGGGCTGCGCTTGGTGTTGTCCTGCATGACCAGCGTCTGGCCGACCTTGAGGTTCTTGCCGGTGAGCTTGTTCCAGCGTTGCAGATCCTTCACTTCGACCTTGTTGGCCTTGGCGATGGAGCCGAGGTTATCGCCACGCTTCACGCGATAAGCACGCTTGAGCTTGGCCACTTCCGATGGATCGGCACCTTCGAACACCGGTTTCAGCGAACGCGTGCTGATCAGTTCGTCAGGTCGCATGTTCTGCAAACTGGCGGTGAGCAATTGCGCCTTCGACGTTGGTACCAGCAAATGCTGAGGGCCGTCGATGGTGGTGCGTTGCTTGAAGGCCGGGTTGAGCTGGAACAGTTCGTCTTCGTCGATGTTGGCCACTGCAGCGACCTTGGACAGGTCCATGCGCTGGTTGATTTCGACGACCTGGAAGTACGGTTCGTTGGCGATCGGGTTGAGGTTCACCCCGTAGGCTTCCGGCGCCAGTACCACTTGCGACAGTGCCAGCAGTTTCGGCACGTACGCCTGGGTTTCCGCCGGCAGCGGCAGGTTCCAGTAGTCGGTGGGCAGGCCAAGCTTTTCGTTACGTTCGATGGCGCGGCTGACCGTGCCTTCACCGGCGTTGTACGCCGCCAGTGCCAGCAGCCAGTCACCGTTGAACATGTCGTGCAGACGGGTCAGGTAATCCATGGCTGCGGTGGTCGACGCGGTGATATCGCGACGGCCATCGTAG
Organism: Pseudomonas sp. WC2; assembly: GCF_050586545.1. Taxonomy (NCBI): domain Bacteria; kingdom Pseudomonadati; phylum Pseudomonadota; class Gammaproteobacteria; order Pseudomonadales; family Pseudomonadaceae; genus Pseudomonas; species Pseudomonas sp. WC2. The sequence goes on along the minus strand of NZ_JBOBDR010000034.1, from coordinate 10,023 downwards.
AAACGGGTCTGACGCAGGTTGAAGTAACGCCCGGTGGAAGGAATGAATTGCCACAGACCCACAGCATCGGCCCGGGAATAGGCCATCGGGTTGTAGGCGCTTTCAATCACTGGCAGCAGGGCCAGTTCCAGCGGCATGTTGCGTTCTTCGAGGCGTTCGACGATGTAATGAATGTAGAGACTGCCGCGTTCGCCGGCGTTCTCGAGGAAAGAGGGATTGCTGGCGAACCACAGGCGCTGTTGCTCGATGCGCGGGTTCACGCCCAGGCCTTCCTGCAACTGGAAGCCCTGGCGCATGCGTTCCCAGATATCCTGGGGAACCTGCGGGCTGGGCTTCTCGGTCAGCCAGATCGGCTTCTGCTTGGCTCGCGCAGCAATGTTCGGCGTATGGGTCGCTTCAGTCTGCGGAGCATGGCTGGAACAGCCCGCCAGCGTGGCGGACACAGCCACCGCGATGGCTTGCGCCAGGCGGGTCAATGCGTCTGAATTGACGGACTTACGTATGGATGACGACATTGGCTGGAAGTAAGTTCCGGGCAAAAATGTCGGGCGATTCTAGAAAGCGCACCCCTTGCGGTCAACCATTCAGAATTTTTGTACCAGCCGGAGGGGGTCTTAGAACTTATCTTTCCAGGCCCGCAGAGCCGCAAAAACCTCACTCGGCGCCCGGTTTTGAGCGCCGGCCCGTTCGTCCACTTTTTGTGTAACCAATGTTTCAGAGGTGCGCAAAAACGGATTGGTGAGCTTTTCCAGGGCGATGGTCGACGGCAGGGTCATGACGCCGTTTTGCCGTTGCTGGCTGACTTTTTCCAGACGGGCGGCAATGTCCGGGTTGCCCGGTTCGACAGCGGCGGCAAACTTCAGATTGCTCAGGGTGTATTCGTGGGTGCAGTAGACCAGCGTATCGTCGGGCAGAGCGGCCAGGCGTCCGAGCGAGTGATACATCTGCTCCGGCGTGCCTTCGAACAGTCGACCGCAACCGGCGGCGAACAGGGTGTCGCCGCAGAACAGCAGCCCGTGGTGGTAAAAGGCAATGTGTCCCAAGGTGTGACCGGGCACCGCGTAGACAGCGAAGTCCCAGCCGAGCACGCTGACGCTGTCGTTATCCTTGAGCGCCACATCGCGCGCCGGGATGCTTTCACTGGCCGGACCGTAGACCGTCGCGCCGCTCGCCGCCTTGAGGCGTTCGACGCCGCCGACGTGATCGTGGTGATGGTGGGTGATCAGGATATCGCTGAGCACCCAGCCCGGGTGGGCTTCGAGCCAGGCCAGAACCGGCGCGGCATCGCCCGGATCGACCACCGCGCAGCGTTGGGTACGATGGTCTTGTAACAACCAGATGTAGTTGTCGGTGAACGCGGGCAGGGCACTGATCTGTATCATCGTCGGAATTCGCCAAGCGGAAAACATTGGCGCATCTTAGTAGTTCCTGGCGCGTTGGAGAATGACATGACCGATAAAGCGTTCGCTCAGGCTGATCCTGACTGGCTGGCGTTGATCAGCGCCGCCCGTGAATGGCTCTCGGGGCCGCTCGGGCAATTTCTGCTGGATGAAGAGCGGCGCATGCTCGACGATGAGCTCGGGCGCTTCTTCGGCGGCTATCTGGTGCATTACGGGCCATCGGCCGAAACCCCGCCGTCGGCGCCGCAAGTGCAGCGTAACGTGCGTCTGGGCGCGCCGTTGCCCGGGGTCGAGATCGTCTGCGAGGAACAAGCCTGGCCATTGAGCGAGCATGCGGCCGACGTTGTGGTGATGCAGCATGGTCTGGATTTCTGCCTGTCTCCCCACGGTTTGCTGCGTGAAGCGGCGAGCAGCGTGCGTCCCGGCGGGCATCTGCTGATTATCGGCATCAACCCTTGGAGCACTTGGGGCCTGCGCCACGTGTTCTCTCACGACGCCTTGCGTCAGGCCCGCTGCATCTCGCCGTCGCGGGTCGCCGACTGGCTCAATCTGCTCGGCTTCGCGCTGGAGAAACGCCGCTTCGGGTGCTATCGTCCGCCGCTCGCGTCGCCCAAGTGGCAGGCCCGTCTGGCCGGCTGGGAACGCAAGGCCGGCGACTGGCAATTGTCGGGCGGCGGCTTCTATTTATTGGTCGCGCGCAAGATTGTGGTCGGGCTGCGGCCGTTGCGGCAGGAACGCCGCGAGCCGATGGGCAAGCTGATTCCGCTGCCGATGGCCAAGGTCAATCGCCGCCGCATCGAACCGTAAACCTTCTTTTATTTGTGGCCGGATTTATCCCGGCCCGGGCCATCGTCGATCCGTGATCGGCGAGGCAGGCATTTATTCTGGATAGAGTGGCATGAGCGAAAGCGTTGAAAGCGTCGACACCGTAGAACTGTTCACTGACGGCGCCTGCAAAGGCAACCCCGGCCCGGGCGGCTGGGGCGCCTTGCTGGTGTGCAAGGGCGTGGAAAAAGAGCTGTGGGGCGGCGAAGCCAATACCACCAACAACCGCATGGAACTGCTCGGCGCGATTCGCGGCCTCGAAGCCTTGAAGCGTCCGTGCGAAGTGTTGCTGGTGACCGACTCGCAGTACGTGATGAAGGGCATCAACGAGTGGATGGCCAACTGGAAGAAGCGCGGCTGGAAAACAGCGGCGAAAGAACCGGTGAAAAACGCTGACCTGTGGAAAGAGCTGGACGAGCAGGTCAATCGCCACACCGTCACCTGGAAATGGGTGCGCGGGCACATTGGCCATCACGGTAACGAGCGGGCGGACCAGTTGGCTAACCGTGGCGTGGACGAAGTGCGCGGTTACAAGCAGAGCTGATTTTGTCGTTACACCGTGGTGCATTCAATCGCCAGCAGGGCTGGCTCCCACAGGGGATTTGTGAAAGCCACAGATCCAGTGTGGGCAGCTAGCCCTGCTGGCGATTGAGGCGACACGGTCTGACTGAAACACCCCCCCGAGCGTGTTAACATCCGCGTTTTTTGCAAGATCGACCCGTTGAGAGCTGAGCACTGATGGCCACCAGATCCGTTGTACTCGATACCGAAACCACCGGCATGCCGGTGACCGATGGTCACCGGATCATTGAAATCGGCTGTGTCGAACTGATCGGTCGGCGCCTGACGGGCCGGCATTTTCACGTTTACCTGCAACCGGATCGCGAGAGTGATGAAGGCGCCATCGGCGTTCACGGCATCACCAACGAATTTCTGGTCGGCAAGCCGCGGTTCAACGAAGTCGCCGATGAGTTCTTCGAGTTCATCAAAGGCGCGCAGCTGATCATCCATAACGCGGCGTTCGACGTTGGCTTCATCAACAACGAATTCGCGCTGATGGGCCAGCAGGATCGCGCTGATATCACCCTGCACTGCTCGATCCTCGACACCCTGATGATGGCCCGGGAACGTCACCCGGGGCAGCGCAACAGCCTCGATGCCTTGTGCAAACGTTACGGCGTCGACAACTCTGGCCGCGAGCTGCACGGCGCTTTGCTCGACTCGGAGATTCTCGCCGACGTCTACCTGACCATGACCGGTGGCCAGACCAGCCTGTCGCTGGCCGGCAATGCTTCTGACGGCAATGGCACCGGTGATGGCGCGGACAACTCGGCGACCGAGATTCGTCGTTTGCCAGCGGATCGCCAGCCAGCGCGGATCATTCGCGCGACTGAAGATGAATTGGCGGCGCACCTTGTGCGGCTGGAAATCATCGCCAAATCGGCGGGCGCCCCGGCGATGTGGACGCAAATTGCCGAAGCTGACGCTCAGGCATAACACCCCTGCAAGTACTGACAACTGGCCACCCTCGCCACATTCGCTGCAACCCTCTACCCTGAGTGCATTGGCAGATTCGATTCTGCCGCCTCAGGACACTGAGCCCCATGTACAAAGATTTGAAGTTTCCGGTGTTGATCGTCCATCGCGACATCAAGGCCGACACGGTCGCCGGTGACCGCATCCGTGGCATCGCCCGGGAGCTGGAGCAGGAAGGGTTCAATATCGTTTCGGCCATCGACTACACCGAAGGACGGTTGGTCGCGTCGACCCACCATGGCCTGGCATGCATGCTGATTGCCGCCGAAGACGCCAGCACAAACTCGCATTTGTTGCAGAACATGGCCGAATTGATCGGTCTGGCGCGGGTGCGTGCGCCGGATCTGCCGATCTTTGCCCTCGGCGAACAAGTCACCCTAGAGAACGCCCCGGCCGATGCCATGGCCGAGCTCAATCAATTGCGCGGCATTCTTTATCTGTTTGAAGACACCGTGCCGTTTCTCGCCCGGCAAGTGGCGCGGGCCGCGCGCAAATATCTGGATGGTTTGCTGCCGCCGTTTTTCAAGGCGCTGGTGCAGCACACCGCCGACTCCAATTATTCCTGGCACACACCCGGTCATGGCGGTGGCGTCGCCTATCACAAGAGTCCCGTGGGGCAGGCGTTCCATCAGTTTTTTGGCGAGAACACCCTGCGTTCGGATTTGTCGGTGTCGGTGCCAGAGCTTGGTTCGCTGCTCGATCACACCGGCCCGCTCGCCGAAGCCGAAGCGCGGGCGGCGCGCAATTTTGGCGCTGATCACACCTTTTTCGTGATCAATGGCACTTCGACCGCCAACAAGATTGTCTGGCACTCGATGGTCGGTCGCGATGATCTGGTGCTGGTCGATCGCAACTGCCACAAGTCGGTGTTGCACGCGATCATCATGACTGGTGCGATCCCGTTGTACCTGTGCCCGGAGCGCAATGAACTGGGCATCATCGGGCCGATTCCGCTCAGCGAGTTCAGCCGCGAATCGATCCAGGCCAAGATCGACGCCAGTCCGCTGACCAAGGGCCGCGCGCCGAAAGTCAAACTCGCCGTGGTCACCAATTCGACCTACGACGGCCTCTGCTACAACGCCGAACTGATCAAGCAAAGCCTCGGCAACAGCGTCGAAGTCCTGCATTTCGACGAAGCCTGGTACGCCTATGCGGCGTTCCACGAATTCTTTGCCGGGCGTTACGGTATGGCCACTTCGCGCAGCGAAGACAGCCCGCTGGTCTTTACTACGCATTCCACGCACAAGCTGCTCGCCGCGTTCAGTCAGGCCTCGATGATTCATGTGCAGGATGGCGGGGCGCGACAACTGGATCGCGACCGTTTCAACGAAGCGTTCATGATGCACATCTCGACCTCGCCGCAGTACAGCATCATTGCTTCGCTGGATGTGGCGTCTGCAATGATGGAAGGCCCGGCCGGACGTTCGCTGTTGCAGGAAACCTTCGACGAAGCCCTGAGCTTCCGCCGTGCGCTGGCCAATTTGCGCCAGCACATTGCCGCCGATGACTGGTGGTTTTCGATCTGGCAGCCGCCGGGTGTCGAAGGCATCGACCGTGTGCAGACTGAAGATTGGCTGTTACAGCCCGATGCCGACTGGCACGGGTTCGGCGAGGTCAGTGACGATTACGTGTTGCTCGACCCGATCAAGGTCACGCTGGTCATGCCGGGGCTGAATGCCGGCGGTGCGCTGAGCGAGAAGGGTATTCCCGCGGCGGTGGTCAGCAAGTTCCTTTGGGAACGTGGGCTGGTGGTCGAAAAAACCGGCCTGTATTCCTTTCTGGTGCTGTTCTCGATGGGCATCACCAAAGGCAAGTGGAGCACGCTGCTCACCGAGCTGCTGGAGTTCAAACGCAGCTATGACGCCAACGTCCGCCTCGATACCTGCCTGCCGTGCGTGGCGCAACAAGACACCGCGCGTTATCGCGGCATGGGCCTGCGTGATTTGTGCGATCAACTGCACGCCTGCTACCGCAGCAATGCCACGGCCAAACACCTTAAACGCATGTACACCGTGCTCCCGGAGATCGCCATGAAGCCGGCTCACGCCTACGATCATCTGGTGCGCGGTGAAGTCGAGGCAGTACCGATCAATGAGCTGGAAGGGCGCATCGCCGCGGTGATGCTGGTGCCGTACCCGCCGGGCATTCCGTTGATCATGCCCGGTGAGCGCTTTACCGAATCGACCCGTTCGATCATCGATTACCTGAAATTTGCTCGCACGTTCGATAGCAGCTTCCCCGGTTTTGTCGCGGATGTGCATGGATTGCAGCACGAAGATGAAGGCAATGGGCGGCAATACACCGTCGATTGCGTCAAGGAATGAGGAGCTTTGCGAGCATGCGACCGGTCATGAATCCGAAATACCCAGGGCTGTCGGTGCGGGTCGCCGATGAAGGCTTCGCGCCGTATATCTGGGGCAGCGATTTCAGTTTCGAAGTCGCCGCCTATGGCGCCGCCGTGATTGGCCAGCCGGTCGAGCAATGGCGAGTGACGCCGATCGTGCCGTATCGCAAGTGCTACGGCATCGATCCAGAGGAATTCAGCGCCTTTCACAACGCGCCCGACAGCGCGATTTTCATGGCGTATCTGGATGATGAGCCGGTCGGCCATCTGGTGATCAGCACCAACTGGAACGGCTTTGCCCATATCGACGAACTGGCCGTGCATGCCCCGGCGCGTCGGCACGGTGTGGCGAAAGCGTTGCTCGACGTGGCGCAGTTCTGGAGTCGCAAGAAGAAACTGCCGGGGATCATGCTGGAAACCCAGAACAACAATCTCGGTGCCTGTCGTTTGTACGAGCGCTGCGGATATGTGATCGGCGGGGTCGACCAGTTACGCTATCGCGGCATCGACCCGAACACCGCTGAAGTGGCGCTGTTCTGGTATCGCTTGTTTGATAATCCGCTGGAAAATTCGCTCAGCTCGCCAACATCGCCTCGGCTTGTTCCGTGATGATCGCGAGTAACGCCTGAATCGCCGATGACGGCGCGGTGTGCTTGAAGGTCAAGGCATAGAGACTGATCGGTACGGCGGGTGACAACGGACAAACATCCAGCCCGGCGGCGCGCGCGCCCAGTGCGGTGAACGGGTCGACGATGGCCAGACCTTCGCCGGCCTCGACCATGCTGCGCATCATCTGGTGGGTTTGTACGCGGGTCTGGATGCTCGGTGCCGGGCGCAGGGCCTGAAGCTTGTTTTCCAGCGCCGGGCTCAACGGGTCCTGACCTTCGAGACCGATCATGGCCTGGCCGGCCAGATCCTGCAGGGAAATGTATTTCTGTTTTGGTTGCAGCCAGCCGTGGGGCGCGAGCAGTTGCAGCTTGCCTTGGGCCAGTGGCCGGCATTCGATATCGGGATGTTCGGGGTCGTGCAGGCTCAAGCCCAGATCGCTTTCACGCAACAACAGGCTGCGGACGATATCGCGGGTCGGCGCGCTGAGCAGGCTGCACGGTGCGTCGGGCAGGCGTCGGCGCAGGGCGGCAAGACTTTGTGGCAATAATTGCTGCGCCAGCGGCGGGGTGCCGATGATGCGCAAGGGTGGGGCGAGGTACTGTTTGAGGCTGCTGGCCAAACGCTGAACTGGCTCCAGCGCTTCATAGACATGGGCGATTTCGACTTGCAACGCCCGTGCTTCGGGCGTCGATTGCAGGCGCCCACGCACACTGGCGAACAGCATGAACCCCAACTGACTTTCGGCTTCACGCAAACGCTCTTCGACCTCGGTCACGGGCAGCTGCAGCCATTCGGCGGCGGTGCCCAGGTGACCGGTCTGCAAAAGCGCCTGAATCACTTCGATATGACGTAAACGCATGCGTGAAGTCCATGTTCAGCAGGTGGGGTCATCAGTGGCTGAATCCTACCCCAAGTCTGCGCATATGACTTCTGCTCATAACGCTGAGTTATGAAGCGACGGTTGGCTCAGGTTCGCGGATCAGGGTGATGCCGGACTGAACCAGGATGAACTCGCTCTCACTGACCTTGTTGACGCGATCGCCAATGGCCAGTTTGTAAATAGGCTCCGAGCCAGTCGCACCGTCTGCCGACGGGTTGGATTCCTGGAACTCATGCACGGAATAAACGCGGCCTTCCGCATCTCTTGCATGGAACTGACCGACGAGTACTGCTGCCATCTGCTTAGAACCTCTGGAGATAAAACGCTTGATTTGCGGCTTGGTAGACCGCCATCAAGGCCTGTAAGTTTTCCTACAGGAAAAAAATAATCAACACGCGGGAATTTCCCTCGGGTGCTGGTGGAATCGTCACCGGATCATCTATAACTACTGGCTCCTCCCACGGACAATCGAGAGTCTTCCATGAGCAATGTCTACAACGTCGCGGTAGTGGTCGGTAGCCTGCGCAAAGCATCGATCAATCGCAAGGTCGCCCTGGCCCTGGCGGAGCTGGCCCCGGCGAATCTCAAACTTGAGATTGTCGAAATTGGCGATCTGCCACTCTATAACGAAGACATCGACGGTGATTCACCGCCGGCAGCCTACAGCACTTTCCGGGAAAAAGTGGGTTCTTCCGACGCGGTGCTGTTTGTGACCCCGGAGTACAACCGCTCGGTGCCTGCGCCGTTGAAGAACGCGATTGACGTTGGTTCGCGGCCTTATGGCAAAGCCGTGTGGAGCGGCAAGCCGGGCGCGGTGATCAGCGTCTCGCCGGGCGCCATTGGCGGCTTCGGGGCCAACCAGCATCTGCGTCAGTCGTTCGTGTTTCTGAATGTGCCGTGCATGCAGCAGCCGGAGGCCTATCTGGGCGGCGCGGGCTCGGCGTTTGATGAGGCGGGCAAGTTGAGCGAGTCGGTGAAACCTTTTCTGCAGAGTTTTATCAATGCTTACGGACAATTCGTAGAACAACACAAGAAATAAGCAGACCAAAATCCCCTGTGGGAGCGAGCCTCCCACAGGTTTATCTACTTGGCTCGGCATTCGTCGTGGTCTTTTTACCCAATTATTGAAGGCTGTCGCGGATGCTCGCTGCGTCACTGATTTTCCTGCTGACCATCACCCTTGTCATCTGGCAACCCAAAGGCCTCGGCGTCGGCTGGAGTGCGACGCTTGGCGCCGTGCTGGCGCTGATCTTTGGCGTCGTCCATCTGAGCGATATTCCGCTGGTGTGGCAGATCATCTGGAATGCCACCGGCACCTTCGTCGCGCTGATCATCATCAGTCTGCTGCTCGACGAAGCGGGTTTCTTCAATTGGGCCGCGCTGCATGTGGCGCGTTGGGGGCGGGGCAGCGGGCGCAAGCTGTTTGCCTTCATGGTGTTGCTCGGCGCGCTGGTTTCGGCGTTGTTCGCCAATGACGGCGCGGCGCTGATCCTCACGCCGATCGTGATTTCGATGCTGCTGGCGCTGCGTTTTTCCCCGGCGGCGACTCTGGCATTTGTCATGGGCGCCGGGTTCATCGCCGATACCGCCAGCCTGCCGTTGGTGGTGTCGAACCTGGTCAACATTGTTTCCGCAGACTTCTTCCACATCGGCTTCAACCGTTATGCGGCGGTGATGGTGCCGGTCAACTTCGTCAGCGTCGCGGCGACGTTGGGCATGTTGCTGTGGTTCTTTCGCCGCGACATTCCCAAGGCTTACGACCCCGAACAGCTCGAAGACCCAGAAACTGCGATCCACGACAAAGCCACGTTTTATGCCGGTTGGGCGGTGTTGGCGATCTTGTTGATCGGCTGTTTTGCCCTTGAGCCGCTGGGCATTCCGATCAGCGCGATATCCGCCGTGTGCGCCGCGCTGTTGCTGGGCATCGCTGCCCGCGGCCACAAGATTTCCACGCGCAAAGTGATGAAAGAAGCGCCGTGGCAGATCGTGATTTTCTCGCTGGGCATGTATCTGGTGGTCTATGGCCTGCGCAACGCCGGGTTGACCGGGTATCTGGCGGGTTGGCTGGACGTCTTCGCAGGGCACGGCGTCTGGGGCGCGGCGATGGGCACCGGTGTGCTGACCGCGTTGCTGTCGTCGATCATGAACAATCTGCCGACGGTGTTGATCGGTTTGTTGTCGATCGATGCGAACCAGGCGAGCGGGGTGATCAAGGAAGCGATGATTTACGCCAACGTGATCGGCAGCGATTTGGGGCCGAAGATCACGCCGATTGGCAGTCTGGCGACGTTGTTGTGGCTGCATGTGCTGGAGCGCAAGGGCATTCACATTGGCTGGGGCTATTACTTCCGGGTCGGGATCGTGTTGACGGTGCCGGTGTTGTTGGTGACGTTGGCGGCTTTGGCTGTGCGTTTATCCCTTTAGACCGA
>NZ_JBOBDR010000033.1:0-19633 GCF_050586545.1 Pseudomonas sp. WC2 | reverse complement strand
GCCCGCGAAAAAGTTTTGCTCGTGGCATCAGGCCTTCGTAGCACTACCTCAAATGCCCCGCACAGAGCGATCTGGCGGGGCTTTTTTTATGCCTATGGGCTGGGAGACGCGGCAATCGTTGGACAAGAAAACTTGAAGGATTGGCTTCAGAGAACGCTACTTCTGGCCGATAACTCACTCGGTGACTTCAAAGTCGCGCGAAACCACTTGATAGCATTTGGCCGCCAGCTATCATCTGCGCGCCTGAAATAGCCCTCACTTCAATTGCCTGGAAATCTTCGATGCTGTCGTATCACCAAAAGAGTTTTCTGATCGTCGATGATTTCTCGGATTTCCGCAGTTCCGTTCGTTCGATGCTGCGCGAGCTTGGGGTCAAGGACGTCGATACAGCCGACTCCGGTGAGCAGGCGCTGAAGATGTGTGCGCAGAAGTCCTACGATTTCATCCTGCAGGATTTCCACCTTGGCGACGGTAAGAAGAACGGTCAGCAGGTCCTCGAAGACTTGATGCTGGAAAAGCTCATCAGCCATGAAGCGGTGTTCGTCATGGTCACCGCCGAAACCAGTCAGGCGATGGTGCTCAGTGCTTTGGAGCACGAGCCCGATGCCTACCTGACCAAACCGTTCAACCGCTCCGGTCTGGCCCAGCGCCTGGAGCGTCTGGAGCAGCGCAAGACGTTGCTCAAACCGATTCTGCAAGCCCTCGACCGTGGCAAGCCGGTCGAGGTGCTTAACGCTTGCATCGCCCTGTGCAAGCAGGACATCCGTTATTCGCCGCTGTGCCTGCGTTACCGTGCCGATGCGCTGCGTGAGATGAACCAGAACGAAGCGCTCGAGCGTCTCTACGACAGCATCATCGCCGACCGGCCGTTGCCCTGGGCGTTTGCCGGTTTGGGCAAGTTGTTGTTCAAGCGCGGTCAGGTTGCGCAAGCCAAAGGCGTCTATGAGAAAGCGCTGAAGGTGTTCCCGATGATGCCGGCGCTGTATGACGGCATGGCCGATGTGTTGGTGTCCGAAGGTGACACCAAAGGCGCGCAACGAGTGCTGGAAGAGGCCATTCGCTTGTCGCCGCTGGCGGTGCGTCGCCAAGCGTTGCTCGGCAAACTGGCCATGGCCAACGAGGATTTCGATACCGCGTCGCGCGCCTACCGTCAGGCAGTGGCGCAAGGTGCGCAGTCGCGATTCAAAGATCCCGAGAGCAATCTGGGTCTGGCCCACGCGTTGATCAGCAAGGGCAGTGATCGTGGTCTTGATACGCGTACACGGCTGGAAATCAACACCACCCTCAGCGCTGTTGCCAAGGAAAACCCGACCGACCCTGGCCTGCAGATTCGTGCACGTTTAATGAAGGCCACCAGCCTGCTGCTCAACGATGCCGAGACCGCCGACAAGCTTACCGAACAAGCGCTGATGCGCCTCGACGGCATGGAACAATTCATGAGTCCGGAAGCGGCGCTGTTGGTCGCCAAGCAACTGCAGATGCTCGGTCAGGCTGAGGCGGGCACCTCGATGCTCAAGAGCTGCGCGGAGATCTATGGCGACGACCCGGCGGTGATGAAAGACATCGCCAAACTCACCGATGACCCGACTATCCTCAGCTCCAGCAACGCCGCTGCCGACCTCAACCGTCAGGGCGTACGCGTGTACAAGACCGGCAACCTGGTGGAGGCCCGCGAGGTGTTCCGCAAGGCGCTGAAGATGCAACCGAAGAACATCAGTATCGCGCTGAACTTGGCCCAGTCGCTGCTGCACGGCACCGACACCTCGGTGCCATCGGCGGAGCTGGAAGAATGTCGGGCCTGCCTGAAAATGGTCGGCCTGATGCCCGACACCGACGCGCGTCATGCGCGTTATCAGAAGCTGAAAAGCAAGGCGTTTGGCGAATGAACCACGACGAGCAAGCTCTGGATTTTTCCACGGTGATCGCCTCCACCGTGCACGACATGAAGAACTCGCTGGCCATGCTGATGCAGGCCCACAGCCAATGGCTTGCGCGTTTGCCGCAAGCGCTGCGCGAAGGCTCGGAACAAGGCGTAATCGACTTCGAGTTCGCCCACCTCAACGGCATGCTGGTGCAGTTGCTCGGGCTGTACAAGCTCGGCGTCAACCAGATGCCGCTGCAACCGGCGTACCACGAGCTCGATGACTTTATCGAGGCGCAACTGGCGTCGCATCAAGAGGTGTTCGCCAGCCGCGGCATCATCGCGACCTATGAAGTCGACCCGCTAAGCCCGCTGGGATTTTTCGACCGTGAACTGATCGCGTCGGTGCTCGGCAACTGCATCAACAATGCGATTCGCTATGCCCGCGAGTCGTTGCTGATCACCGTCAGCGACGAGGCCGGTCAACTGGTGCTGAGCATCAACGACGACGGCGACGGCTATCCGGCCGAGATGCTCGAACGCCAGGCCGATTATGTGCAAGGCATCAACCACAGTAGCGGCAGCACCGGATTGGGCCTGTATTTCGCCAACCGCATTGCCGCGCTGCACCAGCGCAACGGTGTCGAAGGTCGCACCGAGATCAGCAACGGCGGACCACTCGGTGGCGGAGTCTTCAGCCTTTATCTACCTTGACGCGCATTTTTGTTTGACGCTGCTTGATATTCCGAACAGCCGAAGCCTATTTTGTACGGGTCGCCGTTCGCGGCTCGCACAATAACAAGGATAGTGTCATGACAACCGATGGCCAGCGTTCACTCGCGCAGCGACTGACCGGCATTGATGAGATTGAATGTGTCACGCCGGATTTGAACGGCGTACCACGGGGCAAGGTGATGACCGCCGAGGGGTTCCTCGAAGGGCGGCGTTTGCAACTGGCGCGTGGTGTGCTGTTGCAGTGCATCATGGGCGGTTACCCTGCGGCGCGGTTTTACGGCAGCGATGACGGCGATCTCGCGCTGATTGCCGAACCGAGCCAAATCCATCGCTTGCCATGGAGCGACGATCCGCGCGCACTGGCCATCTGCGACGCCGATGAACTGACCGGGGAAAGCTCCAACCTGTCGACCCGTGGCCAGCTCAAGAAGGTCATTGCCCGTTACGCCGCGCGCGGTCTAAGCCCGGTGGTGGCGACGGAGCTGGAGTTCTTTGTGTTCGCCCCGAACACCGACCCTACTCAACCGTTCCGTCCGCCGGTGGGCCTTGATGGTCGGCGCGAGGATGGTCAGTCAGCCTTCAGCGTCAGTTCCAACAACGGTCTGCGGCCGTTCTTCAACGAAGTCTACAAATGCATGGCCGCCCTCGGCCTGCCGCGCGACACCTTCATGCACGAAATGGGTGTCAGCCAGTTTGAAATCAATCTGCTGCACGGTGACCCACTGCTGCTGGCCGATCAGACGTTCCTGTTCAAACACCTGCTCAAGGAAGTCGCGCTCAAGCACGGCCTGACCGTGGTGTGCATGGCCAAGCCGTTGGCGCACACGCCGGGCAGTTCGATGCACATTCACCAGAGCATCGTCGACAGCAACACGGGCAAGAACGTGTTCAGCGACGAAAACGGTCAACCGACAGCAATGTTCCGCCACTTCATCGGTGGCCAGCAGGCTGGCATGGCGGAATTCACCGCACTGTTTGCGCCCAACGTGAACTCCTATCAACGCCTGTGCCATCCCTACGCTTCGCCGAATAACGCCTGTTGGTCCCATGACAATCGCGCCGCCGGCTTGCGTATTCCCGCCAGTTCGCCGGTGGCGCGCCGGGTCGAAAACCGTTTGCCCGGCGCCGATGCCAACCCGTATCTGGCGATCGCCGCCAGTCTGGCCGCGGGTTTGCATGGCATCGAGCATGAGCTGGAGCCGGCTGAGGCAATTCAGGGCGAGTTCGAGGTGCCGGACAACCTCTCGCTGCCGTGTACCTTGCACGCCGCGCTTGAACGTCTGAAACGTAGCCAATTGGCGAGGGAACTGTTCGGACAGGAGTTCATCGAAGGCTACATCGCTTCGAAGACCATGGAATTGACCAGCTTCTTTGATGAAATCACTCCCTGGGAACGGCGTGTTCTAGCAGCCCAGGCCTGACGCACCGTCGCCACCGGGCTATCGTTTTGGTAGCCCGGTCTTTACTGCAAGGAGCCGCTCGGAACGCCGATGCGCCAAATCTGGAAATCCTTTCGAGCGCTGTATTTCGCCTCGCTGATGATGTTGATCGGCTCGGGCCTTCTATCGACTTATCTGGCCTTGCGCTTGGCCGCTGACAACGTCGACGGCTTGTGGGTCGGTGCGTTGATGGCGGCCAACTATTTTGGTCTGGTGCTGGGCGGCAAGATCGGCCACCGCTTGATCGCCCGGGTCGGGCATATCCGTGCGTACTCGGCATGTGCGGGGATTGTCGGCGCGGCGGTGCTCGGCCATGGTCTGGTGGACTGGCTGCCGGCGTGGCTGGTGCTGCGGACCATCGTCGGTCTGGGCATGATGTGCCAATACATGGTGATCGAGAGCTGGCTCAATGAGCAGGCGGATGCCAATCAGCGCGGTCTGGTGTTCAGCGGCTACATGATCGCTTCGTATCTCGGGCTTGTGCTGGGTCAGCTGATCCTCGTGATGCACCCGGGTCTGGGTCTGGAACTGCTGATGCTGGTCGCCTTGTGCTTCGCCTTGTGTCTGGTGCCGGTGACGCTGACCCGGCGCATTCACCCGGCACCGTTGCACCCGGCGCCGATGGAGCCACGTTTCTTTATCAAGCGCGTGCCGCAGTCATTGAGTACGGTGCTCGGGGCCGGACTGATCATCGGTTCGTTCTACGGTCTGGCGCCGTTGTATGCCTCGCAACAGGGGCTGTCGACCGAGCAGGTCGGTCTGTTCATGGGTAGCTGCATCTTCGCCGGGCTGTTGGTGCAGTGGCCATTGGGCTGGTTGTCCGACCGTTATGATCGGGCGCTGTTGATTCGTTGCTTTGCCGGGTTCCTGGCGGTGGCGGCATTGCCGTTGGCGGTGCTGCCGCAGGTGCCGCTGGAAGTGCTCTTCGGCGTTGGCTTCCTGTGTTCGCTGGTGCAGTTCTGCCTATATCCATTGGCGGTGGCGTTCTCCAACGACCATGTCGAGGGTGATCGGCGAGTATCGCTGACGGCGATGCTGCTGGTGACGTATGGGGTCGGCGCGAGCATCGGGCCGTTGCTGGCGGGTGTGTTGATGAAGTTGTTTGGCAGCCAGAGTCTGTACGCGTTCTTCAGCTTCTTCGCGTTGGTGCTGGTGTGGCGCATCCGCCCGAAAGCCGTAACCAATCTGCATCAGGTCGACGACGCGCCGCTGCACCACGTGGCGATGCCAGACAGCATGTCCAGTTCGCCGCTGGTGGCTGCCCTTGATCCTCGGGTCGACGAGCAGGTGGTGCAGGAGCAAATGGTGCAGGATCCGGTGCAGTCGCCAGTGAGCCCCGAGCCTGAGCCCGAAACGCCGCCAGAACCTGCGGTCGAAGCCGAACCGGATGCTGATGACGACAAGCCGGCGCCGGATCTCAGTGGCGGCAGACCGTGATCTGACGAAAAAACGCCGCGCATAAAAAAGGGCAGTCCCGTCAAGGACTGCCCTTTTTATTGCTCGCCGCGAATCACATGTCGTCTTTATCGAAACGGCGTGCTTCACGCTGCAATTGATAAACGAAACGTTCAACGTTGCGCGCCGCCTGACCACTGATGTTGTGGAAACGCAGGCCAGCGAAAGTGATGTTGAGTTTTTCTTCGAAGTGCAGGTAGCGCAGTTCGACGGCGGTCGGTTGATTACCGAACAGCGGCGGGGCGATCAAGCGATCGTAGACTTGGCCCAGTTGCAGGCGGTCAGTGATGTCACCTTCGAAACGCAACTTGCAGCCGGTCGCAGAGATGTCCAGCAGTTTGCCGTTGATCGGGGCTTTGAGCTTCTCGCCACCCAGTTCTACGCTGACCAGGTCGGTGAGTTTCAACGCGGCGCGGAACGCATTGCGACGCTGGTGGTAAACCACTTCGGTCGGCAGATCGCCAGTGTAGAAGCGGTCGCCTTCGGATTCTTCAATGTTCAGCGTGCCGTTGCATTCCCAGGCGATACGGACGCCGTCGTGAAACCCTTCAACTCTGAACGGCTCGCCGGCCAGCAGGAAACGTTCGCCATCGCGTGGGATCATTTCGTCGAGAGCGATCGTGGCGCTGTCGCGGTCAACTTTGATCAGATAGCTCTGAAAACGCTGGGTGCGTTCGTGAAACGTGATGATCAGCGGATCGTGGCTGTCTTGCAGCTGGCGCAGGTTGCTGGAGATTTCCAGTGGCGTGGTGAGCACCTTAGGGGGCTGCGGAGCATCATCCGCGCTGAGGGCGTTGGACACGGTTTATCAATCTCCAGACAAAATATGACGACTAGCCAGCATTTTGCCAGCATGTTCCGCGGGTTGATAGAGCTGGCGCATCAACGACTCATGCCTGGCTGAGCGGACGCGGTACGGCGGGTTTGGCAAATGTACCGCTGGCGTTATAAAGCGCTGGCGCTTCACCACCGGTGAGGATCTTCAGCTGATTGGCCGTGGCGGCCTGCTGGATCTGGATCGACTGGCCATTCTTGAGGTTGGCGGCCTGGCATTGAGCGATCAGATCGGTCAATGCGTCGCCTTGTGTCAGCAACTGCTCGCCAATGCTCGATTGGCCGGCCAACTGCGCGAGACCGCTGCGATCAGTCGGCAAGTTGAGGCTGGCGAGGATTTCGCTGCGCTTGCGGCCATGCTGTTCGAGCAGAATGATCAATGCCTGTTTGTGCGCCAGAATTTCTTCCAGCAAGGGCATGTCGCGACCGTGCAACGCGAGGGATTCGGTTTGCAGCAACTCCAGCAATTGTTGAGCTGGAGCAAAGTCGTCGTTGATCAGTTGCAATAAATTAGTATCGTGCATGGCTGGCCTTGGGTTTTAAGCGTCCAAAAGCCTGGCGCCGGCAAAAGCCTAGCGCTGGGCTTCGAAGTTGAGCAGTTTGCTGGCTACACGGTTGCTGTCGACTTTATAGCTGCCATCGGCAATCGCGGCTTTCAACTCGGCCACACGGGCTTTGTCGACAGCAGGCTGATCGCGCAGCTTGTCAGTGACCTTCTGCAACTGTTGAGCCTCATTGCTGAGGTGTACCGATTCCCCGCTTTTTGCGGTACTGGCCTGTTCGGCCGGGGTATTCAGCGGCGCGGAAGTACCGGTTTCAGCGGTCTCCTTGGCGTTGCTGGTACGTGTACTGCCCGTAAGTGACGAGGAGCTGTTCAAACGGCTGAAATCGATGACCATGATAAAAACCTCTGGGAATTTGGACGCTTGCCATGTTTTCGGCCATCCCCTGGAAAACTTTAGGCCCATTTAACAATGAGCTTGCATGCGCCGACGCGTGTCCTGCTGCGGCACAGTTTAGGGAAGCGACGGGGTCCGCGCCAGTTTTCTCATAAGGCTTTTACATCGCGACTTCCACCTGTCCCGGCGCGATGACTTGCGCCTTGATGACGCGCTGGGAATTAAGGTTTTTCACCCGGATCTGTTCTTTCAAACCGCCATTGGCCAGCGCTTCGCCGGGCATGCGCACAGCGAGCGTGCCGCTGCGGGCGGTGATGACCACCTGATCACCTTTGCGCACGACTTCTGCCTGTTCCAGATGGACCAAAGTAATGACCTGATCGGCGACCGTTGGTCGGGTTAATTTCTGTCCGATCGCTTCGTCTACCGAGGTCAGAAAGCCTTGATTGATCGTACTCACGTCGCGCTCACGCAAGGTCACGTCCTGCGGCTCGATAATGCCGGCGCGTTTGAGTGGCCGCGTGGTCGTCACAATCTCGCGAAACAGCCGGACTTGAGCGGGCACGAACACCGTCCAGGGGGAGCCGCCCTCACACCGAACCTTGACGGTTACCCGGCCCAAAGGACGTGCCGGACTCTCCAGCGAGGCTGTCAATTCCTTGTCGCACATAGGCATGCGCATACGCGGATCGAGCTGCTTGACCTCGATTTCGTAGCGGCCTTCCGTTTGACTGGTGGCCAGATAGTCTTCTACGGTGAACTCAAGAAAGCCCTGAGTGACGCCGATAAGCATGTCAGGCAAGGTAACCGCATCAGCATTGGCAGGGCTGCCAGCTAAAAAGCAGCAAATGGCGGACACTGCGCAAAGCCCTCGGCGAAGAGGGGATGTCAGGTGTCGGAAAAATGTCGTTTGAGCGTTCATACGAGTTAAAAAGCAAGCGCCGTGCCGTTTAGCAATGAATGTGCGTCGCAACAACACTTGGCGTTGGTGTAGGAGTCTGGGCATGGCTGGTGTAATGGATTCGGTGAACCAGCGCACGCAACTGGTAGGGCAGAATCGCCTGGAGCTGTTGTTGTTCCGTCTCGACGGTCAGCAGCTCTACGGAATCAACGTGTTCAAGGTACGGGAAGTGTTGCAGTGCCCGTCACTGACGTTGATGCCCAAGTCCAGTCCTGTCGTGTGCGGGGTGGCAAATATTCGAGGGGCAACCATTCCGATCCTTGATCTGGCAATGGCGACCGGCTCGGGGGCGTTGAAGGACAAGAAGAACCCGTTCGTGATCATCACGGAGTACAACACCAAGACCCAGGGTTTCCTGGTCCGCTCGGTGGAGCGCATCGTCAACATGAACTGGGAAGAGATTCATCCACCGCCCAAGGGCACGGGTCGCGATCATTACCTGACCGCTGTGACTCGGGTGGACAATCAGTTAGTCGAAATCATCGACGTCGAGAAAGTGCTGGCGGAAGTTGCGCCGACACCGGAAGCGATTTCGGTGGGCGTGGTCGATGTCGAGACCCAGACCAAGGCGTTGTCGCTGCGGGTACTGACGGTCGATGACTCATCGGTGGCGCGCAAGCAGGTCACGCGTTGCCTGCAGACGGTCGGCGTTGAAGTGGTCGCGCTGAACGACGGCAAGCAGGCGCTGGATTACCTGCGCAAGCTGGTCGACGAGGGCAAGAAGCCGGAAGAAGAGTTCCTGATGATGATCTCCGACATCGAGATGCCGGAGATGGACGGGTACACCCTGACGGCCGAGATCCGCGCTGACCCGCGCATGCAAAAGCTTCATATCATCCTGCATACTTCGTTGTCCGGGGTATTCAATCAGGCGATGGTCAAGAAAGTCGGTGCCGATGACTTCCTGGCCAAATTCCGTCCTGATGACCTGGCATCCCGGGTAGTCGACCGGATCAAAGCAGCAGATATCAGCTAGGGGCGCTTTGTCCCTGGCGGTCAACACGATTTAAGAGGCGGCATCATTGTCTACGGGTAATTTGGATTTCGAACAGTTCCGGGTCTTCCTGGAAAAAGCCTGTGGCATTTTGCTCGGTGAAAACAAGCAGTACCTGGTCTCGAGCCGTCTCAACAAACTGATGGAGCAGCAAGGCATCAAGTCCCTGGGTGAGCTGGTTCAGCGCATCCAGACCCAGCCGCGCAGCGGTTTGCGCGAGCAGGTGGTCGATGCCATGACGACCAACGAAACCCTGTGGTTTCGTGACACCTATCCGTTTGAAGTCTTGAAGAACAAGGTGCTGCCCGAAGCGATCAAGGCCAGCCCCAACCAGCGTCTGCGGATCTGGTCGGCAGCTTGCTCGTCGGGCCAGGAACCGTACTCGCTGTCGATGTCGATCGACGAGTTCGAGCGCAGCAACCTTGGCCAGTTGAAGATGGGCGTGCAGATCGTTGCCACTGACCTGTCCGGCCTGATGCTGACCAACTGCAAGACCGGCGAGTACGACAGCCTGGCGATCGGTCGCGGTTTGTCGCCGGAACGTCTGCAGCGTTACTTCGACCCGAAAGGGCCAGGTCGCTGGGTGATCAAGGCGCCGATCAAGAACCGCGTGGAGTTCCGCTCGTTCAACCTGCTCGACAGCTACGCAGCGCTGGGCAAATTCGACATCGTGTTCTGCCGCAACGTATTGATCTACTTCTCTGCTGAAGTGAAGAAAGACATCCTTTTGCGTATTCACAGCACGTTGAAGCCGGGTGGTTATCTGTTCCTTGGCGCTTCCGAAGCGCTGAACGGTTTGCCGGATCATTACCAGATGGTCCAGTGCAGCCCGGGGATTATTTACCAGGCGAAATGATTGCAGCGGCAATACAAAAAACGGGAAGCCTTAAGGCCTCCCGTTTTTTTATGCCCCAATTATTTCCCACGAATACCACAGGGTTCAGTGGTGTTCTCTGCGAGGCAGAAGCGGCAGAAAAGCGGCATCCGGCGGAAACCGGTTGCCGCTTTTCTGGCATTGCCGCTTTGCCGACTCCCGGCAAAGCCCCGGTTTATGGGGGGTTGATGCGTTGGCACGGCGCTTGCTAAAGCTCAGTTACGAAAAACCGGTCACCTGAAGGTTCCCGACATGAGCATCAGCTTCGATAAAGCGCTCGGCATTCACGAAAAGGCTCTGGGCTTCCGCGCCCAGCGTGCAGAAGTGCTGGCCAACAACATCGCCAACGCCGATACCCCGAACTACAAGGCGCGGGATCTGGACTTCTCCAAAGTACTGGAAGCGCAGACCCAGAAAAACGCCAACGGCACCATTGCCCTGAACATGACCAACAGCCGTCACATCGAAGCTGAAGGTCTGGGCAACGGCGACGAATCGCTGCTGTATCGCACGCCGATGCAACCTTCGATCGACCAGAACACCGTCGACGCCCAACTGGAACAGTCGAACTACGCGGAAAACGCCGTCGGCTTCCAGGCCAGCTTCACGCTGCTCAACAGCAAATTCAAAGGGCTGGTGTCAGCCCTGCGCGGAGAGTAATCCATGTCCCTGTCCAGCGTTTTCAACATTGCCGGCAGCGGCATGAGCGCTCAAACCACGCGTCTGAACACCGTGGCTTCGAACATCGCCAACGCCGAAACCGTCTCTTCGAGCATCGACCAGACCTACCGCGCCCGTCACCCGGTGTTCGCCACCATGTTCCAGGGCGGCCAGAACAGTGGCAGCAACTCGCTGTTCCAGAGCCAGGACGCCGCGGGGCAGGGCGTGCAGGTGCTCGGCGTGGTCGAAGACCAGAGCAACCTCGAAGCGCGTTACGAGCCGAACCATCCGGCGGCCGACGCCAAAGGCTACGTCTACTACCCGAACGTCAACGTGGTGGAAGAAATGGCTGACATGATTTCCGCGAGCCGGTCCTTCCAGACCAACGCCGAAATGATGAACACCGCCAAAACCATGATGCAGAAGGTCCTGACCCTCGGTCAGTAATAAGGGGCGACTGCCATGAGTGTTTCCGATACCACCAGCTCCCTGAGCATGAATGACATCCTGGCCAACTCCTCGAAGACGGCCAGCAGCACCACCACCGGCGGCATCGCGTCGGCGACCAACAGTGCAACCGGCGGTCAAGCGCTGGGCAAGGACGCGTTCCTGCAACTGCTGGTAACCCAGCTGAAAAACCAGAACCCGCTCGATCCGCAGGACAACAGCGCATTCGTTGCGCAGTTGGCGCAGTTCAGCAGCCTGGAAGGCATTACCACGCTGAACAGCACCGTCAGTTCGCTGGCCGGCAACTACAACTCGTCGCAGGCCCTGCAGGCCTCGTCGCTGGTTGGCCGTAACGTGATCGTGCAGACCAACACCGCGCAACTGGATGATCCGACCAAAGGCCTGACCGGTACGGTGAGTGTCCCGTCGTCCATCGCCGAAGGCACCGTGACCATCACCGACAAGGACGGCAACGCTGTTCGCACCATCGATCTGGGCAGCCGCGCTGCTGGTGATGCCAGCTTCACTTGGGACGGCAAGGATGCGTCGGGCACTGTGGTTCCTGTCGGCACTTACACCTTCAAAGCCAACGCGCCAATCAACGGCGCCGCGACGGACCTGGTCACTTACCTGCCGGCCACCGTCAACAGCGTGACGATCAGTCAGACCGGTGGCGAGCTGATGCTCAACCTGGCTGGCAAGGGCTCCGTCGCCCTGTCCAAAGTACAAACCATTGGTATATAGAGCCGACTAACCGGCACAAAGGAGTGGAATATGTCTTTCAATATCGGCCTTAGCGGTCTCTATGCAGCCAACAAACAACTGGACGTGACCGGCAACAACATCGCCAACGTGGCGACCACCGGTTTCAAATCGTCCCGTGCAGAATTCGAAGACGTCTACTCGGCCACTCGCCTGGGTAGCGGCAGCAAAGTAATCGGCAACGGCGTACGCCTGGCCAACGTTTCCCAGCAGTTCACCCAAGGTGACATCAACAACACCGGCAACGTGCTGGACATGGGCATCAACGGTTCGGGCTTCTTCACCATGAGCAACAACGGCTCGGTGACCTACACCCGAGCCGGTACGTTCAAGGTCGACAATGCCGGTTACATCACCAACACCGACTACACCTCGCGCCTGCAAGGTTACGGTGTGGATGCCAACGGCAAGATCATCAACGGTGTACTGACCGACCTGAAGATCGACACTTCCAACCTGGCGCCGAAGTCCACCTCGCTGGTGACCTCGACCATCAACCTGAACTCGACGGCCACGCCGATCGACGACACTGTGGCGGCCGGCAAGTTTGATCCGACCAACACTGCGACCTACACCAAGTCGTTCAGCACGCCGATCTATGACAGTCAGGGCAACCAGCACACCATGGATCAGTACATGGTGAAAACCGGTGCCAACACCTGGAAGGTTTACACCTTGGTTGACGGCCGCAACGCCGACGCTACCGGCAGCGATCCGAAAGTCACTGCACCGGTAGCATCGACCCTGTCGTTTGATGCGACCGGCAAACTGACTCAGGTCAGCACCCCGGATCCGCTGGGTGGCCCGGCGATCATCAGCAGCGACCTGACCCTGAAAAACTGGGTGCCAGGGACTGTAACCGATGGCGTCTGGAAGGCTAACGGCGCAGCAGCGAACCCGGCGGGCGTGACCATTTCGATGGGCAAAACCACCCAGTACAACGCTGACACCGCGCGTTCGATCCCGACTCAGGACGGTTACGCCACTGGCCAGATCACTAACCTGACCATCGACGGCACCGGTACGTTGTTCGCCAACTTCAGCAACAACCAGAGCAAGGCGATCGGCCAGGTTGCGCTGGCGAGCTTCACCAACGAGCAGGGTCTGCAGGCGGTGGGCGGTACTAGCTGGAAAGAGACGTTTGCTTCGGGTATCCCGGGTTACGATGCGCCGGAAACCGGTACGCTGGGTTCGATCGCTTCGAACTCGCTGGAAGAGTCGAACGTTAACCTGACCAATGAGCTGGTTGATCTGATCAAGGGTCAGAGCAACTATCAGGCGAACGCCAAGACCATTTCTACTCAGAGCACGATCATGCAGACCATTATTCAGATGACTTGATGCTGGGTTTTGGTTTGTCAGAGAGCCCCTCTTTTTGAGGGGCTTTTTTGTTTTTGGATGGGGTGTTTGCAACTCAAGACTGTTTGAGCTGCGGTGCGACGGTTCGACTTGCCCGCGATGGCAGCCTGACAGCCGACCAGTCTCTGGCTGACTACATGCCGTCCAACTGTGGGAGCCAGCCCTGCTGGCGATGGCGGTTTGTCAGCCTGCCGGCATCTGTCTGGCTCAACACGGACGCAAAAAAAAGCCCCCGACAAACCAGAGGTCTGTCAGGGGCTTTTTCGTTCAGGTGTCTTTCGACACCTGACTCAGCTCAGCTTATTGGCAAGCTTCGCAATCCGGCTCGTCGATCGCGCAGGCCTTTGGCACTGGCGCTGGACCGGCTGGAGCAGCCAGAACCGAATCATCACCGTGGTTGCCGCCGCTGGAAACAGCGTTCAGCTTGCTGGTGCTGATGGTCGACTTCTCGGTGCTGGTCGCGGCCAGGGCACGGAGGTAGTAAGTGGTTTTCAGGCCACGGTACCAAGCCATGCGGTAGGTCACGTCGAGTTTCTTGCCCGATGCGCCAGCGATGTACAGGTTCAGCGATTGGGCCTGGTCGATCCACTTCTGACGACGGCTGGCCGCGTCAACGATCCACTTGGTGTCCACTTCGAAGGCGGTCGCGTAGAGCTCTTTGAGTTCTTGCGGGATGCGCTCGATCTGCTGAACCGAACCGTCGTAGTACTTCAGGTCGTTGATCATGACCGAGTCCCACAGACCGCGAGCCTTGAGGTCGCGAACCAGGTACGGGTTGATCACGGTGAATTCGCCCGACAGGTTCGATTTCACATACAGGTTCTGGTAGGTCGGTTCGATCGACTGCGAGACGCCAGTGATGTTGGCGATGGTCGCGGTCGGTGCGATGGCCATGATGTTGGAGTTACGAATGCCTTTCTGTACACGGGCGCGAACCGGTGCCCAGTCCAGGGTTTCGTTCAGGTCAACGTCGATGTACTTCTGGCCACGTTGTTCGATCAGGATCTGTTGCGAATCCAGCGGCAGGATGCCTTTGGACCACAGCGAACCCTGGAACGTCTCGTACGCGCCGCGCTCGTCAGCCAGGTCGCAGGAAGCCTGAATCGCGTAGTAGCTGACCGCTTCCATCGACTTGTCGGCGAACTCGACGGCAGCGTCGGAACCGTAAGGAATGTGCTGCAGGTACAAAGCGTCCTGGAAGCCCATGATGCCCAGACCGACCGGACGGTGCTTGAAGTTGGAGTTCTTCGCTTGTGGCACCGAGTAGTAGTTGATGTCGATAACGTTATCGAGCATGCGAACGGCGGTGTTCACGGTGCGTTCCAGCTTGGCGGTGTCCAGCTTGCCGTTGACGATGTGGTTCGGCAGGTTGATCGAGCCCAGGTTGCAAACGGCGATCTCGTCCTTGTTGGTGTTCAAGGTGATCTCGGTGCACAGGTTCGAGCTGTGAACCACGCCGACGTGCTGCTGCGGGCTGCGCAGGTTGCACGGGTCTTTGAAGGTCAGCCATGGGTGGCCGGTTTCAAACAGCATGGACAGCATTTTGCGCCACAGGTCTTTGGCCTGGATGGTCTTGAACAGTTTGACCTTGCCTGGGTATTCGGTCAGGGCTTCGTAGTACTCGTAGCGCTCTTCGAAGGCTTTACCGGTCAGGTCGTGCAGGTCCGGTACTTCGGATGGCGAGAACAGGGTCCACTTGCCGTCGTCGAAGACACGCTTCATGAACAGGTCAGGGATCCAGTTGGCAGTGTTCATGTCGTGGGTACGACGACGATCATCACCGGTGTTCTTACGGAGTTCGATGAACTCCTCGATGTCCATGTGCCAGGTTTCCAGGTAAGCGCAGACAGCGCCTTTGCGCTTGCCACCCTGGTTAACGGCTACCGCGGTGTCGTTCACTACTTTGAGGAACGGAACCACGCCTTGCGACTTGCCGTTGGTGCCCTTGATGTACGAACCCAGAGCACGCACCGGCGTCCAGTCGTTGCCCAGGCCGCCAGCGAATTTCGACAACATGGCGTTGTCGTGGATCGCATGGTAGATGCCCGACAGGTCATCCGGCACGGTGGTCAGGTAGCAGCTCGACAGCTGTGGACGCAGGGTGCCGGCGTTGAACAGCGTCGGGGTCGACGACATGTAGTCGAAGGACGACAGCAGGTTGTAGAACTCGATCGCACGGTCTTCTTTCTGCTTCTCTTCGATCGCCAGGCCCATGGCCACGCGCATGAAGAAGATCTGCGGCAGTTCGAAACGAATGCCATCCTTGTGGATGAAGTAACGGTCGTACAGGGTTTGCAGGCCCAGGTAGGTGAATTGCTGGTCGCGCTCGTGGTTGATCGCCTTGCCCAGTTTTTCCAGGTCGAAGGAGGCCAGCACAGGGTTCAGCAGTTCGAACTCGATACCTTTGGCGATGTAGGCCGGCAGCGCTTTGGCGTACAGGTCGACCATTTCGTGGTGAGTGGCGCTTTCGGCCACACCGAGGAAGCCCAGGCCTTCGGCACGCAGGGTGTCCATCAGCAGGCGGGCGGTCACGAACGAGTAGTTCGGCTCACGCTCAACCAACGTACGGGCGGTCATCACCAAAGCGGTGTTGACGTCGGTCAGGGCCACGCCGTCGTAGAGGTTTTTCAGGGTTTCGCGCTGAATCAGGTCGCCGTCGACTTCTTCCAGACCTTCGCAGGCCTCGGTGACGATGGTGTTCAGACGACCCATGTCCAGCGGCGCGAGGCTGCCGTCAGCACGGGTGATGCGGATCGACGGGTGCGCGTTGACTGCTTCTTCGGCCGGGGCGTGGGCAGCGCGTTCTTTCGAACGACCGTCACGGTAGATCACGTAGTCGCGCGCCACTTTCTGCTCGCCGGCACGCATCAGGGCCAGTTCAACCTGGTCCTGGATTTCTTCGATGTGAATGGTGCCGCCCGATGGCATGCGACGCTTGAAGGTCGCGGTGACCTGTTCGGTCAGGCGGGCCACGGTGTCATGGATTCGCGACGAAGCGGCAGCGGTGCCGCCTTCAACTGCGAGGAACGCTTTGGTGATAGCGACGGTGATCTTGTCATCGGTGTAAGGAACGACAGTGCCATTACGCTTGATCACACGCAGTTGACCAGGCGCGGTGGCTGCCAGATCCGAAGTCGAATCGGCGGCCTGCGGCAAGGTACCCTGCGGGTTCTCGCGAGTTGTGTCGGTTTGCATGGGGGGTGATCTCCACATTCTCTATGTTTGTTTGGGCACCATCGTGGTGCCCACCGTTCTGGCCAGAAGCACTACAACCGACGGGAGTCGGGCATAACAACTTCGGACCAGTAGGAAAAAGGCTAATGACGCCGCATCCTTGCCGAAGTCTTTGGCCGCGAGCCAGGGCTCGAGCCGGATTCCTTCTTGGGTGACAGTAATGACTGCAACACCCGTACCGTTTCGGTCGTTTCCGAGCTAAAAAACGGTGCCATCCGCAAGTGCGGTTTGGGCTTTGAAAAACTTGCTTGGTTCAACCGGAAACTGGCAATAAAGCACTTGAGTTTCAGGTCCTAAATGTGGTTGGGCGTTTAAGTGGAAAACCCTATATGTAGGGTCTCGCCTTGCGCCGTGCTACAAGATAATGCGTTTTGAGGGGCCTTGCAACGTTCTGCCTGTGGATAAACCTGTGCGTAAATTGTGTGTTAAACAG
The DNA here is from genome assembly GCF_050586545.1 of Pseudomonas sp. WC2. NCBI lineage: Bacteria > Pseudomonadati > Pseudomonadota > Gammaproteobacteria > Pseudomonadales > Pseudomonadaceae > Pseudomonas > Pseudomonas sp. WC2. The sequence continues at coordinate 2,686 of NZ_JBOBDR010000033.1, read as the reverse complement.
CGAACAAGCGTGTAGGCCGCGGACCTGCTGACCTAGACCGTTTGTCATCGATTTTTCAGCAGGAAAAAACGCTTCAGCGGATTTTTAAGGGCGCGAACCCTACCACAAAAAACCGCCTTGTCCGAACGCATTTACCGACTTGTGTTCTGGCTGTACGCCGTTTATACAATCGGCCTGTTCGTACGCATTCTTATCCTCCTTAAACATGACAAATGGACGGGAGGATCTGCGCACTGTGGCGCAGACGGTTCTTCCTTTATCAATAAAAAACAGAAAGCAGAGGTCACCGGTGGAGCAACAAGCCTGGCAGGTATTGATCGTCGAGGATGACCAGCGACTGGCCGAACTCACGCGCGATTACCTGCAAGCCAATGGATTGCGTGTGGATATAGAAGGCAACGGTGCGCTGGCGGCGGCGCGGATCATCAAGGACCAGCCGGATCTGGTGATCCTCGATTTGATGCTGCCCGGTGAAGATGGCTTGAGCATCTGCCGCAAGGTCCGTGACCGCTACGAGGGGCCGATCCTGATGCTCACGGCGCGCACCGATGACGCCGATCAGATTCAAGGCCTCGACCTTGGCGCCGACGATTACGTCTGCAAACCGGTGCGCCCGCGGTTGTTGCTCGCACGGATTCAAGCGTTGCTGCGGCGCAGCGACAGCACCGAACCGGTCGGCGAAAAATCCCGCCGCCTGCAGTTCGGCCCGTTGGTGGTCGACAATGCGTTGCGCGAAGCCTGGTTAAGTGACAACGGCATCGAACTGACCAGCGCCGAATTCGACCTGCTTTGGCTGCTGGTCTCCAACGCCGGACGGATTTTGTCCCGCGAAGAAATCTTCACCGCCCTGCGCGGCATCGGCTACGACGGCCAAGACCGTTCGATCGATGTGCGCATCTCGCGCATCCGTCCAAAAATCGGCGACGACCCGGACCATCCACGCTTGATCAAAACCGTGCGCAGCAAAGGCTATTTGTTTGTCCCCGAAGCCTGCGTCGATCTGCCGCTGTGAATTCGATCTTCCTGCGCATCTATGGCGGCATGTGCGCCGCGATTATTCTGGTGGCGGTGCTCGGTGTGCTGGCGCTGAACCTGCTCAATCAGGTGCGCAGCGAGCAGTATCGCGAGCGCTTGGCCCACGGGACGTTCTCGCTGATGGCCAGCAACCTGCAACCGATGAACGAAACCGAACGCCATCGGGCGCTGCTGGTGTGGGAGCGGTTGCTGGGGATTCCGCTGGCGCTGAAAAAGGTCTCCGAAACCGATCTCGACCTGTCCCAACGCACCCGTGTACAACGCGGTCAGGCCTTGGTCGAGCAGACCGGCCCGCACGCGGCCAAGGTCTATCGAATGGTCAGCGACAAGGAACAACTTGTTCTGACTGGCGAGGTGCAGCAGATCAGCGAACAACTGGCCCGCGCGACCATTTATTTGCTCGCCGATGAACTGGTGCGCGTGCCCGTCGGCGAGCAACCCAAACGTCTGGCGCAGATAAAGGAAGAGAAGGGTTTCGGTTTTGATCTGCGTCTGGTCACCGTAAATGACGCCGACATGGACGAAGATCAGAGTCGGCGCGTGTCAGAAGGCGACACGGTGATGGCGCTGGGCAAGGGCGGTGATTCGATCCGCGTATTTGCCGGCATGGTCGGCACGCCGTGGGTGCTGGAGATCGGCCCGCTGTATCAAATGAACCCCTATCCGCCGGAGTGGCTGGTGTTGATCGCCGCGCTCGGGTTGAGCCTGATCGGGTTGATTGTTTATCTGTTGGTGCGTCAACTCGAACGGCGTTTGCGCGGCCTCGAAGCGGCGGCCACGCGCATCGCCAAGGGCAGCCTGGAAACCCGCGTGCCGGCGCGCGGTGCCGATTCGGTCGGGCGCCTCGCCTCGGCGTTCAACGGCATGGCCGAGCACTTGCAGCAGTTGCTGGCGATTCAGCGTGAACTGGTGCGCGCGGTCTCCCACGAGTTGCGCACGCCAGTGGCGCGCCTGCGTTTCGGTCTGGAAATGATCGGTTCGGCGACCACCCCGCAAGCGCTGGAAAAATACCGCGAAGGCATGGATCACGACATTGAAGACCTCGATAAATTGGTCGACGAAATGCTCACCTACGCGCGACTCGAACAGGGCTCGCCGGCGCTGACCTTCCAGCGCATTGACCTTGATGCGCTGGTCAATCAAGTCATCGAAGAGCTGGCGCCGCTGCGCGCGGAGGTTACGGTGCAGCGCGGGTTGTGCCTGTCGGCGGCGGACAACGACGATGCCTGGGTCGAGGCCGAGCCGCGTTACCTGCACCGTGCGTTACAGAACCTGGTGAGCAATGCCATGCGCCATGCGCGTTCGAAGGTAACGGTGAGTTATCAGGTCGGGCAGTTACGCTGTCGGGTGGATGTCGAGGATGACGGACCGGGCGTGCCGGAAGTGGCGTGGGAGCGGATCTTCACGCCGTTTCTGCGGCTGGACGACAGCCGTACGCGGGCGTCGGGTGGACATGGTCTGGGACTGTCGATTGTGCGGCGGATCATTCACTGGCATGACGGGCGAGCGATTATTGGCAAGAGCAAGAGTCTCGGTGGGGCTTGTTTCAGTTTGAGTTGGCCGAGGAATCAGGAGCGCCGCTGAGTTTTGTGGTGGCCGTAATACCGTCTTCGCGAGCAGGCGCTCAAAAACCCCAAGACTTACTCCCGAA
>NZ_JBOBDR010000032.1:0-23435 GCF_050586545.1 Pseudomonas sp. WC2 | reverse complement strand
AGTAGAAACATCCGTTTTTACTGGCTTGTTACCGTGTTGACGGGTCAGTTACAGAATTTCTTGACGACCATAGAGCGTTGGAACCACCTGATCCCATCCCGAACTCAGTAGTGAAACGATGCATCGCCGATGGTAGTGTGGGGTTTCCCCATGTGAGAGTAGGTCATCGTCAAGATTAAATTCCGAAACCCCTGTCTGCTAACGCAGACAGGGGTTTTGTCATTTCAGCGCCTACTAAAACCAACCATCAAACCACTTTGCGTGCCTTGCTGATGCGTCGAGCCTGCCATTTGCGCCACCAGATGTAGACGCCAATCCCCGACAAACCCGCAATCAAAAGACCTAACACCGCGATCATCACCTGTCCGGTAACCCCAATGATCCGCCCTCCGTGTATCGGTAACTGCAACCGGTAGAATTGCTCCCCCAACGTCCCCTGTCCTGCAATCTCCTGCCCGAGCAATCGTCCGTCCGTACCATGAAAGAACAACCAGGATTTGCCATGTGCGTCGGTGTCATGCTGACCAAACCCTGCACCGTAAAAGTTGTACTCAAAGCTGTAATACAACTCCCCGATCGCTGCGGTCAGTCCTAACCTTTTCCCCTCCTGTAGTGCCCTTTCATACGCTTGCTGGTAACTCAACTGCGTCACCCCAAGATCACCAGCAGGTATTCGCCCTCGAGCCTCATAGACGCTCGGTTCAATCGGTGAAAACAACGATACCGCTGGTTTGAACACCTGACTGGGCAAGTTCATCGCCACACTGCTCACAGCGATCGGTAACAACAGCAGCCATAACCATAATCCTCCCGCACGATGCAGATCGAAGTTCAGCCGATAAGCATGCCCGCCTTTGATCTTCCAGGCCGTCGACCACTTCTTCCAGAACGGCTTCCCACGCGGCAATGTCAGCCACAAAGCGACAAAGCAATCGATCACCCAGGCGATGGCCACCAAGCCCATCAGCCACAATCCCCAATTGCCCGGCAATGTCAGGTTGTAATGGAACTCGAGAATGAAGGGGACAAAATTCTCCCGCTGAAAACAGCACTCGCCCCAGTAACGCTGACCCGTTTGCTCAGCACTCACCGGATCCAGATAAAACACCTGATTACGCTCCTCGAACGGCTTTCCGGTCGCCGGATCATTGCGCGGCACCGCTGCCAGCATCGCCGTATGTCCCGCCTCATGCGGATACTCCATGTACCAGACCTGCAGCTTTGGATGGGCAGATTGCACCGCATCAACCAACTCGCCCGGTGGCAGCCGCGGGCCTTGCGCAGAAGCCGAATAAAACGCTGGATTCAACCATTCATCCAACTCATGGTTGAACGCCAGAAGACTTCCGGTAATCCCGGCCAACAGCAAAAACACTGCTGTGGCCAGACCGATATATCGATGCAATAAAACCAGAAACGAACGCATGAGAATTTCCCCGCAGAAACGACAAAGCCAGCCTCTGAATGTCAGAGGCTGGCTTTTTTATGCCCACAACAAAGAATTAGAACTGGTAGCTGACCGTCGCCGCCACGTTGCGCTCTTCGCCCATGTAGCAGAAGTTCAGACTGGCGCAGGAGGCGACGTAGGATTCATTGGTCAGGTTGTTCGCATTCAGACGTACGTCGACGCCCTTCAATCCAACTTTGCCCAAGTCATAACCAATCGAGGCGTCGAACAACGTATAGGAGGGCACCTTCAAAGTGTTTTCTGCATCTGCCCAACTGTATCCGACATAACGCACACCACCGCCCAGGCGCAGGCCATCGAGCACTGCACTGTCGAACTTGTAGTCCGCCCATAAAGACGCCATGTGCCGCGGTGCCTGCGTCGGCGAGTTGCCCTTGTTCTCGATCACGTCTGTCGGCGTGCTCAACGTGCTGACCATCGACTTCGAATACTCGATGTCGGTGAAGGTGTAGCTGCCGAGAACTTTGAGGTTGTCGGTCAGTTGCATGTGCGCTTCCAGTTCCAGACCTTGCGAACGAACAGCGCCTACAGCGCGATAGAAGTTTTCCTGCGGTAGTTTGGTCGCCAGGTTCTCTTGGTCGATACGGAACAGCGAAGCGGTAAACAGATTGTCAGTACCCGGCGGCTGATACTTCAGGCCGACTTCCCACTGCGTGCCGTCGGTAGGTGCCAGAGGATTCCCGGCGCTGTCGGCATATGAATTGGGGTTAAACGATTCGGAGTAGCTGACATAGGGCGCGAGACCGTTATCAAACAGGTACAGCGCGCCAGCGCGGCCAGTGAGTTTGGTGCGGCGATCATTGATCTCGGTGCCCTCAGGGCGCCCCGCTTCGGCGATGCGGTTTTCATCGGAGGTCTCGACCCAGTCCTGACGCAGACCCAGCGAGAAGCGCCACTTGTCCATCTCGATCAGGTCTTGCAGATACACACCTGTCTGCTCAAGGCGTCGCAGGTAGCTCGTATCGCCGTACATATCGATCGCCGAATTGCCGTACACCGGATTGAACGCATTGATCGGTGCGAGCCCGCCACTGGTCCAGTCAACCACGGTCTTGCGCCGTTGGTAATCGGCGCCCATCAGCACCGTATGCTTGGTCGCACCGGTAAAGAATTCAGCCTGGAGCATGTTGTCGACGATGAATGCATGCAGACGCTCGTCACCGCCGGTGTAATAACGGTTCAGCTCGTTGCTGGTTGGCGTGGTCCAGCCATAGGCGTAGACCTGATCCATATTCACTTTGGAATCGAGGTAGCGGAAGTTCTGCCGCGCGGTGAAGACGTCGTTGAAGCGATGCTCAAACTGATAACCGAACGACTGCTGATCGCGGGAATAGCCGTCAATCCCCGGCTCGCCTTCGAAGAAGTGCGGTGAGATGCGGTTGCCATTGCGCTGATGAATCGTGCCATCAGCCGGCACACCACCGTGATAACCACCGTCCGGATCGTGTTGCAGATAAGCCTGTAAGGTCAGCGACGTGTCTTCGCTGAAATCGATGCTCAGCGTCGGTGCGAGGGCGAAGCGCTTCTCCTTGTTGTGGTCGAACTGCGTGTCGGACTGATCCGACAACCCGGTCAGACGATAGGCGATGCGCTTGTCGTCATCGACCGGGCCGCTGAAGTCAAAACCGACGCCGCGTTGACCCTGCGTGCCGACCGTGGCCTGCACTTGATGGTAAGCCTCGTACAGCGGCTTTTTGCTGGTCAGCGCCACCAGGCCACCGGGCGAACTACGACCGTAGAGAACCGACGACGGGCCTTTGAGAATGTCCACGCGCTCGAGGAAATACGGGTCGACCTGCATGGTGCTGTAGGTTCCGCTGTCGCCCATCGACTTGAGCCCGTCGAGGTAAATGTTGTCCACCGAGCCGTCATTGAAGCCGCGCATCGCCACGTAGTCATAACGGTGAGTCGCGCCATAAGGATTGGTCAGCACACCGGGGGTGTAGCGCATCGCCTGCGAGACCGTCTGTGAGCCTTGGTCGTCCATCTGCTCGCGAGTGACCACAGATACGCTTTGTGAGGTTTCCAGCAGCGCGGTACTGGTTTTGGTGGCGATCTGGCTGTGCGTGGCGTTGTAGCCGTCCATGCTGCCCAGCGCGTTGCCAAGGGCAAAGCCTTTGATGTCGGTGGTCGGCAGGGCCAGCGCTTCGCTTTCCGCGATCGGCCGCAGGGTATAGCTGCTGCCATCCTGACTGACCGCTTCCAGTCCGGAGCCACCGAGCAGATGACTCAGTGCCTGATCGGTCGAGTACTCTCCCTGCACGCCCGGCGATTGCCGGCCCTGCGTCTGCTGCGGAGTCATCGCCAAGGTGATGCCAGCCTGACGGGCAAACTGATTCAGCGCTTCACCCAACGGACCGGCGGCAATGTTGTAACGATGACCGACCTCGCTGTTAACGACGCCGGCGGCGACGCTCAGGCTCGGCAGTACCGCCACGCCCAGCGCGGTCGTTAACAGAGCCGCTCGAACGGCATGGCGCAACAGGCGCGATTCGCAGGTGAAATTCGGAGAATGCTTACAGGTGGCGCGGACAGTCATTGTAGGTTTCCGTAGGAAGTCGCAAACGCTTGAGTTGAAGTGCTTACTGACTAAGCCGGACTGGCTGCGAAAACCCGCCAAAATAATTTCAGACGACACGTTCCAGAGTCACCCACCAGCGGGTGCGGTAGCGTAATTGCACCGGCAAGGTCTGCGGCAAGATGGAAAGCAGCTTGTCGGTGTCTTCGAGGCGAAACACGCCAGACAGGCGCAAGTCGGAAATATCCGAGGCGCAGGTCAGAAAGCCCTGGCGATAGCGTCCGACTTCGCCCAGGAAATCGCCCAGACGCATATTGCGCGTGACGATCAACCCATCGACCCAAGCACCGACATCCATATCCAGTGACGGTGCCACGCGCACTTGATGGTGATCGATGAGATAGCTCTGCCCAGCCTGCGCCTCGATCGTTGAACCAGCGGAATGAATAGCCACGCTTCCGCTGGTGACGCTGAGTCGTGTGCAATTGCTGTCCTGACGCAGAATGAATCGCGCGCCCTGCGGTTCGTAGGTGCCATGGCGACTTTGCACGCGCAACGACCGTTCGAAGGCCGAGCCCTCATCCGCACCGCCACAGCTGACGATAATTTCGCCACGGGTCAGCTTGATCAGCCGCTGTTGCGCGGTGTAATCGAGATCCACAGCGCTGGCGGTGTTGAGTTCGATGCGCGTGCCATCCGGTAGCTGGAAGCCGCGTCTCTCGCCAGTGGCCGTGGCGTAATCGGCGCTCCACTGCTGCCACGCGGCAGTGTCTTTCGCCAGCCAGGCCGCGGAGCCCATCAGTAATGCGCCAGACAACAATTTCAAAGCCTGTCGCCGACCCAGACCCTGCGCGCTGTTTTCCAGGGTATTGAACGCCACTTGCGCACCGGGCACCGCGCGCAGGTTATTGCTCAGCTCGGCTTGCAGCGACTGCACGCGTTGCCATGCCAGTTCATGTTCATGGTGTTCGGCGCGCCACTGCTCGCACTGGCGATTCAAACGCGCATTGCCATGGTTGTTACGCAGGCGCAGCAGCCAGTGGATGGCTTGCTTGACCACTTGCTGCTGTGGCTCGTTGCGACGGCCGAGAGAAAGGTTATCCACAGGCATCAGCTTGCGTACCGCAGCACGTAGCAGTGATACAACGCATCGGCGACGTAGCGTTCCACTGAACGCAGCGATAATCCCATCCGTTCGGCGATCTGCTTGTGGGTCAAACCTTCGCACTGTGCCAAGAGAAATGCCTGACGCACTTTCGGCTTCAGTCCTTCAAGCATGCGCGAAATGCTTTCCAGCAGTTCGATCACCAGTGCCCGTGATTCGGCACTCGGCGTTTCAGCTTCGGGCAAATGCGCGATGGTCTCCAGATAGGCGCGTTCGATTTCCTCGCGACGCCAATGATCAATCACCAAGCCGCGAGCGACGGTGCGCAGAAAAGCGCGAGGCGCGGTGAGTTCGAGGCGTTCGGTGCGTTGCAGCAGACGCACGAACGTGTCCTGTGCCAGGTCGGCGGCATCCGCTGCATTGCCCAACCGCGCGCGCAGCCAAGCGTTAAGCCAGCCGTGATGACTACTGTAAAGCGCCTGTACTGCAAGTTCAGGTGATGACATGAACGCGAACGTCACAAATGATAATTAGTCGCATTGTCAGCAAGGGTTACACAATTTGCAACTGCCACTCCTACAACGGTCATAAAAAATCCTGTACCGACCGCTCTACCGCACCGTTCGGCGGGAATCTTTCACTAATGCCATCCATTTCCTGCGCAGCCCTAAGATTTCTCCCACAGATGCCGACAGACTGGTGAGACATGCGTGCACCAAAGTAGAGCGGCCAGAAGAACGCTGCCTGCGCTGTACATGGAATGTTGCATCCGGAACGCATCCCCACTTTTGGCATAAGAAGTCCCATGAAATGAATCTCAAGTTCAGCCATAAAATCTTGTTGGCCGCCTCGGGCGTCGTGGTCCTGGCGTTCGCGCTGTTCACCCTCTACAACGATTATCTGCAGCGAAACACCATTCGCCAGAATCTGCAGTCCTCTGTCCAGCAGGCCGGTGATCTGACCGCCAGCAGCGTGCAGAACTGGATGAGCGGGCGGATTCTGGTGTTGGAAAACCTCGCGCAAAACGTCGCCCATCAGGGCAAGGACGCCGATTTCCCGGGTCTGGTCGATCAGCCGGCGTTCACCTCGAATTTCCAGTTCACTTACGTCGGCCAGGCCAACGGTGTGTTCACCCAGCGCCCAGACGCGAAGATGCCGGACGGCTACGATCCGCGTCAGCGCCCTTGGTACAAGCAAGCTGTCGCAGCTGATAAAACCATGCTGACGCCGCCGTACATGGCCGCTGTCGGTGGTCTGGTGGTGACCATCGCCATGCCGGTGAAAAAGAACGGCGAGCTGCTCGGCGTCGTCGGCGGTGACCTGAGCCTGGAAACCCTGGTGAAGATCATTAACTCGGTGGACTTCGGTGGCCTCGGCCATGCGTTCCTGGTCAGCGCCGACGGTCAGGTGATCGTCAGCCCGGACAAAGATCAGGTGATGAAAAATCTGAAAGACATCTACCCGAACACCAACGTACGCATCGAGAAGGGCAACCAGAACGTCGTGCTCAACGGCGAGGAACGCATTCTGTCGTTCACTCCGGTCAGCGATCTGCCGAATGCGCAGTGGTACATCGGTCTGTCGATTGATCGCGAAAAGGCCTACGCCGCACTCAGCCAATTCCGCACCTCGGCACTGATTGCGATGTTCGTCGCTGTCGGCGCGATTGCCCTGCTGCTGAGCTTGTTGATCAACGTGTTGATGCGTCCACTGACCACCATGGGCCGTGCGATGAAAGACATCGCTCAGGGCGAAGGTGATCTGACCCGCCGTCTCGTGGTTGAGAGCAAAGACGAATTCGGCGAGTTGGGCAGCGCGTTCAACCAGTTCGTTGAGCGAATTCATGCGTCGATTTCCGAAGTGTCCTCGGCGACCCGCCAGGTGCATGATCTGTCGCAACGCGTGATGGCTTCGTCCAACGCCTCGATCGTCGGCTCCGACGAACAAAGCGCGCGTACCAACAGTGTCGCAGCCGCGATCAACGAACTGGGCGCTGCCACTCAGGAAATCGCCCGAAACGCCGCCGATGCTTCGCAGCACGCCAGCGGCGCCAGCGAGCAGGCCGATGATGGGCGTCAGGTGGTGGAACAGACCATTCTGGCGATGACCGAGCTGTCGCAGAAGATCAGCCTGTCGTGCACGCAGATCGAAACCCTGAACGCCAGCACCGACAACATCGGCCACATCCTCGATGTGATCAAAGGCATCTCGCAGCAGACCAACCTGTTGGCGCTCAATGCGGCGATTGAAGCAGCGCGTGCCGGTGAAGCAGGTCGTGGGTTTGCCGTGGTCGCGGACGAGGTGCGTAACCTTGCGCACCGCACCCAGGAATCGGCGGAAGAGATTCACAAGATGATCACTTCCCTGCAAGTCGGTTCGCGTGAAGCGGTGAGCACGATGAGCGCCAGTCAGGCGTCCAGCGAGCAAAGCGTGGAAGTGGCCAATCAGGCCGGTTTGCGTCTGGTCAGCGTGACCCAGCGCATCGGCGAAATCGATGGCATGAACCAGTCGGTCGCAGCGGCGACGGAAGAGCAGACGGCGGTGGTGGAAACCCTCAACGTCGACGTTAACCAGATCAATATGCTGAACCAGCAGAGCGTGGCCAACCTCAATGAAACGTTGAAGGATTGTGATGCGTTGTCGCAGCAGGCTAACCGGCTGAAGCAATTGGTCGACAGCTTCAAGATCTGACCGCGTTATCGTTCTTCGCGAGCAGGCTCGCTCCCACAGGGTGATTGCATTCCTATAGAAGGAATGCAATCGAAATGTGGGAGCGAGCCTGCTCGCGAAAGCGGTGTGACATTCACCGCAAATCCGAAGCCTTAAACAAACAGCTTCAGCACATTCCCCATCGCATCATCCGCAAACCCCTGCACAAAATCCTTGAACCCCGGCAGCGCTTCCTCGCCGCGCGAAGCCGGCTCGGCAATGATCGTCCAGGTCGCCCGGGATTTGCCTTCGTCCAGCGATTTCACATCCATCGCCGCCCACAGATTTGCCACCCCCAACGTGTTGTAAATCGTCGTCCAGGTCATGCTCCGCGCCTGCTCATCCCGGGAGTTGAGTTGCTCGACCACCACGTTGCCATCCTTGAAAAATTTCTTGCGCAGTGAAGACACGCCCTCACCGGTCATTTCGATGTGCGACAGCGCTGGAATGAAGCGGTCGAAACCGCTGAAGTTGCCGACCACCGCCCAGACTTGCGCGGCATCCGCCGGCACTTCCACCGACGACACAACGTGGCAGCCTTGCGGGTTTTTGATCAGGGTGTCCGGTTGCAGAGTGCTCATGGTGTTGCTCCTTGTGGTTGAGTCAGATGAAGTTGATTTCTTTCAGGTAGTCGCAGCCGCGACGCAGCAGCGCCGGGGATTTCTGCGGGTAATGTGCGCCCATCTGCTGCACGCCAGCCTCAGCGTTGGCGTGCCCAATCAGCGAGATGTCGCCGATGTCTTCCTCGAAGCCGTTGAGGTAGAAACCGAGCACGCCGAACAGCGCGTTATCGGCGTCGACGCGGCCCAGTTGCTGCTGCCAGTCAGCGACGCTGACCAGCGCGAACTCGCTGCCGGTTTCGCGGAATGAAGCGACATAGGCGTCCCAGCTCAAAGGCTCGGGGTTGTGCAGGTTGAACACCGCGCGCTGCGGTGAATAACGGCTGGCGTGGAAGGCAATGAAGCGGGCGAGAAAGTCCACCGGCATCAGGTCGAAATTCAGCGCGAACGCCGGGACCTGACCGAGCTGAATCGAGCCTTTGAGCATCAGCATCAAACGGTTTTTATGCGGCTGACAAACGCCGCTCAGACTGTTGAAACTGATGTTGCCTGGGCGATACAGATTGACCCGCACGCCACGCTCCCGGGCCCGTTCGAGGATGCGTTCGCCGACCCATTTCGACAGGTTGTAGCCGTTGCGAATGTAGATCGGCGGCGTCGATGCGGCGGGCAGTTCCAGCACTTGGCCGGCGTCATCCACGGTGCTGGAAGCCGACAGCGTCGAGACGAAATTGAAAACCTTTTTGCTCTGCCCTTCACACAGGCGCAGCAGGGCAAAAATCGGCTCGACGTTGTCCGCCGCCAGCGACTCGTAATCGAGCACGTGATTGACGTTCGCGGCGTTGTGCACCAGCGCGCCGAACTCGCGATCGAGGCGTTGATAATCGTCGTCGTTCAGGCCCAATTGCGGACGCGAAATATCGGCGGAATAAACCCGCACACGACTCAGATCCAGATGCTCCAGACGGTTTTCCCGCAGTGACTCGGCGAAGCGCTGCGCCGCCGTTTTTCCGCCGCCATCGCGCACCAGACACGCGACCTCGCTGGCGCCCCAACCGAGCAACGCCTCGACGATGTGCACGCCGACAAAGCTGTTGGCGCCGGTGACGATGACCTTGTGCACATCGCCCATGCGGCTGATCGGCAGTGGTTCGATGTCCAGCGTTCGCTCGGCATCGGTCATCGCTTGAGCGCTAAGCACGGCGCTGTCATCGGTGCCGCGCACCAGCGTCGCCAGTTTGCTGATCGTCGGCAGTTCGATGAAGCGGTTGATCGAAATGCTGCGGCCAAATTCTTCACGTAAACGCAGGAGCATCCGCGACAGCAGAATCGAATGGCCACCGAGATTGAAGAAGCTCTCGTCGGTTGAAATGTCGCTGGCGGGCAACTCCAGCAATTCCGCCCAGATCTCCAGCAGCAGCGCCTCATCAGCATTCGCGGGCAGACATTTCGGGCCGCTGTCCTGCACGCTCACCGGCAGCTCCAGCAGCGCTTTGCGGTCGACTTTGCCGTTGCTGGCGAAGGGCATGCCCGGCAGCTCGGTCCACGCCACGGGTTGCATGTAGTCCGGTAAAAACTGCTGGGCGTGCGCCTTCAATGCTTCGCGTGAATCAGCGGATTGCGGCTGTGCGAGGAACGCCAGAATCCGCCGCTGAGGGTCGATCATGACCGCGATCTGCCGGTACAACTGGCTCTCGCGCAAGCAGCGTTCGATCTCTTCCGGCTCGACCCGAAAACCACGGATCTTCACCTGATTGTCGCGCCGTCCGCACAGCTCGATGCCGTGCTCGCCCCACTTGGCCATATCGCCGCTGCGGTAGGCGCGCAGGGTTTGGTCGTCGGGCAGATTCAGGGTCAGATAACGCTCGGCGGTTTGCTGCAGATTGTTGAGGTAGCCGAGGCAGACACCGGGGCCGACGATGAACAACTCGCCAACGGTTTGCTCCTCCACCGGCTGCAGATCGTCGTCGAGAATCAGCACCTGACTGTTGGCAATCGGTGCGCCCAGACTGCGATTGCTGTCACCCGGTTTGAGCTGCCGCGCGGTGATCAGCACCGTGGCTTCGGTCGGGCCGTAAAGGTTGTGCAGGGTGCCCCGGCGGGTCAGTTGCTCGATCACGAACGGCTCGCAGACATCGCCACCGGTCATTACTTGCACGCCTTCGAGTTGTTCCAGCGGCAGGATGCTCAACAACGCCGGCGGCAGGAACGCGTGGGTCAGTTGCCGACGACGGATCAGCGCGACCAGTTGCAGCGGATCGCGCCGTTGCGTGTCGTCGGGCACCACCAGTTCGGCGCCGGCGAGCAGGGTCGGAAAGATATCGATCAACGACGAGTCGAAGCTCAGCGAAGAGAACTGCAGCGCGCGACTTTCAGCCTGTAGCTGCACGTAATCGGTGTACCACGCGGTGAAGTGTGCGAGGTTGGCCTGACTGAGCAGCACACCTTTGGGATGGCCGGTGGTGCCCGAGGTGTAGAGCGCCATGCACGCCGCCTCAAGGTTAGGGCGTTGGCGCATCAACGGTTGGCCGAGATCGGCGTCGGTGCTGTCGATGGCACTGACGTCGAGCCCCGCCATCGTTTCGCTCAGCGGATGCTCGCCGTCGTGCAGCAACAACAATGCGCCGGCGTTGTGCAGAATGTATTGCTGGCGCTGCAGCGGATGACTCGGTTCCAGCGGCAGGTACACCGCACCACTTCCCAGAATCGCCAGAATCGAAGCGAACAGCACCGGACTTTTCGGCAGGCAAATACCAACCACCCATGGCTGCGGATGCTGCTCCAGCAACGGCAGCAAACACTGTTGAATCGCACGGCTGTGGGCGTGTAACTGGGCGTAGCTGATCGACTGCTCGGCAAGGTGCAGCGCCGGTCGGTCGGCGTGGCGGATCAAGCTCTGTTGCAGACGCTCGATGACTGGAACCTGCGCCTGCTTCAGCAACGCCGGATTCGCTGTGTCGTTGAGGCGATGGACGTAAGCCAGGCTGTCGAGGAACAGCAGGTTTTCCATCCGTTCGAAATCCGGCGTCTTCAGCAACGCGGCCTGCTGAAAATATTCCGTGTCGCGGGAGAAGCGGCTGACCAGCAAAGCCACTTCGTCGACGATGTGCGTCAGCACCCGTTGTCGCAGTGCCTGACCGTTGCCGGACGGCTCATCGCCAATCGGTACACGGCTGATCAGTGACGAGCCGAGGAAGCACAGCAGATCGAGGGTCGGCAGACCCGCAGCGCTTTGCGCGCCGACGGCCAGGCGCAGATGCAAGTGCGGGATGGCGCAGCGATCGCCAGCGCCGATGAAGCCATCGTCAATGATCAGATCCACCGTCGACGCACCCGCAGCGCTGCGCTGCAATGAGTGGCCGTGTTGTTCCAGTTCCTGCGCCAGGTTGGTCATGGCCTGGCTGGCGCCAATCAGCAAAATGTCGAGACGTTTCATGTCGGCCTCCTTAAACCAGGTAGTCGCGCAGGGCGTGCTGCACGCACGGTGTGTCGAGCAGCGAGCTGTTGTGGAAGAACTTGACGATGTTGGCCACCAGCGGGTGATGGCTATTGATCGGGAAAGCCAGCCCGGCCATTTCCTCTCGGAGCGAGCGCCGTGTGGTTTCGCTGACCGGCAGCGCGTCGATCAGGCGCAGGTCGAAGGACTTCTGAATGTCGTTGGTCAGGTAGTGGCCGATGAACACCGGCAGGATCTGCGCGATGGTTTCGCGATCAGCATCGTTGGCGGTGTGCCAGTAAATCCGCACCATCCGCGCCCAGAAACTCGAATGACGACCCTCGTCGAGCAAGTGGTCGGCCATCAGGCCTTTGATCGACGGCTTGACCGTGTCGTCTCGGGCAAACGCTGCGACATCGCCGGTCACGGTGTTTTCAGCGATGGCCACACAGATCAGTTCCACGGCGCTGCGCAAATGTTCCGGGGCCAGCGCGACAGCGGCGGGAATGGCGCGGCTGAGTTCGATTTCGTCGGGCAACTGAATCGGTTCGATGCCGGTCATGGCCACTGTCTGCTGCATGAAATCCATCGCCACCAGCGCGTGGTAATCCTCGTCAACCACCACGGTCATCGCGTCGTAACGACAGGCAAACGGGAAGGCCACGGCGAAGCGATTCTTGGCGATGCTGCGCGCGGTCTTGTCGACGATCTCGGTCTCGAAAATCACCACGTCGTTGATGAACTTGTACAGCGTCTGCACCAAGGCGAAATCCCGTTGTTGCGGGCATTCGCGCAGGAAGGTTTCGCTGAGCACCAGCGGTTGGCGACTGAGTGGATAAATCAGTCGCTCGTCGTCCTCCAGCAGCCGACGCGGACGGGTGCGGATGGTCGCGCGGCTCTCCCAGGTTTCGGCAAACGATTGATAGTCGGCGGCGTTCATTGGGCCACCTCCGCCAATGGCTCGCGCATGCTCAGGCGCAGGCCGTCCCATAGGGCGATGCGGCTTTCGACGGCGGCGATGGCGCTGGCGTAAACCTCGGCTTCACGCTGCGGGTCGCCATCGACCAGACGATCGAGCAACTGTTCCGCCGCCGGGCCGTGGTCCTCTGAGTCGACTTCGATGTGCCGTTCCAGGTAATAGCGAAAGGTCGGCGCCTGCTCGATACCGATGCCCCAGTCATCGAGAATGCGCTGGAACATGGTCGGGATTACGCTCTCGCGTCCATGCAGAAACGCCGCTGCCACGCTGTGTCCCGGCGCATGCAGGGCAATGCGCAAGGTGTCGCGAACGAACTGCGCCGCCGCCGGTTCGATCTCGACGCTTTGCAGCGCCACGTCATAGCTCACGCCTTCCTGTTGCAGGGCGACAAAGCGCTCCACCGCCGTGGTGCTCGCGCCGATCTCGCGCATCGCATCCAGGTACAGTTCGAAGTGGCTGTAGTGACCGTCGGCCAAGCGATCATCGGATTCCTCACCGAGCACGATTTCGTTGATCAACCGTGCGGCGTGCGGGTCACGCGGTGGCAGCCAGGGTAATCGGGTGCAGGTCAGTTCCTGCTGCAGGCGTTTGGTCAGCGACATGAAATCCCACACGGCGAATACGTGGGTTTCCATGAAACGCTGCAAGACCGATAACGAACTGATTTCGGAAAAGATCGGATGAACACTCAGTTCAGCTTTTTTCAGGGCGAGTTGGTTCTTATTGGGCATCATGATGTCCTTTATCATTGATATGAAATGTAACGGCTCTTTCAACGGCGTAATCAGTGTTTTAGTAACTTGGTGATCGTCAGGCGGCGAGTGGTTACCCGTCTTTGCAGATAGTTAAGTGTCAAGTTGCATATTGGCGTTGTACGGTGTGACCCCATGCCGAGGCACCGCGGCTGCAGGTGTTGGGCTGGGTGTGCTCCGGGTTGAAGTACGAATTTCAAACTCGGCGAGGAAAAACTAATACAGCGCAACAGTGATTAACAAGTGTAATTTTAATTATTTTAAGTTTGCTGTTTTTTGAATATGAGCGTGCCTGATAAAACTTTTAGTTTGAGTTTTATTTGGGCGTAGTTGCTCCTTTCGGCGAACAGCGGCCAAAATTGATCAATAAGAGTGAATGCCTCACTCGAAGCAACTTTCTAATAAAAGGAATTAATTGATTTAAGTGGGCGGAAGTTGGCCGTGACCGGCGCCGTTGACTTCCTTTTTCCCCGTGACAAGGCTCCTTCCGTAGGTTCCTGGTGCGGGGACTGCGCCGGCGGTGCGGTGCGTCGCCCGTTCTTTATTGGGTTGGCGGATCAAGAGTGCGGGTAAATGGCCAGCTCGGCTATTACCGATTCGTCATCACAGCTGCAAATAACGGGCTGATTCGCGTGGGGGGAGGTTAGAGCGCAAATGTCGACTTGCCAGCCTGTTGCTGGCTGATCGAAAGGGAGGATTTGTAAGCGGGTGAGTCGCCGGGCAGACCTGGAGGACTGCCGGATGCGGTTATTCAGCGTGCGGCTTTACGGCTTTGCGCCGCCGGGCTGGCGAGATAACGGGTGATGACCTCGACGCCACGGTTAAGGTGCTTGACCAGCAGGGCCACTGAGCCTTCGACGTCGCGTGCGATTGCCCTGTGCAGCATGGCGCGGTGATCGTCCTGGGACAGATCGCCCAGGCCCATGGCTTCGAGATTGAAACGCAGGAAGCGTTCCTCCTCGTTCAGTCCGTCTTCGACCAGCCGCAACAGCCGCTGGTTAGGCGCCTTGGCGTAAAGCGCCATATGGAACAAACGGTTGAGCCGACCAATTTCGGTGTAGTCATGCTGATTGGCGAGTTGTTCGATGCACACTGCCGCTTGAGCGTGATCGGCCGCAGTCAGCAACGGAATCGACTGACGCAACGCTTCGGATTCGAGCAGGATGCGTAACTCATAGGTTTCGGTGGCATCGCCCTGAATCAGCGGGGCGACCACCGCGCCTTTGTGCGCGGTGACACTCAGCAACTCTTGCGCTTCGAGCTGACGCAGGGCTTCGCGCACGGGCATGCGGCTGACACCGAACAGATCGGCCAGATCCTGCTGGCGCAACGCGGTGCCGCAGGGCAGCCGGCCATCGAGGATTGCCGCACGCAGGGTTTCTTCGATGATCGAGCGGGCCAGGTGTGCGGGAATCGGCCCGTCGACTTTAATGCTTTGCAGCGGCTTGGGCTTCTGTGTCACGACTACGCACCCTGTATGTCGACCTGATTTGGATCCAAATGACACTAGTGATTGCTCTACAAGTTGTCAAACCGTGTAGAACAATCTAGTTACATCTGCAGCTTAGCGTGCCAGCGATGATCTCACCGTGCCATTGTTTTTTACCGGGCTAAGCTTCACCATCAAACGCTTTCCCTCCTGCCCCCTGGAAACCTGCTGTGGCGGTACGTTTCGCGATCCCCCGGACACTGCGCTGGCTCGGCTGCGCACTGCTGCTGGCCGGCGTCATGCTGGGCGGTCTGCATGCCGATTGGGATTTTTCCGCGATCAGCCGCAAGGCCACGGCGCTCTATGGGCCGCTGGGGGCCGGGCAGCAGCGGATTGATGCCTGGCAGAATCTGTTGGCGACGCAAAAACAGGTCAGCGAGATGGAAAAGCTCAAAGTGGTGAACCTGTTCTTCAACAAACAGGTGCGCTACGTCGAAGACATCGATCTATGGCATGAAGTCGATTACTGGGAAACGCCGATTGAGGCGCTGTGGAAAGGCGCCGGTGATTGCGAAGACTACGCCATCGCCAAGTATTTCAGCCTGCGCCACCTCGGGGTTTCCAGCGACAAGCTGCGTATCACCTACGTAAAAGCCTTGCGCCAAAATCGCGCGCACATGGTGCTGACTTACTATTCGACCCCGGACGCGATGCCGCTGGTGCTCGACAGCCTGATCGATCCGATCCAGCCGGCATCGCAGCGCACCGATTTGCTGCCGGTTTACTCTTTCAATGCGGAAGGTCTGTATCTGCCGGGGGCCAAAGGCAATAAAAAGGTCGGTGACACCAAACGCCTGTCGCGCTGGCAGGATGTGTTGAAGAAAATGCAGGCCGAAGGTTTCCCGGTCGAGACGATTAACTAGGAGCATGCGCTCAGATGTCTTTGTTCAAACAGCTGTTGATCGCGATTTGTCTGTTCCTTGTGGTGGCCTTTACCGGCAGCTTCATGGTCAGCCTGGAGAGCTCGCGCACCCAGTACGTCAACCAGTTGCGTTCCCACGCACAGGACGCCGCGACGGCGCTGGCCTTGTCGTTGACGCCGAATATCGACGACCCGGCGATGGTGGAGTTGCTGGTCAGTTCGATTTTCGACAGCGGTTATTACGCGAGCATCCGCGTGGTCGATCTGAAGACCGATCAGACCATCGTCGAGCGCAACGGCATTCCGGCGGTCAGCAATGTGCCGGACTGGTTCGTCGAGCTGATTGGTCTGGAACCGGCCGGTGGCGATGCGCTGGTCAGCCGTGGCTGGGAGCAGGCGGCGCGAGTTGAAGTCGTTAGCCACCCGATGTTCGCCGTGGCCAAGCTATGGCAGAGCGCGCTGGGCAGCCTCGGCTGGCTGCTGATCTGCGGTGCGATCAGTGCCGTGCTCGGCGCGCTGCTGCTGCGCCGGCAATTAAAACCGTTGGATTACATGGTCAAGCAGTCGCACGCCATCGCCCGCCGCGAGTTCCTCAGCCTGCCGGAACTGCCGCGCACGCCTGAGTTACGCCGCGTGGTGCAGGCGATGAATCAGATGGTCGAGAAGCTCAAGGCGCTGTTTCAGGAGCAGGCCGAGCGCAGTGAAAAGCTGCGTGCCGAGTCGTATCAAGACAACCTGACCGGATTGGCCAACCGCCGCTATTTCGAGATGCAGTTGCACAACCGGGTGAGCAACCCGGAGCAGGCCAGCTCCGGTTATCTGCTGTTGTTGCGGGTCAAGGATCTGGCCGGGCTCAACCAGCGTCTGGGCGGTCAGCGTACTGATGAGTTGTTGAAAGCGGTCGGCGAGCAACTGTCGCGCGAATGCGCCAAATACCCGGAAACCCAGAACCTCGTCACGCGTATCCGTGGCGGTGAATTCGCCGTGCTGGCGCCGGGTCTGGTACGCGAGGAAGCGCTGCAACTGGCGCAGAATCTCGACAGCGCGTTGAGCAGCCTGCACGCCACGGGCGCGACCGATGTGGCGGCGGTGGCGTCGATTGGCCTGGCGCCGTTCGCTCACGGCGATTCGCCGCAAGCGGTGTTGAGCCTCGGCGATCAGGCATTGGCGCAGGCTGAAGGGCAGGGTGAGCAGAACTGGGCCTGCATCGATCAGAGCCTGACGGCGGACGTTGGCGACGATCACCACGCCTGGCATCGCTTGCTCGATCAGGCCTTGAGTCAGCAGCGTTTCGAGCTGTATTTCCAGCCGGTCGTGGCCGCTCAGGACACGCAACTGGTGCTGCATTACAAAGTGCTCTCGCGCTTGCTTGATGATCAGGGCCAGACGATTCCCGCCGGGCGCTTTCTGCCGTGGCTGGAGCGCTTCGGCTGGACCGCGCGGCTTGATCGCTTGATGCTCGAACGCGTGCTGGAGCAGATGAAAGGACACGAAGATTCGCTGGCGCTGAACGTGTCTTCGGCGACCCTCGCCGACCCGCAGGCGCTGAACAAGGTCTTCGACATTCTGCGCGCGCATTCCAACCTTGGCGCGCGGCTGACCCTGGAAATCGGTGAAGAGCAATTGCCCGAGCAAGCGGTGCTGGAGCAATTGACCCGGCGTCTGCGCGAGCTCGGCTTCTCTCTGAGTCTGCAGCGCTTTGGTGGCCGTTTCAGCATGATCGGCAACCTGGCGCGGCTGGGGCTGGCGTACCTGAAGATCGATGGCAGCTACATCCGCGCGATCGATCAGGAGAGCGACAAGCGCCTGTTTATCGAAGCGATCCAGCGTGCGGCGCACAGCATTGATCTGCCGCTGATTGCCGAGCGGGTGGAGACGGAGGGAGAATTGTCGGTGATTCGCGAGATGGGTTTGTATGGGGTTCAGGGGCAGTTGTTGGGTGAACCGAAGCCTTGGGGATGACTGATCGTTCCCACGCTCTGCGTGGGAATGCAGCCCGTGACGCTCCGCGTCACAACGATGTTTGAGCGGTGTGGCTGGAACGCGGAGCGTCCCTTGATGCATTCCCACGCGGAGCGTGGGACGATCAATAGAGGGAGGTCAGATCAACCCGGTCTCTTCATCATCGATCAACTGGCTCAACCCGCCCAGCGCCTCACGCGCCTGGGTCCGGTCCATCAATTTGGCCTGGGCCGCCGGTGGCAGGTCGGTGACGCGGATCACGCCTTTCTGGGTCAGCACCTGAATCAGGTCGTCGAGTACCCGAATCATTTCAAAGTCGCTCTGCTTGAGCTGTTTGAGGCTGTTTTCCACGGCTTCGTTGGCGTACCACGCCTGGATTTCGTGGTGATCGGCCGGCAGCGTTTCCGTGGCCTCGGCGTAAGCCGCGGCTTCCACGCGAATCAACTGGCCTTGCGCATCGCGTTGCACGTAAAACATTGAGCATCCCTCAGAAATGAACCAGCGTCATGCTGTCAGCAGCATAGCCAACTGCGCGCGAGTATGCGGGGCGGCGACGCAATCGTCACCGGTCTGCACAGCACAAACGTGACGGCCGCCCCAGTGGGGCGGCCGTTTTTGTTCACGGATCAGCTGTTGTTGTGATCGACCTTGATGGTCGGGTCGCTGCCGGCAATCAGGTTGTGAATGTTGGCGCTGGACCAGTTGTTGCCTTCCAGTTTGATCGTCACGTCCGGGGTCGCCGCAGCAGCGTCGCCGGAGTTGAACTTGCCCGCCGAGCTGACTTGCAGCGACGACGTGCCGTCGACCGTGGTGATCTTGAGGAAGTTGTCGATGGTGCTGCCGGTTTCGCCCTGCAACAGATCGCGCAGATCGATACGGTCACCTTCGCTGGCCTTGAAGTCCTTGATCACGTCGTTGCCAGTGTCGCCGGACTTCCAGACGAAGGTATCGGCACCCGAACCACCAATGAGGATGTCGTTGCCCTGACCGCCGATCAGCGTGTCGTTACCGGTGCCGCCGAGCAGGATGTCATTGCCTTTGCCGCCATCGAGCCAGTCGTTGCCGCCCGAGCCGAAGAGGATGTCATTGCCCGCGCCACCCAACAGCGTGTCGTTGCCGTCATGTGCACCGGAGACATCGAACGCCTGATAGTGCTCGGTGATGTACTGGTGCACGTTGCTGGTGGTGACTTTGCTGACATCGACCCCGGTTTCCTTGGCCACGAACGCCTGCATCGCCTGATAACCCTCACCGGCAATGCCGTTGAAGCTCACCAGATCGCCGAAGATGATGTCGTTGCCGTCGCCACCGCTGACGGTGTCGTTGCCCGGCATCGTGGCTTCGGTGTGGCCGATGATCGAGTTGGCCAGATCCTTCGGATCGATGTTGGTCTGTGGCGTTTTATCCGAGTCGTAAGGCTTCAGATCGTTGAGGCTGACGCCGCTGTTGAGGCCGATGGCTTCAACGTTCGACAGACCGCTAAGCAACGCGAAGCTGCTGGTCGAGTTATCGGTGGTGGTCGAACTGGTGCTGCTGCCGCTGCCCGCCAGAGCCGACAACTCGTAAGTGCCGTCGCCCTGAGCGTGGATGGTGCCCAGGCTGCTCCAGTTCCAGCTGCCGTTTTTATAGGTCTGCAGGACCACGCTGCCGGAGCTGTTGATGCTCAGGTAGTGCGTGTTGTCGATGTAGGTGCTGAAGCTGTCGCCCAGCTTGTAGTTGCTGGTCGTCACCACGCTGTCGAGTTTGACGTTGCCGTACAGCGTTGGGTTGGTCTGCTCGCCGCTCTGGTAATAGGTCGGCTGGCCGTCGGTAATGAAGTACGTGAGGTTCTTCGCCCCGGTGTTAGCCACGGCGTCGGCGCTCTGGAACCAGTTGGCCGTGGTCTTGAACACGTCCTCGTAGTTGGTGCCGCCGCCGGAGCTCATCGAGTCCAGCACGGCTTTGAGCAGGGTCAGTGCGTTCGGGTCGTTGAGGTTCACCGATACCGACTTGTTGACCTGAGTATCGAAGTCCACCAGGAAGATGTTCACCGTACCCGAGTTACTGCCACCGAGGCTCTGCTTGAGGGTGTTGAACACCGCTGTCAGTGAGTCCTTGGCCGCGTTGATCGAGGAGCTGCTCATACTGCCGGAGCTGTCGACCATGAACGCGATGTTGTAGTTGGTGCCCGGGACCACGGTCAGGCCGCCGATGTCGGCGACGATGATGTCGTTGCCGTCGGTGCCGGTGACGGTGTCATCGGCCGAGGTGGCGACAATGGCGTTGTAGACCGCCGGCACCACAGTGACCGGAATGGTCGCGGTGCTGCTCGCCGAGCCGCCAACCTGTTCGGTGGACGTCGAAGTCACGGTCAGGTTGAACTGGCCGTTGTAGTACGGCGGAGGCGTCACGGTCAGGCTGCCGAGGTTCCAGCCGGTGACGTTGGCGTCGCCACTGGTGGCGGTGACGGTGAAGGTATGCCCCGCGCCATCGCTGAGCACCGAGCCGACCGGTGCGCCGCTGATCTTCACGCTCAGGGTTTCCGAGCCGTCGGTGTCGGTCAGCGCGGTGGTGATCGCCGACAGTTTCACCGTGGTGCCTTCGGCGCCGGTGTTGAGTTTGTAGCCGTCGTAATAGCCTTCGCCGTTGGTGCCGTGCAGATCGGAGACGGTCACGCCCGAGTTCGCCAGATCCTGTACGCCGGTGTACAGCGGTACGCCGGCGCTGCTCAGGTCGATCGCCGCACCGCCGTTGACCGACAGATTGACGTCATAGCTGCCCGGGCCGCTCTGGTTGTGGTGGTAGATGTCCAGGGTGTAGTAGCCGCTGGTGGTCGGGGTGAACGAACCGTTGAGATTGCCGCCCGCGCCCCACGTGGTCGAGGCCACGTTTTTACCGCCAATGGTCACCAACAGGCTGTCATCGCCGACGCCGCTGAAGGTGTAGGTCTTGCCGGCTTCCAGATAGATCAGGCCGGAGGTTTTCGACGCGGTACCGGCGGTCACGCTGCCGTCGGACTGCACGTTGTTCACATTAGTGCTGGAGTTCGGTTTGCCGCCTGCGTCGATGACGTTTTTCAGCGTGGTCGAATCCGCGCCGTTGCCGTTGGTGCCCAGGCCCGAAAGACCGGTCCAGACTTCCTTGATCAACCCGGTGGATTTCACGCTGTTGTCGGCCACGCTCACGGTCGGCGCATCCGCCACTGGCGTAATGTCGATTTTCACCGTGCCAGTGCTGCCCAGCAGTTGGCCGTCGGTTGGCTGGAATTTGATTTGCGCGTAGTCAGCCTGATTGTTGCCCAGGCCGGTGCCGCCGTAACCGTTGACACCCGACTCGTTGCTATCCGGCAGGAAGCGCAGTTTGCCAGCGTCGATGTCGGCTTTGCTGAAGGTCTGGTTGTTGGCGACGTCCTTCCAGGTCGAACCGTCCAGATACTGCAGTTTGCCTTCGCCCGGCAGCTGGGTGATTTTCACTCCGAGGCTGCTCGCCGGGCTGTCGACGTCGCTCACACCGAAGGTCGACCAGCCAAGGATCAGCGGCGTGTCTTCAGTGCCGGTGACGTTGACTGGTGCTGCAACCGGCGCATCGTTGATCGCCACCACGTTGACCGTGGTGGTCGCGGTGTTGGAGTAGTTGCCGCCATCGGTCACGGTCACGGTGATGATGCGCGGTACGGTGCTCGGGTCTTCACTGCTGTTGGTGAAGCTGATGTTTTTGATGGCCTGCATGTAGTCGGCCAGCGTCGCGTTGCCCGACAAGGTCAGGGTCACGGTGCCGTTGGTGCTGTTGGCATTGATGGTGATGCCGTTGACGCTGTTGCCCAGGTTCAGCGCATCGCCGTCCTGACGGTTGGTCAGTACCACGGTGGCGCCGGTGAGCATGGTGCTGTCGGGGTCGGTGATCTTGATATCGGTGTCGGCAATCGACACACCCGCGCCCGGGGTGTTCTCGGTGAAGGTCACCTTGTAGTCGGCACCGGTGGCGCCGCTGGAATTGTTGGCATCCAGGTCAATGACCGGCGGTGCATCGTTGTCGATGATCGAGGTGCTGACGCTGCCATTGGTGGCGCTGACCGCGAGGTTCTCGAAGTTGCCGCCGGTGGCCGAATCGATCTTGACCACGAAGTTCTCGGTGCCTTCGGTGATCTTGTCATCGATGGTCGCGACGTTGAACTGCGCGCTGCTCGCACCTGCCGGGATCTTCACGGTGTACACGCCGGTGAAGTCCGAACCGTCGGCGGCGGTGCCGCTGTAGACGATTTTCAGGGTCACTTCGGTTTGCGCCGGGTGGTTCAGGCTGACCGTGTAGCTGGCGGTCTGGCCTTCGGTCACCGAGGTGCTGCCGGTGATGCTGACGGTGGTGGTGTCGAGGGTGTCGGTGACGTTGGTCACGGCTGGCGTGTTACTGGTCACCAGGTTTTCGAAGCCGCCGCCGCTGGTGCCGGTGATGCTTGCCTGTACGGTGCCGGCGTCTTTGTAGACGTCGTCAGCCGGAGCTGCAACGGTCACGGTGCCAGTGGTTTTACCCGCCTCGATGGTGATTACCGAACCGTTGGACAGCGTCACGGTAACCGGCGAGCCGGCAGCGTTGGTCAAGGTCGCGGTGTAGGTGATCTGGCCACCCTCGGCCACGGTACCGGTCGCGGACAGCGACAGGTTGGTGGTGTCGACGGTGTCGGTCACGGTGGTGCTGACCGGGGTTTTGTCGGCGACCAGGTTTTCGTAGTTACCGCCGCTGACGTTGGTGATCGCGTTGGTCAGTGGTGCGTGGCCAGTCAGCGCATCGTTCGGTGCGATGGTGGTCACGGTGCCGGTGGTTTTGCCGACTTCGATGGTGATGGTCTGACCGTTCGACAGGGTGACCACGACAGGCGAACCCGTCACTGGTGCGCCGACAGTGGCGGTGTAGACGACGTTGCCGCCCTCTGCCGCTGTGGCCGTTGCCGCCAATTTCACGGTGGTGGTGTCGATGGTGTCGGTGACGCTGGTTACGGCGGGTGCAGTGCTGGTGACCAGGTTTTCGAAGCTACCGCCGGTGGCGGTCTTGATCGTTGCCTGGACGTTGCCGGCATCCTTGTAGACGTCATCCGCCGGGGCTGCGACGGTCACAGTGCCGGTAGTTTTACCGGCCTCAATGGTGATCACTGCACCGTTCGACAGAGTCACGGTCACTGGCGAGCCAGCAGCGTTGGTCAGCGTTGCGGTGTAAACGATCGAACCACCCTCGGCCACAGAACCAGTCGCACTCAGCGACAGGTTAGTGGTGTCGACGGTGTCGGTGACGGTGGTCGAAACCAGAGTTTTGTCGGCGACCAGATTTTCGTAGTTGCCACCAGTAACGCCAGTAATCGCGTTGGTAATTGGAGCATGACCAGTCAGCGCATCGTTCGGCGCGGTGGTGGTCACGGTGCCGGTGGTTTTGCCGACTTCGATGGTGATGTTCTGGCCGTTGGCCAGGGTCACGACAACTGGCGAACCGGTCACTGGCGCACCAACGGTGGCGGTGTAGGTGACAGTGCCACCTTCGGCAGCGGACTCGGTCGCCGTCAGTTTGACGGTGGTCGTGTCGATGGTGTCCGTCACGTTGGTGACGGCTGGAACAGTGCTCGGAACCAGG
>NZ_JBOBDR010000031.1:0-24554 GCF_050586545.1 Pseudomonas sp. WC2 | reverse complement strand
AGTGAATCCAGCGAAGATCCGTCAGTCGTTCGTCAGTTTCCCGGTACGAAACGGCACCCGCCCCGCCACTTTCGCCTGCCAGATCCCAGGCTCGGTGTAACGCCCGCGATCAATCGCAAACAACACGCCACTGGTGCCTGCGCTGACGGTGGTCAGCCGATCCTGCAATGGATCGACCACCTCGAACAGCGCATCACCCTTCTCCACCCACTCGCCGGCATTGCGCAGGAAACTCACCACGCCATGGTGCGGGGCGAACAGGTATTCGGTGCCTTCGAACGGCAGGCCTTCGCAGCATTCGCTCGGTGCCGCTGGCCATTCGCCGCTGATGAAACCCTGTTCGGCAAGGAAGCCGAGAATCGCTTCGCAATTGGCCTGAGCCTGATCGACGCGGGTGTCGCCCATGCTGCCCAGTTCCAGCGTGGTCGCCAGGTTGGCGGCAGGAATCGCGGCATGAGGAAAGGCTTTGGCCAGGCGCAGCCACGGCGTCGAGCAGGACTCATCGAACGAGCTGCCGCC
Source organism: Pseudomonas sp. WC2 (assembly GCF_050586545.1). Lineage (NCBI taxonomy): Bacteria > Pseudomonadati > Pseudomonadota > Gammaproteobacteria > Pseudomonadales > Pseudomonadaceae > Pseudomonas > Pseudomonas sp. WC2. Next base: position 24,035 of record NZ_JBOBDR010000031.1, on the reverse strand, counting down.
GGAGTCTTCACACAGCAAAGCCACGCCGGCCTTCAAACGCGCCGCCAGCGATTGCCACTGCGGCCAATGTTGCGGCAACGCATAAAGGTGAATCGCCGCCTCGAAATCGCAATGCAGATCCAGAGTGATATCGGCATCACAGGCATGGCGCAGCAGCAAACGGTGCAGCCCCTCCAGTTGTGAGGCCGGGGCTGGCAGTTGATCGAACACTTGGGCCATGGTCTGACGGATCAGTGCCACGTTGGCCTCGGCATCGGCACCCAACTGTTCACCGATCAACGCCGCGACCGGCGCGCTCAATTCTACAAACGCACGGTTGAAATTCTTGCCGCTGCCCAGCTCAAAGCGGCCCATGTGCGCGCCTTGTACATGCTGATCGAGGCCGATCGGGTTGGCCACCGGTACCAGTTCAATCACGCCTTGCAAACGGCCTTGCGCCTCGAGTTCGTTGAGGCGCAGTTTGAGTTCCCACGCGGTGCGCATGCCCGGCAGTTCATCGGCGTGCAGGCTGGCCTGGATGTACACCTTGCGGGTGCCGGCGCCGTAGCGAAAGACGCTGAGGGAGCGCTCGCTGCCCAAGTGGCTCCAGGGCAGAATGTGGTCGATGCGTTGCATGGAAAATCTCCTCAATATCTGGATCACAAAGATCCCCTGTAGGAGTGAGCCTGCTCGCGATAGCGGTTTACCATTCAACATAATCGTTGTCTGACAAACCGCTATCGCGAGCAGGCTCACTCCTACAAAAGTCTCATCACAATTAGTGCGCAAAAAAAGTGGCCACCGCGCAAACGGGGCCACTTTTTGCTACGGCGTATTAATGGCCGTACACATCAAAGTCGAAGTACTTGTCCTGGACTTTCTTGTACTCGCCATTCGCGCGGATTTCGGTGATGGCTTTGTTGAACTGCTCGGCCAGCGCGGTATCGCCCTTGCGCACGGCAATGCCGGCGCCGCCGCCGAAGTACTTGGCGTCTTCGTAGGTCGGACCGACGAACTCGAAGCCTTTGCCGGCGTCGGTTTTCAGGAAACCGTCGCTGAGGTTGACCGAGTCGGCCAGCATCGCGTCAAGACGACCAGAGACGATGTCGAGGTTGGCTTCCTGTTGCGAGCCGTAACGCACCAGGTCGATCCCGGCCGGTACCAGCACTTCAGTGGCATAACGGTCATGGGTGCTGGCGCGCAGCACACCGACTTTCTTGCCTTTGAGTTCGGTCAGCGGATCTTTGACACCGGAACCTTCCTTCATCACGAAGCGCGCCGGGGTGTGGTAATACTTGATGGTGAAATCGACGTTCTTCTTGCGGTCGTCAGTGATGGTCATCGACGACAGGATCGCGTCGATTTTCTTCACTTTCAGTGCCGGGATCAGGCCATCGAACTCTTGCTCGACCCAGGTACATTTGACTTTCATCTGCGCGCACAGCGCATCGCCGATGTCCACGTCGAAACCGGTGAGTTTGCCGTCAGGGGTTTTCATCGAGAATGGCGGGTAACCGGCTTCGATACCGATGCGTATCGGCTTGGCGTCTTCGGCCACAGCGGTCAGGGACAACATCGACAGTGCCAGGGCACCGAACATCACTAGCTTCTTCATTTATAACTCCTGTGTGCGGAGGCTTTTATTGGCAGCTTTCGATTCAGCGTTCGGTCATGGCCAATTGGCTGCAAACACCGAAGTGGCCGGCAGTCTATGGCGGCGCGCACAGGGTAAATTGTGTTTAAGCGACAAATACTTATGAAAAATCGGCGCCACCGTTGACCGAGGTCAACAGGTGCGCCGTCGTGGTGCAAAGGCTGTAGGACACGCTGCCTTTTCGCTCAGAAAATCGGCGAAAAGACTGTCAGCACGCGCATCCAATAGGCGCGTGGGCGACTTGCGGCACGCTCAACTGAAATCCTTCATCCAACCAGCCAGTGACCCCGCCAATCATCTCTTTGACCGGGTAATCCAGCGCCGCCAGCTTCACCGCCGCTTTGTTCGCGCCGTTGCAATGCGGGCCTGCGCAATAGACCACGAACAGTGTGCCCTGCGGGTAACTCGCCAGACTGTCGAGCGTCAGCAATCGCGTTGGAATATTGATCGCGCCCGGCACATGCCCGCGTTCGTAAGCCAACGGCCCGCGCACATCGATCAAGACAAAATCGATTTCGCCAGCCTCATGGCTGCTGTAGACGTCGGAACAATCGGTTTCGAAAGTCAGACGGTTACTGAAATGCATGAGGGCGATGGCCGAGGGGGCTGCCGGAATGTTGCGAACCAGGCTAGGCATGCGGTGTTGCTCCTGTGTCTCGTTGGGGATGAACAGACTTTATCGAGACCGCGCAAATCGCTACAGTGGCGCACAAGACACTCACCGGGAATTTTCCGCCAAATGCCGACTTCACCAGGTCTGGTCGCGATTCTGGCCTACGACGGCCTCTGCACCTTCGAGTTCGGCATCGCCGTGGAGATCTTCGGCCTCGCCCGGCCGGAGTTCGATTTCCCGTGGTACACGCACGCGATTGCGGCGGTCGATCAGGGGCCGATGCGCGCCATGGGCGGGATTCAAATTCTCGCCGATGGTGGTCTGGAATTGCTGACCGAGGCGCGCACGATCATCATTCCCGGCTGGCGCGACCGGCTGGCGCCGGTGCCGACGGAGTTGATCGACGCCCTGCGCCAGGCCCACGCCCGGGGCGCGCGGCTGTTGTCGATCTGCTCGGGGGTCTTTGTGCTGGCCGCCAGCGGTTTGCTCGACGGCCATGGCGCAACCACGCATTGGCGCTACACCACGGAACTGGCGCAGCGCTTTCCGGCAATCGAGGTCGACCCGGATGTGCTTTACGTCGATTCGGGGCAATTGATCACCTCAGCGGGCAGCGCGGCAGGCATTGATGCGTGCCTGCATCTGGTGGCGCGGGACTTTGGCACTCAGGTGGCCAATTCGGTCGCGCGGCGCCTGGTGATGTCGCCACAACGCACGGGCGGTCAGGCGCAGTTCATTCCGACGCCGGTCAGCCCGACGCCACGCAACGATCTGTCGCGGGTCATGCAATGGGCCCGTGAACGGCTGCATGAACCGCTGGAAGTGCGCGATCTGGCCAGCGAAGCGGCAATGAGCGAGCGGACGTTTTTGCGGCGTTTCAGCGAAGCCAGCGGGCAGTCGCCCAAGGCCTGGCTGCAACATGAACGGCTGGCGCGGGCGCGTGAATTGCTGGAGAGCACGCCGGGCACTACCGAGCAAATTGCCGAGCGCTGTGGGTATCGCTCGGTGGAGAGTTTTCGCGTGGCGTTTCGCGGTGTGGTGGGAGTGCCGCCCTCGGTGTATCGGGAGCGGTTTGGGCGTGGGGCCAAGGCTGTTTAATGCGGTGGCTGCAAGACCGCTTTCGCGAGCAGGCTCGCTCCCACCTTTGGTGCGTTCCCCTGTGGGAGCGAGCCTGCTCGCGAAGAGGCCCGCACAGTCACAAAAAATCTAAGGCTTACGCAGTAGATAAGTATCCATAATCCACCCATGTTCAGCCCGCGCAGCCTTGCGCACCCGTTCGATCTCATCCGCCACATCGCCCAGCTTGCCACTGATCAAAATCTCATCCGCCGTGCCCAGATAAGCGCCCCAATAAATCTGCGTCTCGGGATCGCCTACTTGGTGATAGGCGTCTTCGGCATCCAGCATCACCACCAGACTGTCGGCATCACTCACCTGCCCTGCCGCCAAGCGCCGCCCCGTAGTGATTTCAACCGAGCGGCCAATGCTGTTCAGCGGCACCTTATGTTGCGCGGCTAACGCCTGGACACTGGTGATCCCCGGAATCACCTCAAACTCGAACGCACAGCGACCCGAGTCGAGAATCGCCCGCAGAATCCGAACCGTGCTGTCATACAACGCCGGATCGCCCCACACCAGAAAAGCGCCACACTGGCCGTCAGACAATTCGTCATTGATCAGCCGTTCGAAGGTCTGTTGCTTGGCGCGATTCAGGTCATCGACGCTGGCCGCGTAGTCGACGTCGCCGCGTTCGCGCTCCGGACTGTGGGCTTCGGCGAAGCGATAGCCGGGAGCGGTGATGTAGCGTTCACAGATCTCGCGGCGCAGATCGATCAGTTTGTCCTTGCGCCGACCTTTATCCATCAGGAAAAACACATCAACGCGGTTCAGCGCCTTGACCGCCTGCATCGTGATGTAGTCCGGATTACCGGCACCGATGCCAATCACCAGTAACTGTTTCATCAGACAGCACCCTCAAGTCCCAGACCCGGCAAGCGTAGTCGCCAGACGCCGTTGAAGCGTAACTCGAGAGTCGACAACGGCTCGACATCGATGGCATTGAACGCTGCGCCCTGAACCACATGCATCAACGCCGCGCGGATCACGAACGGATGAGTCACTGCAACGACGTCGCCCGGCATAGCCTGCAACGCCTGCAGCCATGCACCCACCCGCGCGCACAGCTGCTCAACGGACTCGCCATCCGGAGGCGCAACCCGCGAATCGCCGAGCCATGCTTGCAGCGCCTCGCCCTCTTCTCGCTGTAATTCCTTGATCGACTTGCCGTGCCAGCGTCCCCAGTCGCAATCGCGCAATGCCTCATCGACTTGAGCATTGGCGCTGAACCATGCAGCGGTCTCTCGGGTGCGCAATTCGGGGGCGCAGAGCACGCGCACTTCAGAGCCGAAGCGAGTGCCGAACGCGTCGGACGCCGGGGCTGAATCTTCAACAGGCTCATTCGTAGGAAAACGCGCCAATTTTTGTGCGACGGTTCGCGCGTGGCAAATCAGAGTCAAACGGGTGGTTTGCACGAGGAAATCACTCTTTGGAGAGTCTTGAGAACAGCGGCTTAAGGCCACCTTGCGAGCAATTGTGCCGTAAACCGTAGGCTTGAGGGCGTTCGGGCATCGCCGCAACTCAGGCTGAGCGCGGGGGAAATCGGCAATGTCTGACACGAGCATGGGCAACGGACTACAACGCTGATCGGCTTCTGTGTAGCCCTTGTTACACGGGCGTCTCGCCCTAAATTGGCGCGTCGTAAACAACCCGAAAAATTAACTAGACATGTAGCATCAGTTACATAAATACTGTTTTAACGGATTGTGAAGCGAATTCAACACCCCATCCAGCAGGAGCCCGGATGCCCCCTCTCAGAGACCTGATCACCGATCCCGGCCTGGATCTTACGCCGTCGGAGCGCAAAGTCGTTCGCGCCTTGCTTGATCAGTATCCGCGCAACGGCCTCGGCCCCATGGCGCGGCTGGCCGAACACGCCGGGGTCAGTGACCCGACCATCGTGCGGCTGGTGAAGAAACTCGGTTTCGGCGGCTATGCCGAATTCCAGGACGCCCTGCTCAGCGACATGGACCATCGCCTGCGCTCCCCGCGCACGCTGTTGCAACCGCGCGCGCATCAGAATAAGGACGACGCCTGGGGCCATTATCTGGGCGAGAGTCATCGTTTGCTGGTGGAAACCCAATCGCTCACCCAGCCCGAGGACGTGCGCATCCTCACCGACTGGCTGCTCGACACCCGCCATCAGGTGTACTGCTTCGGTGGACGCTTCAGCAGCCTGATGGCCAGCTACCTGCTCAATCACCTGCGCCTGTTGCGTCCCGGCTGTTTTGCCCTGGAAGACAACGCGCTGCTGCCCGATCGCTTGTTCGATCTGCAACGTCAGGACGTCGTGCTGGTGTTCGACTATCGCCGCTACCAGACCCAGGCTTTGCGCGTGGCCAGCGCGGCTAAAAGCAAAAACGCGCGAGTGGTGCTGTTTACCGACATCTACGCCTCGCCCCTGCGTGAACTGGCCGACCTGATCATCAGCGCTCCGGTGGAATCGGCCTCCGCGTTCGACACCATGGTGCCGGCGCTGGCTCAGGTCGAGGCGCTGATTGCCTGCCTGACCCTGCGTGGCCCGGATCTGGCGGATCGCCTGGAAGGCATCGACGCCCTGCGCAACGACTTCGCCACTCACCTGCTGGAGGATAAATAAGGATGTTCAGCCTTCCCCACCGCTCACCGCGGGACTTGCCGTTTGTCACTGACCACACCGCACTGTTGCTGGTGGACATGCAGCGGGCCTGGCTCGAACCGCAGTTCGACCCGCACCTGAGCGGGCCTGACGCCGAGTATTTCCTCCATCGCGCCCGCACGCAGGTGGTCCCGAATCAACAACGTCTGCTGAGTGCCTTTCGCGACGCGCGGCAGAATGTGCTGCACACGATTATCGAAAGCCTGACCGCCGATGGCCGCGACCGCTCCCTCGATCACAAACTGTCGGACATGCACCTGCCCAAGGGCAGCCCGCAGGCCCAAGTGATTGCTGAACTGACCCCGGCAGAAAATGAAATCGTCCTGCCGAAGACTTCCTCCGGCGTGTTCAATTCGACCAAGATCGACTACGTGCTGCGCAACCTTGAAACCCGCCACTTGATCATCGCTGGCATCGTTACCGACCAGTGCGTCGACATGGCGGTGCGCGACGCCGCCGATCGCGGCTATCTGGTCACGCTCGTCGCAGACGCCTGCGCCACCTACACCACCGAACGCCATCACGCCTGCCTGAACGCCATCAAGGGTTACTGCTGGATCACCGACACCGACACCGTGCTCGGCCGCTTGCAGGAGATGCAGCCATGAGCGCCCGCCTGACGCCGCTGTCGATGACCACGCTGGTCACCACTGACCTGATCGGCATCACCCGTGGCCGCTCGTTTCCCACCGATGAACTGGAACACTATCAAGCCGCCGGTTGCGGCTGGGTGCCGGCCAACAGTGCGCTGACGCCGCAAGACGTCATCGCCTCGACTAATCCGTGGGGCGCTTACGGTGATCTGCGCCTGATCCCGGATCTGAGCAGCCGCGTCACCGTCAGCAATGGCCCGGACGCCAATGCGCCCGCGCTGGATTTCATCCACGGTGACATCCGCGAGACCGACGGCCGCCCGTGGAGCGCCTGCCCGCGTACGTTGTTGCGTGATGAGATCGAGCGCTATCGCGACGACCTGGGTTTGCAGGTCAACGCCGCGTTCGAACACGAATTCAATCTGCACGCCGGTTTCGCCGAGCACTTGGCGTTCTCCCTCGAAGCTCAACGTCAGGGCGCCGAATTCGGTGGCTGGCTGCTCAGCGCCTTACGCGCTGGCGGCGTCGAGCCGGAGATGTTTCTCCCCGAATACGGCAAGCACCAATACGAAATCACCTGCCGCCCGACGCTGGGTGTTGCGGCGGCGGATCGCGCGGTGAATGTGCGCGAGATCACCCGCGAAATCGCCCGGCAAATGGGCCTGGATCTGAGTTTCGCCCCGAAGACTGCGGCGGACGCGGTGTGCAACGGCGTGCACCTGCACGTCAGCCTGCTCGATCTCGCTGGCCAGCCAATGCTGTATGACGCCGGCACCAGCAATGGTCTGTCGACGCTCGGCCAGCACTGGGCGGCGGGCATCCTGCATTACTTGCCGGCGCTGTGTGCGTTTACCGCGCCGACGCCGGTGTCGTACCAGCGCTTGCAGCCGCATCACTGGAGCGCCTCCTACGCCTGCCTGGGCCAGCAGAACCGTGAAGCGGCGCTGCGCATCTGCCCGACCGTGACGTTGGGCGGCAAATCCGTGGCCCACCAGTTCAACCTCGAATTCCGCGCCATGGACGCCACCGCTTCACCGCATCTGGCCATGGCCGCGCTGTTGATTGCCGGACGTCTGGGCATCGAACAACGTCTGGCGCTGAACGCGATCACCGATGAAATTCCCGATTCACTCAACGACGAGCAACGCAAGGCCCGGGGCATCGTCGCCCTGCCCGTCTCGCTGAGCCAGGCACTGGATTGCCTGCGCGACAGTGCAGCCTTGATCGAATGGCTGCCTAAGCCGTTGCTCGACACCTATTACGCCCTTAAAACCGAGGAACTGGCGCTGACGGAACAGCTCTCGCCCGCTGACTTGTGTGAGCACTATGCACGCCTGTACTGAATCCGCCGAGCTGGGGCTGTACACCCGACCGGTCTACGACCTGAGCCGCGCCGACTCGACGCATCCGTTGATTCTGGTCTGTGAACACGCCAGCCGCTACATCCCCGAGGCCCTGAACAATCTGGGCCTGGATGAGGCCGCCGCGCGTGAGCACATCGCCTGGGACATCGGCGCAGTGCAATTGGCCGAACAATTGTCGGAACAGCTCGGCGCCACCTTGCTGAGCGCCAATTACTCGCGCCTGCTGATCGATCTGAACCGGCCCCGGCATGCGCCGGACAGCATCCCGGCGCAGAGCGAGATTTATCAGATTCCCGGCAACCGCGAACTGGATGAAGCGACGCGCGAATACCGCCGACAGACGCTGTTCAAACCGTTTCACGCACGCCTGCAGACCTTGATCGACGAGCGCATCGCTCAGGGCCAACCAGTGCGGGTGGTGGGGATCCACAGTTTCACCCCGGTGTATTACGGCCAGCCGCGACCACTGGAAATCGGCGTGCTGTTCGGTCAGGCGAAAGACTACGCGCAACGTCTGCTCGACGGCCTCGCTGAACATCCAGTGAAAGTGGCTGGAAATCAGCCGTACAGGATCGACCCGCTGGGCGACATGACCGTGCCCGTGCACGGCGATGCCCGTGGCCTGGACGCGGTGCTGATCGAGGTGCGCAATGACTTGTTGCGCAGCCCTGAAGACGTTTCGCGCTGGGCCGACTACCTCGCGCCATTGCTGTAACGAAGACCGCTGACACTGCAAAACGATGGACCGATATAACAACTAAAACGACCGATTGGCTGACAAGGAGTTGCGCTTCATGGAAATTGAAGAATTCGGCTACAAGCAGGAGTTGAAACGGAGCCTGACCCTCACCGACCTGGTGGTGTACGGGATGATCTTCATGATCCCCATCGCCCCGTTTGGGGTGTATGGCTACGTTAACGCCGAGGCACCGGGGATGGTGCCGCTGGCGTACATCATTGGCATGGTGGCAATGCTGTTCACCGCGTTGAGCTACGGCAGCATGGCCAAGGCTTTTCCGATTGCCGGCTCGGTGTATTCCTACGCGCAACGCGGCCTCAATCAACACGTCGGCTTCATTGCCGGTTGGCTGATGTTGCTCGATTACCTGCTGATTCCGCCGCTGCTCTACGTATACGCGGCGATGGCGCTCAACCATTTGTACCCGGACATTCCCAAGGTCGGCTTCATTCTGGCGTTCCTGGTCAGCGCGACTTTCGTCAACCTGCGCGGCATCACTTTTACCGCGCGGATGAACATCATTTTCCTGCTCGCGCAGTTGGTCGTCCTAGGGATTTTCCTGTTCTACGCCTGGACCGCACTGCACAGCGGTGGTGGCAATGGCGAGCTGACTCTGGCGCCGCTGTACAACGCGGAAACGTTTGACTTCGCCCTGCTGATGCAAGCGGTGTCGATTGCCGTGCTGTCGTTCCTCGGCTTCGATGCGATCTCGACACTTGCCGAAGAAATCAAAGGTGATCCGGGCAAGAGCGTAGGCAAAGCCGCGTTGATCACACTGGTGGTGATGGGCGTGATTTTCGTCGCGCAAACCTGGATCGCTACTGATCTGGCGGCGGGCATGGGCTTCAAGTCCGCCGACACGGCGTTCTATGAAATCGCCGAAATCGCCGCCGGCAGCTGGCTGGCCACCGTCACCGCCGTCGCTACTGCGCTGGCCTGGGGCGTGGCCGTGGCAATCACTTCGCAAGCGGCAGTTTCGCGCCTGCTGTTCGGCATGGCCCGCGACGGAAAGCTGCCGAAGGTGCTGGCCAAGGTCCACCCGAAACACAACACGCCGTACCTGAGCATTTATCTGGTCGCCGTGCTGTCGCTGGTGATCTGCTACCTGTTCATCAACTCGGTCGACACCCTGACCTCACTGGTCAATTTCGGCGCCCTCAGCGGTTTCATGCTGCTGCACCTGACGGTGATCAACTACTACTGGCGTCGGCAAAAGTCCGGTCAGGTCGTACGCCATCTGATCTGCCCGGTGATCGGCTTCATCATCGTCGCGGCGATCATGTACAACATGGGCGTCGATGCACAGAAACTCGGCCTGATCTGGATCGCGCTCGGTCTGGTGTACCTGTTCTTCCTCAACAAGCTCGGCGCCAGTACCGCGTTGCCTGACCCGAGCAACGGCTGACAAGAAAAAGAGCGGCGTCTGACAACAAATCAGGCGACCGCCGATTTAACGCGTGGAAACCGACAGTGATAGTCAGGTTCGGCCAAGGCGCCGAACCCTTTGATACAGGAGTGCATCCATGCTGGTCTTACGCCCAGTTGAGCCAACCGACCTGCCGCAATTGCTACAGCTGGCCCGCGACAGCCTGGTCGGCGTGACGTCGCTGCCGGATGACGGCGAACGTCTGCAGGCAAAAATCACCGCCTCTGTCGCCTCGTTCGACAGCGTGGCCGCGGCGCACGGCCCGGAGAACTACTTCTTCGTGCTCGAAGACCTCGACAGCCAGCGCTTGGTCGGTTGCTCGGAGATCCTCGCCACCGCCGGTTTCGACGAGCCGTTCTACAGCCTGCGCAACCGCCACTTCACCAGTGCCTCGCGCGAACTCAACATCGAACACGGCGTGCCGGCGTTGTCGCTGTGCCATGACCTCAGCGGCCACACGCTGCTGCGTGGTTTCCACATCGATGCGGCGCTGGTGGGAAGCGCGTTTGCCGAATTGCTGTCGCGCGCGCGGCTGTTGTTCATTGCCGCCCATGCGCCACGCTTCGCCGAAGCGGTGATCACCGAGATCGTCGGCTACAGCGACGAAAATGGCCATTCACCATTCTGGGATGCGCTGGGCAAGCATTTCTTCGACCTGCCGTATGCCGAAGCCGAGCGGTTGTGCGGGTTGCAGAGCCGCGGTTTTCTCGCCGAACTGATGCCGCAATACCCGATTTACGTGCCGATGCTGCCGCTGGCCGCGCAGGAATGCATCGGGCGCATTCATCCCGACGGTCAGGAGGCTTTCGACATCCTTGAGCGTGAAGGCTTTGAAACCAACAGCTACATCGACCTCTTCGACGCTGGCCCGACCTTGTACGCACGCACGGCGAACATTCGTTCGATCGCGCGCAGCCAGACCGTCGACATCCGCGAACAGGCGTTGATTGATAGCCGTGGTCGCTACCTGTTGAGCAATGACCGGTTACATGGCTATCGCGCCATCGTCGCCGAACTGGATTACCAACCCGATCAACCGCTGTCCCTCACCCCTGCAATGTGTGCGGCGCTGAACGTGACCGATGGCAGCCCGATCCGGCTGATTGCGTTATGAACCGCCCTCGGTTCTGCCCCCCACGACAGTGCCCGAACAGGCGCGCAGAAGGAGTTACAGCATGATTGTCCGTCCGGTCAAAGTCAGCGACCTGCCCGCCCTGATGACGCTGGTGCAACAGGCCGGCCCGGGGTTCACCACCCTCCCGGCCAACGAAGATCGTCTGGCCCATCGAGTGCGCTGGGCGCAACGGGCATTCGCCGAGCAGGTCGAGCGCGCCGATGCCGACTACCTGTTCGTGCTCGAAGACGACGACATGCGCGTGGTCGGTATCAGTGCGTTGTCCGGCGCGGTGGGCCTGCGTGAACCCTGGTACAACTATCGCGTCGGGCTGACCGTGAGTTCGGCGCCAGACTTGGGCATTCAGCGGCAGATTCCGACGCTGTTCCTCAACAATGAACTGACCGGCCAATCGGAACTGTGCTCGCTGTTTCTTGGCCATGATCATCGCCATGGCAGCAACGGTCGTCTGCTGTCGCTGGGGCGTTTGCTGTTCGTCGCAGAATTCCCTCATCTGTTTGGCGAGAAAATGATCGCCGAACTGCGCGGCAGTGCCGATGAACAAGGCTGCTCGCCGTTCTGGGACAGCCTGGGTCGACACTTCTTCCAGATGGATTTCAGCCATGCCGATCACTTGTCGGGGCTGGGCAATAAATCCTTCATCGCCGAACTGATGCCGCGTCAACCGCTGTACACCTGCCTGCTCACCGAGCAGGCGCAAGCGGCGATTGGTCAGGCGCACCCAAATACCGAACCAGCGCTGAAAATTCTTCAGGCCGAAGGCTTTGCCCACAAGGGCTACATCGACATTTTCGACGGCGGCCCGGTGATCGAAGCCCCCGTGCGCAATATCCGCACCGTGCGCGAAAGCCTTGAGCTGACCTTGAGCCTTGGCAATCCGGACGAACAGGCGCCGCTGTGGCTGATCCACAATCGTCGCCTGGAGAATTGCCGCATCACCGTCGCCCGCGCTCGACGGGTCGGCAGCAGCCTGGCGATCGACCGCTCAACCGCACAGCGTCTGCAATTGCAGCCGGGCAACTCGGTGCGGGCGGTGATGTTGCCGAATCAACAGCAGCAGGCCGTCGCGGCCTGACGCGCAATCCGCTTCAGATGAACCCTTTCAGCGGATTGCGCGTCACGGCGTAAATTCGTCATGATCCTTGACCCATTCGCGTGATAGCCTTTTCATTCTTCGGCGTTGACACATTTGCTCAAGCCGTTCCATTCCTTTGTATTGGTGGAACTCGTATGACCAGGCTTTCTCATCAAGATTTGCGCCGTAATTTCCGTCAGCTGCTGGCTTCCGACACCTGTTACCACACCGCTTCGGTGTTCGACCCGATGTCCGCCCGCATTGCCGCTGACCTGGGCTTTGAAGTGGGGATTCTCGGTGGTTCGGTGGCGTCGTTGCAGGTGCTGGGTGCACCGGACTTTGCCCTGATCACCCTCAGCGAGTTCGCCGAACAGGCCACCCGCATCGGCCGCGTCGCCCAGTTGCCGGTGATCGCCGACGCCGACCACGGCTACGGCAACGCCCTCAACGTGATGCGCACCATCGTCGAACTGGAACGCGCCGGCGTCGCCGCTCTGACCATCGAAGACACCTTGCTGCCAGCGCAATTCGGGCGTAAATCCACTGACCTGATCACCGTCGCCGAAGGCGTCGGCAAGATCCGTGCAGCGCTCGAAGCCCGTGTCGACACGGAAATGGCCATCATTGCCCGCACCAACGCCGGCATTCTGCCGAATCAGGAAATCATCAGCCGCACCCGCCAATATCAAGCCGCCGGTGCAGATGGCATTTGCATGGTGGGGATTCAAGACTTCGATCAACTCGAGCAAATCGCCGAACACCTGACCGTGCCATTGATGCTGGTGACCTACGGCAACCCGGCGCTGCGCGACGATAAACGTCTGGCCGAACTCGGCGTGCGTGTGACCATCGATGGCCATGGCGCCTACTTTGCCGCGATCAAAGCCACCTACGACAGCCTGCGCGAACAGCGGCAGATCTTCACCCAGGCCTCCGACCTGAGCGCGACGGAATTGACGCACACCTATACCCAGCCGGAGGAATACATCCTTTGGGCCAAGGAATACATGAGCGTCAAGGAGTGATCGATTGACCGGGTGCATGATCGTTCCCACGCTCTGCGTGGGAACGATCACAACCCCGCGATTACTTGGCTGACAACTCCATCATCATCCGCGACAACAGATAAATTCGCGGCGCCACGCTCGCCACTTCGGCGTATTCCTCCGGCGTGTGAATATTACCGCCAACAATCCCGAAACCATCCAGCGTCGGCGTCCCGACCCCGGCAGACAGGCTGGCATCCGCCGCGCCACCGCTGCCCTCCTCGGTCAACTTGCGGCCAATCTCGCCATAAATCCCTTGGGCCATGGCCATCAAGCGATCCGACTCGGCCGTCTGCGGCATCGGTGGCAGTCCGCGCTGCAACGTGGTCTTCACTTCGGTTTCAGGAATCAGCTTGTCTTGGGAAACCCGCGCCAGATCTTTCTCGATCCGGTCGAACTCTTCCGGCACTGCCGCGCGTACGTCAGCCTTGGCCATGGCTTGGTCGGGAATCACGTTGGTGCGATCACCGGCCTTGAGCACGGTGAAGTTGATGGTGGTCTTCTTCGCCTCATCGCCGAGTTTGCCCAGTTGCAGAATCTGGTGCGCCGCTTCCATCGCGGCGTTGCGCCCCAACTCCGGCGCGACGCCGGCGTGGGCGGCTTTGCCCTTGACCTCGACCAGCGCCGTGGCGCTGCCTTTGCGCCACACCACCAAACCGTCGGCCGGACGACCCGGCTCCAGATTGAGGGTCACGTCGTGCAGTTTCGCGGTTTTCTTGATCAGGTCGGTGGCGACGTCCGAGCCGGTTTCTTCGCTGGCGTCGAGCAGGAAGGTGATCTGCGCGTAGTTCTTGAAGTCGAGGTTCTTGAGGATTTTCAGCGCATAAATCCCGGCGACGATGCCGCCCTTGTCGTCCATCACCCCAGGCCCATAAGCGCGGCCGTCTTTGATGTGGAAGGGCCGCTCGGCGGCGGAGCCTTCCTTGAACACCGTGTCCATGTGCGCCATCAGGAGGATTTTCGCCTTGCCGGTGCCTTTGAACGTGGCCAACACATGGTTGGATTTTTCCGGTGTGTTCGGCACCAGCTCAATGGTCGCGCCGAGTTTTTTCAGTTCATCGATCGCGATGTCGCTGACTTGCTTGAGGCCCGGTTCATAACCGGAGCCGGAGTCGATATTGACCAGACGCTCCAGCAGTTTCAGGGCTTCGGGCTGGTATTGCTCGGCATCGGCGAGCACTTGCTTGTGCGGTTCGGCAAAGGCGCTGGAGGCTGCAAGGGTCAGAGACAGGCCGAGGCTGGCGGCCAACAGGGAGCGGGAAAATGAGAACGTCATGAAGCGATCCTTGTTTCGCGTCGGGGGGGATTAAACCGTACCCGACATCGACGCAGGGCTCTACACCGAATGCGACACTGATCAATCTGATCAACCCAAAACCCTGTGGGTTCTGGATGGGGGGCTCAAACCGAATCGAGCAACTCGCGCCGTGGCTTGTCGCAATTGCAGATCACCCGGTTGCGCCCGCCCGCCTTCGCTTCATACAGCGCCTGATCGGCGTCGTTGAGCCAGCGAGTCGCATCGACATGGGACGGATCCCACGCTGCCAGACCAATGCTCAAGGTGACTTTCAACGCCGGGTTTTGCTCGTAACCCAGCGTGATAAAGCGCTCGCGCAGTGCTTCCATCGCCTGGGCGGCGTTGAACAGCGGCAGCTCCGGCAGGATCACGCAGAACTCATCACCACCGTAACGTCCGGCAACATCGGTAGCGCGCAGGTTGTGCTTGAGCATTTTGCTCAACTGGCGCAAGACGATATCGCCGGCGACATGGCCGTAGGTGTCGTTGATTGCCTTGAAATGATCGATGTCGATCAAGGCAATCGCCGCGCCCTGCTTCTGCCGTTTGCAACGTTGAAAAGCGATCTCCAGTTGATCCTTCCACGCGCCGTGATTGAGCAGACCGGTGAGGCTGTCAGTGCGGCTCAAGGCCAGCAATTCGCGTTTGTGCCGGCCAAGGGTGTGCGCCTGACGAAAGCACAGCAAACCCAACGCCAACGGATACAGCATCAACATCGGCAGGCACGCATACAGTTGCAGCGGCGAGGTTTGCGGAATGAACGCGGGGGCGAACACCACCAGACCGACGGCCACCCCGAGAATCTGTGCCGCCAGACCGGCCAGCAGAAAACGTATGCCGCCAATGGCGACATTGTTCATTGCCATCATCGAAATCGTCGTGGCACTGGGCAGCGGATTGAAATGCATGGCGGCGACCCAGAAGCCGCCGAGAAAGGCGTCGATCAATAAGTTACGGTGTTCGGCGTGATACGGCGTGCTGGAGCGCCGCGCCCATTGGAACGCCAGATGCGGCCAGAGCAGGCCATTGAAGATCATCAGCGCCCAGACCCACAGCGGCGGATCGAGCGGAAACATCGCCACGCTCACGCACAACAGCCCCAGGGCCAAACCCAGCGTGCGCGATGTGTAAAGCCTCCTGGCCAATGAAAGTCCCTTTCCTCCCGTGTTTCCCATAGGGGCCTCGATCTCTCGACGGAACGTGCATGCACCGCAGGACGGATGTGGTGGGAGTCTATCAGGGCGACGTTAAATAGCCATCACCGGCCAGCGGGCTGAATGGCGCAACATCAGAGCCGCACGCAGGGCGAATATTTGGCTATACATGAATGTAGGAAAACGGAAAAACAACTATAAGAAGGAGGCCCATGCAGACTTACCGAGTGTTGATCATCGGCAGCGGATTCGGCGGTCAGTGTGCGGCGGTCAACCTGCTCAAGGCCGGGATCGACGATTTCCGCTTGCTGGAGCGAAGGGATTTCTTCGGCGGCACCTGGTGCCAGAACACCTACCCGGGTGCGGCGGTGGACGTGCCGTCGCCGCTGTACTCGCTGTCGTTCGCCTCGTACCGCTGGTCGCAGATGTTCGCCGAACAGGCTGAGCTGCAGCGCTATACCGAAAAAGTGATCGAGCAGTTCGGCCTGCGCGAACGGGTAGAACTGCAAACCAACGTCGAACGCATCGAATGGGATGACGTCGAGAAACGCTGGGCGGTGCATACCGGCAGCAAAGGCACGTTCTATGCGCAGTTCGTGATCAATGCCAGCGGCCCGTTGAGCCAGCCGGTCATCCCACACATCCCCGGCCAGGATCGCTTCCAGGGCCAGAGTTTTCATACAAACAATTGGGATCATAGCTACGACTACAAGGGTAAACGCGTGGCGATCGTCGGCAGTGGCGCCAGCGCCGTGCAAGTGATCCCGGCGATTGCGCCGCAGGTCGAGCAGTTGCATGTGTTTCAACGCACGCCGCATTGGGTGCTGCCCCGCCCGGATCGCAGCTTCGGCCCATTCCAGCGTTGGCTGCTTGGTTTGAAACCGGCCTACAAACTGCTGCGCTGGCTGATCTACTGGCAGTTCGAAACCCGGGTAATCGCGTTCAAATATTCGAAACCGGCGATTCGCATGGTGCAACGTCAGGCCCTGCGCTTGCTTGAGCGTCAAGTGAAGGATCCAGTGATGCGGGCAAAGCTGACACCCGACTTCCTGATCGGCTGCAAACGGGTATTGATGTCCAACACCTATTACCCGGCCTTGACCCGCGCCAACGTGGCGCTGCATACCCGTGAGCAAGGCGTCGCGTCGCTCGATGAACGCGGGATCAACACCACAGATGGTCAGCACATCGATGTCGATCTGATCATTTGGTCTACGGGTTACGACGCCACCGACGGGGTCATTTCCTACCCGGTCAGCGGAAAAAACGCCGTGCAACTCAGAGATGTCTGGGAACAATACCCGCGTGCCTACCTCGGCACCAGCCTGCCGGACTTTCCCAACCTGTTTATCGTCACTGGCCCCAACACCGGAATTGGCCACACTTCAGCGCTGTTCATCATCGAATCGCAGATGAACTACATCCTCGACTGCATTCGCACCGTTCACGCCCAAGGCCTGCGCAGCATCGAAGTGCGCCCCGAGGCGGAACGTACCTACACTGCAATGATCCACCGAGAGATGGAGCGCACGGTGTGGAAGTCCGGCGGGTGTCACAGTTGGTATCAAAGCAAGAGCGGTCATGTGATCGCGATGTTTCCCGGCTTCAGTTTCAGCTATTACCGATTGACCCGGGCGCTGAAGCCCGCCGACCACATTTTGTCCTGAACACGTAAAAGGAAGACGTCGATGCTTTTGCTGTTTGTCGCCCTAGCGGTTTTCGTGGCCTGGAGCTGGTTGAGTTATCCGGCGGTCGGCCATTGGCTGTATGACCTGAGCATGGCCATTGAGGCCAAGTTGTACAAACTGCACAAGATCGAGGTACCGATCGCTGAAATGACGGTGTCGACCTGGCAAGGCGGGCCCTACGAGGCCTCGAGCGCGATTCTGATGCTGCACGGCTACAGCGCCGAAAAGAACCTGTGGCTGCGTTTCGCCCGGCATTTTGTCCGCCAGTATCGAGTGATCATTCCGGATCTGGCCGGCCACGGTGAAACCGGCTTCAAGGCCGGCGGCGGCTATGACATTGCGGTGCAGGCCAAACGCATGATTCAGTTGCTCGACGTCTGCGGCGTGGAGAAAGTCCATGTCATCGGCAACTCCATGGGCGGCTACATCGCCGCGTGGCTGGCGGCGACCTATCCCGAGCGCATTGCCTCGGTGGCGTTGATCGATCCGGCCGGCGTAACCGCGCCCGAAGTCAGCGACATGGAGCGGCATCTTGCCCGAGGGCACAACCCGTTTCTGATCAATTCCCGCGAGGAGTTTCGCCAGTTCTACGCGATGACCATGGAGTCGCCGCCGTGGGTGCCCAATCTGGTGCTGGACGCCATCGCGCAACGCTACGAGCGGCAACGCGATGAACTGGAAGAGATCTTCCGCGACTTCCGCGCCAGTCCACCGATGGAACCGAAACTGCCGGACATCAAATGCCCGGGGCTGTTGCTTTGGGGGCGCAAGGATCGCTTGATCGACGTCAGCAGCGTGCCGGTCTGGAGCAAAGGCATCGCCAATTTGCGGGTCGAGGTCTGGGATCACGTCGGGCACATGCCGATGGTCGAGCAACCTGCCAACACCGCGCGGCTGTACCGGGAGTTTCTGGGAAATCAGCGATGAAACTCGACGGCGCTCTTGATCGTTCCCACGCTCTGCGTGGGAATGCAGCCTGTGACGCTCTGCGTCACTGGACGCAGAGCGTCCCAAGAGGCATTCCCACGCGGGAGCGTGGGAACGATCAACAGGGGGCTTGAGATGAACAT
The DNA here is from genome assembly GCF_050586545.1 of Pseudomonas sp. WC2. Lineage (NCBI taxonomy): Bacteria > Pseudomonadati > Pseudomonadota > Gammaproteobacteria > Pseudomonadales > Pseudomonadaceae > Pseudomonas > Pseudomonas sp. WC2. The sequence goes on along the minus strand of NZ_JBOBDR010000031.1, from coordinate 5,448 downwards.
CCTCTACGACGAGCGCCTCGATGGCCCATTGCCCGAGGTCAACAAAGCCGAGTTGCTCAAGGCCCTGCAGCACGCCGTGCCTGACCTCGACATTTTGTGGCGCGAGGAAGAACTCAAACCCTACGAGTGCGACGGTCTCTCGGCTTACCGCACCACGCCGATGCTGGTCGCCCTGCCCCGGCGCCTGGAACAGGTGCAAACCCTGCTCAAGCTCTGTCATCAGCAAAACGTGCCGGTGGTAGCACGGGGCGCCGGCACCGGTTTATCCGGCGGCGCTTTGCCGCTGGAGAAAGGCCTGTTGCTGGTCATGGCGCGCTTCAACAACATCCTGCACATCGACCCCGCCGCTCGCACCGCGCGGGTACAACCGGGCGTGCGCAATCTGGCGATTTCCCAGGCTGCGGCGCCGTTCGGGCTGTATTACGCGCCGGATCCCTCTTCGCAGATCGCCTGCTCGATTGGCGGCAACGTCGCGGAAAACGCCGGCGGCGTGCATTGCCTCAAGTACGGCCTCACGGTGCACAATCTGCTGAAAATCGACGTGCTGACCATCGAAGGCGAACGCCTGACGCTGGGCTCCGACGCCCTCGATTCGCCGGGTTTCGACTTGCTCGCATTATTCACCGGCTCCGAAGGTTTGCTGGGGATCATCACCGAAGTCACGGTGAAACTGCTGCCCAAACCGCAAGTGGCGAAAGTCCTGCTGGCCAGTTTTGATTCCGTAGAGAAGGCTGGCCGCGCGGTCGCCGAAATCATCGCGGCGGGGATCATTCCGGGCGGACTGGAGATGATGGACAACCTTGCCATCCGCGCCGCTGAAGACTTCATTCACGCAGGTTACCCGGTCGATGCCGAGGCGATTCTGTTGTGCGAACTCGATGGCGTCGAAGCCGATGTCCACGACGATTGCCAACGCGTGCGCGAAGTCATGAACCAGGCCGGCGCCACCGAAGTGCGCCAGGCCCAGGACGAAGCCGAGCGCGTGCGTTTCTGGGCCGGGCGCAAAAATGCTTTTCCCGCCATCGGCCGTTTGTCCCCCGATTATTACTGCATGGACGGCACCATTCCGCGCCGCGAATTACCCGGCGTCCTGCAAGGCATTGCCCGCCTCGGCGAAGAATATGGCTTGCGCGTGGCCAACGTCTTTCACGCCGGCGACGGCAACATGCACCCGCTGATTCTGTTCGACGCCAACCAAGCCGGCGAGCTGCACCGCGCAGAAGCCCTCGGTGGAAAGATCCTTGAACTGTGCGTGCAGGTCGGCGGTAGCATCACCGGCGAACACGGGGTGGGCCGCGAGAAAATCAATCAGATGTGCGCGCAGTTCAACAGCGATGAACTGACCCTGTTCCACGCGGTAAAAGCCGCGTTCGATCCACAAGGCCTGCTCAACCCCGGCAAGAACATTCCGACCCTGCACCGCTGTGCCGAATTCGGCGCCATGCACATTCATGCCGGGCAACTGCCCTTTCCCGAACTGGAGCGCTTCTGATGGCCGATGTCGATGCCGTCGGTTCCCTGCTCGATCAGGTCAATGCCGCGCGCGCCAATGCCACGCCGCTGAAAATCCAAGGCGGCAACAGCAAGGCGTTTCTCGGCCGCGAAGTCGCCGGTGAAGTGCTCGACACCCGCGCCCATCGCGGCATCGTCCGTTATGAGCCGACCGAATTAGTGGTCAGCGTGCGCGCCGGCACGCCGCTGTCCGAGCTGCTCGCGGCACTGGATGGCGCTGGGCAGATGCTGCCGTGCGAGCCGCCGTCATTCTCTGAAAATGCGACGGTCGGCGGCATGATCGCCACCGGGTTGTCCGGGCCACGGCGGCCATGGTCGGGCTCGGTGCGTGATTTCGTCCTCGGCACGCGAGTGATCACCGGGCTCGGCCAGCACCTGCGTTTCGGCGGCGAAGTGATGAAGAACGTTGCCGGTTATGACCTGTCGCGGCTGATGGCCGGCAGTTTCGGCTGCCTCGGCGTGCTCACCGAAGTGTCGCTGAAAGTCCTGCCGAAACCGCGCCAGTGCCTGAGCATCCGCCTTGATATCGACGGTGTCCGCGCCTTGGCCAAACTCGCCGAATGGGGTCAACAACCGCTGCCGATCAGCGCAGCCTGCCACGATGGCGACAGTCTGTATCTGCGTCTTGAGGGCGGCGAAGGTTCGGTGACGGCGGCGCATCAACGCCTCGGTGGTGAACCTTTGGACTCGCGATTCTGGGCCGACCTGAATGAACAACGTCTGGCATTTTTTGACGAAGGATTGCCGTTGTGGCGACTGTCATTGCCGAATAATCTCGGGCTAGTGGATTTGCCCGGCGCGCAGTTGATCGACTGGGCGGGCGCGCAACGCTGGCTCAAATCCGATGCCGAGAACATCCACGTTCTGGCACATGAACTCGGCGGTCATGCGACCTGCTTCAGCCACGGAGCCAGCGATTCTCCATTCCAGCCATTGGCGCCAACGCTGCTGCGTTACCACCGGCAACTCAAGGCACAACTCGACCCGCAAGGGCTGTTCAACCCCGGTCGGATGTACGCGGAGGTCTAGCCATGCAAACCACCCTCAGCGAGCAATCCCGACTGCTGCCCCGCGCCGCCGAGGCGGAAAAGATTCTGCGCTCCTGCGTGCACTGCGGTTTTTGCAATGCGACGTGCCCGACTTATCAATTGCTCGGCGATGAACTCGATGGCCCGCGCGGGCGTATTTATCTGATCAAGCAAGTACTCGAAGGCGCGCCGACGACGGCGCAAACCCAGTTGCATCTGGATCGTTGCCTGTCGTGCCGCAATTGCGAAACGACCTGCCCGTCCGGCGTCGATTATCACAATCTCCTCGATATTGGCCGCGCAGTGGTCGATGACGCCGTGCCACGCCCTGCCGCGCAACGGTTGTTGCGCGAAGGTTTGCGCGCCCTGGCGCCGAACCCGGGGTTGTTCAAAGGTTTGTTGCGGATGGGCACGACGTTTCGCCCGCTGCTGCCACGGCTGTTCGAAAGCAAATTGCCGCAGCACTTGCCGATTAGCGGGTTGCGCCCTGCCGTTCGGCATGCTCGCCGCGTGTTGTTGCTCGAAGGCTGCGTGCAACCGGGGCTGTCGCCCAATACCAACGATGCGACGGCGCGGGTGCTCGATCGATTGGGGATCAGCGTCACGCCGGTGAGCGAGGCCGGCTGTTGCGGCGCGCTCGACTATCACCTCGACGCCCAGGCCAAGGGGCTCGACCGCGCCCGGCACAACATCGACGCTTGGTGGCCGCATTTGCAAGACGGCGCGGAAGCCATCGTGCAGACCGCCAGTGGTTGCGGCGCGTTTATCAAGGATTACGGGCATCTGCTGGAGGATGATCCGGTTTATGCGGCTAAAGCACGGCTTATCAGCGAGCGGACGATCGATCTGGTGCAAATGCTTGCGCAGGAGCCGCTGGAACAGATCTGCGCCGCCAGTGAACGGCGAATTGCCGTGCATTGCCCGTGCACCCTGCAACACGCGCTGAAACTCGGCGGCGCAGTAGAAGCGGTGCTCACGCGCCTCGGTTTCAACCTCACCGCCGTGCCGGACGGGCATTTGTGCTGCGGCTCGGCGGGGACGTATTCGCTGACGCAACCGGTACTGGCCCGGCAACTGCGCGACAACCGCCTCAATGCGCTGGAAAGCGGTCGCCCAGAATTGATCGTCACCTCCAACGTCGGTTGCCAGAGCCATCTGGCCAGCGCCGGGCGCACGCCGGTCAGGCACTGGATCGAACTGGTGGATCAGTCGTTGGCAGAATGAAGTTCGTAGGATTCTTCGTTTGCCGGCGTGGGCGAAGGCTGCGATCTTTTCGTCTATCCATTCCGTGACCGTGGCAGGAATTTTTTTCATGACCGTGCAGCCGTTTGTCAGCCCCGACCTGATCCGCCAACGCTTCTCCAAAGCGATGTCCGACATGTACCGCGAAGAAGTGCCGCTGTATGGCGCGCTGATGGAACTGGTGGAGCAGACCAACCGCGAGGTGCTGGCAAGTGAACCGGAGATTGCCCGGCAGCTCGACAGCACCGGCGAAATCCAACGGCTGGACATGGAACGCCATGGCGCGATCCGCGTCGGCACTGCCAGCGAACTGGCCACCCTCGCCCGCCTGTTTGCGGTGATGGGCATGCAACCGGTCGGCTATTACGACCTGACTCCGGCAGGCGTGCCGGTGCATTCCACGGCGTTTCGCGCGGTGCATGAAACCGCACTGCAGATCAGCCCGTTTCGCGTGTTCACCTCGTTGTTGCGTCTGGAATTGATTGAGGATCCTGAGCTGCGTGCCTTCGCCGAATCGGTGCTGGCCAAACGCTCGATCTTCACCTCGCAAGCATTACGCCTGATCGCGCAAGCTGAAACCGCAGGCGGACTGAATGAAAGCGAAGCTCGGGAATTCGTCCTAGAGGCATTGGAAACCTTTCGCTGGCACCACAGCGCCACCGTCACCGCCGCGCAATATCAGACGCTGAGCGCTCAACATCGCTTGATCGCCGATGTGGTGGCGTTCAAAGGTCCGCACATCAATCACCTGACCCCACGCACGCTGGACATAGACCGCGTGCAGGCGCAAATGCCGGCCCATGGCATCACCCCCAAAGCCGTCATCGAAGGCCCGCCGCGCCGGCAATGCCCGATCCTGCTGCGTCAGACCAGTTTCAAAGCGCTGGACGAGCCGATCGCCTTCACCGATCAAAGCGACACACGCGGCAGCCACAGCGCACGTTTCGGCGAAATCGAACAACGGGGCGCGGCACTGACGCCCAAGGGTCGTGCGCTGTATGACCGCTTGCTGAATGCGGCGCGGGATGAACTCGCCGAGTTTCCCAACGAAGGCAATGCCGCACGCTACAACGCGCTGATGACCCAACACTTCGGCGAATTCCCTGACAGCGTAGAGGGCATGCGCGAACAAGGGCTGGCGTACTTTCGCTATTTCGCCACGGAAAAAGGCCTGGTTGCGGGTAGCCTGGGTGACGCTTCGCTGGAGGATTTATTGCGCGACGGCTATGTGAAAGCAGAGCCGCTGGTGTACGAAGATTTCCTCCCGGTGAGTGCGGCGGGGATTTTTCAGTCGAACCTTGGCGATGCGGCGCAGGCACATTACGGCGAGCACTCCAATCGGCAGGCGTTCGAGCAGGCGCTGGGGCGCGCGACCATTGATGAGTTGGCGTTATATGCCGAGACGCAGCGGCGTTCGATTGAGGAATGTCTGGCTGCGCTTTCTCGCTAACAGCGACAGTGCGCAAGAAGTTGCGCACTTGCTTTGCAATACGAACGACGAAAACCGCTGAGAGCCACGCTGTGTAAGGCCTGCAGCCAAGTGCGCAAGAAGTTGCGCACTACTGCGCAACTTCTTGCGCACTTTCACCTTCGCCTCCGCGTTTTTTTCGCAGAATGGCTCGCAAAAAACCACCGACACCCCGCCCCACAAGGTCGGCGCATTTGT
>NZ_JBOBDR010000030.1:0-45446 GCF_050586545.1 Pseudomonas sp. WC2 | reverse complement strand
CAACTCTTTTTTCCAACAACCCTCCCCGCTCCCACACTGAATTTGCGGAGGTCTCGGGTTATTCGCTGAAGGGGATGCTCTCGACCACTTCCAGGTCATACCCGGTCAACCCGGCGTATTTGAGTGGCGGCCCAAGATGCCGCAGCTTACCCACCCCCAGATTCTGCAGAATCTGCGCCCCAGTCCCCACCTCCGAATAAATCCGCGATTGCGAACGGCTGAACTGCCGCGGCGGCTGGGTCAATTGCGGCACGCGCTCCAGCAACGCCTGCGAAGACTCATGATTAGCCAGCACCACAACAACCCCATGCCCCTCAGCCGCGACCCGTTGCAACGCCGCCCACAGCGTCCAGTTGGTCGGCCCGCTGTAGTCGGCGCCAACCAGATCCCGCAGCGGATCGATCACATGCACACGCACCAGCGTCGGTTCGTCACGGCGCAAGTCGCCCATGACCATCGCCATGTGTACGCCGCCTTCAATGCGATCCTCAAAGGTGATCAAGCGGAACGCGCCATGCACCGTCGGCAGCTCGCGTTCACCAATCCGTTCGATGGTGTGTTCGGTGCTCAGGCGATAGTGGATCAGGTCGGCGATGGTGCCGATCTTGATCCCGTGCTTGCGCGCAAACACTTCCAGATCCGGGCGACGGGCCATGGTGCCGTCGTCGTTCATCACCTCGACGATCACTGAAGCCGGGGTGAAACCGGCCAAGCGAGCCAGATCACAACCCGCTTCGGTATGCCCGGCGCGAGTGAGCACGCCACCTTCCTTAGCGCGCAACGGGAAGATATGGCCCGGCTGCACCAGGTCTTCAGCGCGGGCATTGGGGGCGACCGCAGCGGCCACGGTGCAAGCGCGATCAGCCGCCGAGATGCCGGTGGTCACGCCAACCGCCGCTTCAATCGACACGGTAAATGCGGTGCTGAACACGCTACCGTTGGCCGGGACCATTTGCTCCAGACCCAAACGCTGGCAATGTTCGTCGGTCAGGGTCAGGCAAATCAGCCCGCGCGCCTCACGGGCCATGAAGCTGATCGCTTCGGGCGTGCAACGGTCGGCGGCCAGCAGCAGGTCGCCTTCGTTCTCGCGGTCTTCGTCATCGACCAGCAAGACCATTTTGCCGAGACGATAATCTTCGATGATTTCTTCGATGCTGTTGAAGGCCATGCTGGACTCTCAGGGTTCGTTGGAAATATATTGGTATACCATAATACAAAATCAACAAAGAGGTCACTATGAAGGCGTACTGGATTGCTCATGTGGATATAGCTGATGCCCATCACTACAGCCAATACACCCAGCGCGCGCCGGCGGCGTTTGCCGAGTTTGGCGCGAAGTTTCTGGCACGAGGCGGGCGCAGCGAGGCGATGGAAGGGCGCGAGACGCCGCAACGCAGCGTGGTGATCGAGTTCGAGAGCTATGAGAAAGCCGTGGCGTGCTACCACTCGGCGGCGTATCAGGAAGCGAAAAGTTATCGCGAAGAATGGGCGAGGGCGGAAATCATCATCGTTGAAGGTATCGGCCCACTCTGAAGCCTAGGGTATTGATCGTTCCCACGCTCCGCGTGGGAATGCCTCTTCGGACGCTCCGCGTTCGGCTTTGAAAGGGACGCGGAGCGTCCTGGGCTGCATTCCCACGCGGAGCGTGGGAACGATCAGAAAAAGCAGGTTGGGTGATCAGCGGATAAAGTGGATCTTCCCGCTATCGTCATTGCCCATATAGATCCCATACACCCCAGCCTGGCGCTCTTCGATATAGCGCTCGAGAATCTGCCGGATCGCCGGGTAATAGATCTGCTCCCACGGAATGTCTTCAGGCGCGAAGAACTTGTAATCCATGGTCTCCGGTCCGTATTGCCCGGTGATCTCCAGCGCGATGGCGCGGAAGATGATGTACACCTCGCTGATCTTCGGCACGCTGAAAATCGAGTACGGCGAGACGATTTCCGCGCGCACGCCGCTTTCTTCCCAGACTTCGCGGACGGCCGCTTGCTCGGTGGTCTCGCCGCTTTCCATGAAGCCGGCCGGCAGCGTCCAGGTGCCCGGGCGCGGGGGAATCGCCCGTTGGCACAAGAGGTATTTGCCGTCCTGCTCGATGATGCAGCCGGCAATGATCTTCGGATTGATGTAGTGGATGTAGCCGCAGCCGCGGCACATCAGGCGCTCGTGCGTATCGCCCGCCGGTATCTGCTGACCGAGGTCAGGGCCACCGCATTTCGGGCAAAAGCTCGGGCTGAACATGTCATTGACCTATGCGCGGTTCTTTCAGCGCGATCGGCAGGGTCATGGCCGGAGTTGCGCCGGTCTCTTCCTGCTTGCGCTTGAGGTAGTCGAGGGCCACGGCAGCCGCTGCGCGAACGTGATCGACGCAGGCCTGATGCGCCAACAGCGGATCGCCGCTCTTGATCGCCGCGACCATTTTTTCCATTTCCTGATTGCTCGCGCCGCGACGGTTTTCCTGGGACACCGAGGTCGCGCGCAAGTAGCTGATGCGCGCCTGCAACTGACGCAACTGAGTGGCCGCAACATGGTTGCCCGAACCTTCGAGCAGCACGTCGTAGAAGCCTTGCACCGAGTCGATGACCTGTTGCAACTCGCCGTCCTTCAACGCTTTGCGGTTGTCATCCAGGGCTTTTTCCAGGGCTTTGATGTCCTTGGCCTTGGCGCGCAAGGTGAACAGCTGAACGATCAAACCTTCCAGTACGCAACGCAATTCGTAGATATCGACGGCATCGGCCAACGTGATGATGGCGACACGCGGGCCTTTGGCATCGGCGAACTCGACCAGTCCTTCGGATTCCAGGTGACGCAACGCCTCGCGTACGGAGGTGCGGCTGACGCCAAGGCGATCGCACAGATCGCGCTCGACCAAGCGATCACCGGGCATGAGCTGGAAATTCATGATCGCGCTACGCAGTTTATCCAGCACGATTTCGCGCAGGGTAACGGGGTTGCGATTGACCTTGAAGCTGTCGTCGAGGGGCTGGCGTTTCATGGGGTCCGCTCTTTGGTTTGGCTGTCCATGCCAGACGGGCATCTAAACAGCCGAGGGGTTAACTGAGGCTTCGGCGTCGGCTTCGGCAAAGGCTTCACGGGCCAGCCGGAAACTGTCCACGGCTGCCGGAACGCCGCAATAAATGCCGACCTGAAGCAGAATTTCGCGTATTTGCTCACGACTCAGGCCGTTACGCAAGGCGCCACGCACATGCAGCTTGAGTTCGTGCGGACGGTTGAGCGCCGAGATCATCGCCAGGTTGATCATGCTGCGCTCCTTGAGCGACAACCCCTCACGCCCCCAGACATGGCCCCAGCAGTATTCGGTGACCATTTCCTGCAGGGGGCGGGTGAAGTCATCGGCGTTGTCGATCGAGCGCTGCACGTAGGCTTCGCCGAGCACCTGAGTGCGGATTTTCAGGCCTTTTTCGTACTTTTCGTTACTCATCATTCCTCCATTCCACAAGGTGTTCCCTGTGGGAGCGAGCAGGCTCGCTCCCACATGGAATCTGTGTGGCAATCAGGCCAAGGTCGGCAGCGGCCCGAGCTTGCCCTTGTGGTAAATCATCGGCGTCACCGGTTGCGCCGGCAGGATCAGATTCTTCACCGCGCCAACAATGATCGCGTGATCGCCGCCATCGTATTCACGCCACAACTCGCACTCGATGATCGCCGTAGCCTTGGCGAGGATCGGGTTACCGAGTTCGCTCAAATGCCATTCGATGTTCTTGGCCTTGTCCTTGCCTTTCCCGGCGAAGGCATAGGCCTCGGCGGTCTGGTCGGCGGACAGCAAATGGATCGCGAATTTCTTGCTATCCCGCAGAATCGGGTACGTGTCAGAAGCATAGTTTGGGCAGAACAGCACCAGCGCCGGGTCGATCGACAGCGCGCTGAAGGCGCTGGCGGTGATGCCGACGATCCCGCCTTCCGGGTCAACAGTGGTGACCACCGTGACGCCGGACGGGAACGAGCTCATGACGTCTTTGTAAATGCCGGGTTCGATCATTTCTCAGGACTCCTAGCGCATCACAAACGGATCAGGCATGGGCGCCTGAGACAGGTTGATCCACACCGTTTTCAGTTCGGTGTAGGCCAGCACCGAATCGATGCCGCTTTCGCGTCCATAGCCACTGTTCTTGAAGCCGCCGATGGGCGCCATCGCCGACACCGCGCGGTACGTGTTGACCCAGATGATCCCCGAACGCACGTCGCGCGCCAGACGATGGGCACGACCGAGATCGCGGGTCCAGATGCCGGCGGCGAGGCCGAACTGCGAGTCGTTGGCGATCGCCAGCGCTTCGGCTTCATCTTTGAAACGAATCACCGACGCCACCGGGCCGAAGACTTCTTCCTGCATGATCTTCATCGAATTGCGGTCGCATTCGAACAGCGTCGGCTCGTAGAACCAGCCTTCGCCGAGATCGGTTGGGCGCTTGCCGCCGGTACGCAAACGCGCGCCTTCAGCGATAGCATCGGCAACTAAACCTTCCACCACCGCCAGTTGCTGCGCGGTGGCCATCGGGCCCATCTCGCTGTTGTCTTCCTGCGGGTTGCCGATGCGAATGCGCTGGGCGCGTTCGACCAGTCGATTGACGAATTCTTCGTAGATTTCGTCCTGCACCAACAGCCGCGAACCCGACACGCAACTCTGACCGGACGCGGCATAGATCCCGGCAATCGCGCCGTTGATCGCGCTGTCCAGATCGGCGTCGGCGAAGATGATATTCGGCGACTTGCCGCCCAGTTCCAGCGACAGCTTGGCGAAGTTCTCGGCGCTGCTGCGCACCACATGCCGCGCTGTCGCCGCGCCGCCGGTGAAGGCGATTTTGCGGATCAGCGGATGGCGGGTGAGGGCGGCGCCGGTGCTTGGGCCGTAACCGGTGACGACGTTGACTACACCCGGCGGAATCCCGGCTTCGAGGGCCAGACGTGCCAGCTCAAGAATCGTCGCCGAAGCGTGTTCGGACGGCTTGATCACAATCGTGTTGCCGGCGGCGAGGGCCGGGGCGAGTTTGATCGCGGTCAGATAGAGCGGGCTGTTCCACGGAATGATCGCCGCGACCACACCCATCGCTTCGTGCACGGTGTAGGCGAACAGATCGGGCTTATCCAGCGGCAGCGTGCCGCCTTCGAGTTTGTCGGCAAGGCCGGCGGTGTAGTGGAAGAACTCCGGCAGATAGCTGACCTGGCCGCGGGTTTCGCGGATCAGTTTGCCGTTGTCGCGGCTTTCCAGTTGCGCCAGTTGCTCTTTGTTTTCGGCGATCAAGTCGCCGAGGCGGCGCAGCAGTTTGCCGCGCGCGGTGGCGGTCAGGCCACGCCAGGCCGGGCTGTCGAAGGCAGTCTGTGCCGATTGCACTGCGCGTTCGACATCAGCTTCATCGGCGTCAGGCAGTTCGGCCCAGGCTTGCGCCGTGGCCGGGTTGAGGCTTTCGAAGGTCTTGCCGGAGAGGGCGTCGACCCATTCTCCGCCGATGCACATCTGGAAGCGTGCGAGCGTCATGCAACGATCCCCTTTATATGGTTTTGTCGGGAGTGTGCGAATTCGAGAAATTCCAGCAGCGTCTGATTGACCAGGCGCGGCGACTCTACGGGCATCATATGCCGTTGCTCGGGCAACACGGCAACCTTCGCACCGGGGATGCGTCGGGCCAGTTGCTCGGCCATTTGCGGGGTCGAACCCGGATCGAGTTCACCGGTGGCGATCAGCGTCGGCGCCTGAATGCTGCTCAGGTCGTCGGCGCGGTACATGTCTTGAGTGGCGAACAATTCGTAAGTGGTCAGGTAACCCTGCGGATCATTATTGGCGAGGGTCTGGCGCAATGCGGCGATCTGCGCCGGATTGGCCGCCTGATACTCGCGGCTGAACCAGCGTGACAACGCCGCTTCAGCATTGGCGTCCGGGCCATGTTCGGCGGCTTGCGCGGTACGTGCGATGACGCCGGCACGCTGTTCTTCGCTGCGGTTGAACACGCTGTTCAACACCACCAGGCTTTGCAGGCGCTCCGGATAATGCAGGGCAAAGGCCCGCGCGACCAGACCGCCCATGGAGAAACCGATCACCGCTGCCTGGGGCAGATTCAGGTGATCGAGCAGCTCCAGCAACTGATCGGCGTAACCGAGCAGATTGGTGCCGCTGGCCGGTCGCGGGCTGGCGCCATGGCCAAGCATGTCGTAGGCGATCACCCGGTACTGGCTGGACAGGCCGACAATCTGCCCGCCCCACATTTCTTTGTTCAGGCCCACGCCGTGGATCAAAACCACGGGCTGGCCTTGGCCGGTCGCCAGGTAACTGGTGCCAGCCGGGGTGAGTTCAGCGGTGAGCCGAATCATGGAGCGCTCCTGCAATGCCTTTTTATTGTGGTTACTGGGCTTTTTCGGCGGCCAGTTCTTCCAGATCGATGTAGCGGTTGCCGATGCGCGGGTGCAGGCGACCACCGTCGGCGCAACCCAGCACGACAACGATTTCGTCGGCACGTGGCGCGTCTTCGATCTGCATTTCCAGAGTGATGTAGTGCGAACGCTGACCTTCGTCGTCCTTGTGCATCATCGGGATCTGAATCGAGGTGCCCGGGCCGCCGCGCTTGTTGGTGAAGCTCAGGTAGCTCTTGGCGTTGACGGCTTCGCGGTAGTGGTTGCCGAAGCGCAGGGTGTGGATCACGGCGGAGGCGTGTTCGATCTCGCCGTCAGCACCGACCACAGCGGCTTTGCCGTAGGCCTCGATTTTGTCCGCACCGCCGATGATGCCGACCAGACGCTCAACCATCAGCGCACCGAGGTCGGAGCAGTTGGCGCGGATCTGCGGCTTGAGGTCTTCAACGAAACCGTTGCCGACCCAAGGGTTTTTCATCACCACGGCGAGGCCAACCATGGTCACGGGTTTGTCAGTGGCTTTGCCGCCTTCGATGAAGGTTTCTTCGACATAGCTGACGATCTTGCGAATTTCGAAACTCATGAGCTGCTCCGTTGAGGGATTGAGAGTGTCTGTGCGTCTGATGGTATACCATAATACCGATCGTGCAAGTCCCCCCGGCAAGATTCGTTTCATCCATCCGGCGAATGGCGCTGTATTCACCCGCCACCCCACATCCCCAATTCGCCTCAGGTCCCTGTGGGAGCGAGCCTGCTCGCGAAAGCGGTGGGTCAGCCAATAAAGAGGGTGACTGTTACCCCGCATTCGCGAGCAGGCTCGCTCCCACAATGGAAATCACTGGCAGCAGAAGCCTGTGTGCGGTTAACAAAAGATAACGTGGCGCCGATTGTCAGACGTTTCGAAAGCCCGATAGGATGAGCCAGCTTCCGAAGTGGCTCTGGATTGCGGGTTTCAGGACTATGCTCCTGAGCAGCCATCAGCGGAGCACACTTGCGGCGCCCTTGAAGGCCAGATGGCCTAACAATAATAAAGAGGGGAAGGTCTATGAGTCGTTGCCGCCCGCCGGCGTTACGCAACACCGCGTTGTTGGCCACAGCACTCTCGATGCTGGGCCTGGCCATGTTATCGGCACCGGTAATGGCTGCCGAGGCGCCAGCCGACGTGGTCTATGCCACCGAATCCAGCAAAGCCGCGAAAAGCCTGATTCTCGATGTTGTCCACGCCGGTGCGCGTTTGGTGGCGGTCGGGGATCGCGGGCACATTCTCTATTCCGATGACCAGGGCAAAACCTGGACCCAGGCCAAGGTGCCGAGCCGGCAACTGCTGACGGCGGTGTATTTTGTCGACGACAAGCACGGCTGGGCGGTCGGCCACGACGCGCAGATCCTCGCCAGTGCAGACGGCGGTCTGACCTGGACCAAGCAATTCGAAGACCTCAAACGTGAATCGCCGCTGCTCGACGTCTGGTTCAAGGACTTCGACAGCGGTTTCGCCGTGGGCGCTTACGGTGCGCTGCTGGAAACCACCGACGGCGGCATAAACTGGGAAGACGTCAGCGACCGCCTCGACAACGAAGACCAGTTCCACCTCAACGCCATCGCGGCGGTGAAGGACGCCGGGCTGTTCATTGTCGGCGAGTCGGGCAGCATGTTTCGCTCCGCCGACGACGGCCAGACCTGGGAAAAACTCGAAGGCCCTTACGAAGGCTCGCTGTTCGGCGTGATCGGCACGGCGCAACCGCAGACCCTGCTGGCTTACGGCTTGCGCGGCAACCTCTACCGCTCCACCGATTTCGGCAGCAACTGGGAGCAGGTCGAACTGAAAGCCGCGCGCGGTGCGCTGGAGTTCGGTCTGTCCGGCGCGACCCTGCTTGAAGACGGTTCGATCGTCATCGTCGGCAACGGCGGTTCGGTGATCAGCAGCAGCGACAACGGCGAGACCTTCAGCGTGTTCAACCGTCCGGACCGCATCTCACTGTCTTCCGTCACCGCTGCCGGCGACGGCAACCTGATTCTGACCGGGCAGGGTGGCGTCCACACCACTCAGCCAAACGGCGCCGAAGTTAATAATAAGAAGGCGGGGCTATGACTTCCTTGATCACTCCTCAGCAGGAAAAAGCGACGGTACTTGAGCGTCTGATCTTCAATAACCGCCCGGCAGTGATCCTCATCTGTCTGGTGGTGAGCATTTTCCTGTTCTGGCAGGCCACGCTCATCCGGCCGTCGACCAGTTTCGAAAAAATGATCCCGCTCAAGCACCCCTTCATCGAGAAGATGATGGAGCACCGCAACGATCTGGCGAACCTCGGCAACACGGTGCGCATTTCGGTCGAAGCCACCGATGGCGACATCTTCTCCAAGGAATACATGGAGACCCTGCGCCAGATCAACGACGAGGTTTTCTATATTTCCGGCGTTGACCGTTCCGGTCTGAAGTCGCTGTGGAGCCCGAGCGTACGCTGGACCGAAGTGACCGAAGAGGGTTTTGCCGGCGGGGAAGTGATCCCGCAGAGCTACAACGGCTCGCAGGACAGCCTCGATCTGCTGCGCAATAACGTACTCAAGTCCGGCCAGGTCGGGCGTCTGGTGTCCAACGACTTCAAGTCGAGCATCGTCGACATCCCGCTGCTGGAGTCCTACCCGGACCCGGAAGACCAGGGCAAGTTGCTCGCACTGGACTACCGCAAGTTCTCCCATGAACTCGAAGACAAGATCCGCAACAAGTTCGAAGCGCAGAACCCCAACGTCAAGATCCACATCGTCGGCTTCGCCAAGAAAGTCGGCGATTTGATCGACGGTCTGGTGATGGTGGTGCTGTTCTTCGGCATCGCATTCGTCATCACCCTGATTCTCTTGTTGTGGTTCACCAACTGCCTGCGCAGCACCATCGCGGTACTGAGTACAACGCTGGTGGCGGTGGTCTGGCAACTCGGCTTGATGCACTTCTTCGGCTTCGGGCTCGATCCGTATTCGATGCTGGTGCCGTTCCTGATCTTCGCCATCGGTATTTCCCACGGCGTACAGAAGATCAACGGTATCGCCCTGCAATCCAGCGAGGCCGACAACGCGTTGACCGCCGCGCGGCGCACGTTCCGGCAACTGTTCCTGCCGGGGATGATCGCGATTCTCGCGGACGCGGTGGGTTTCATCACGCTGCTGATCATCGACATCGGCGTGATCCGTGAACTGGCCATTGGCGCGTCCATCGGCGTGGCGGTGATCGTGTTCACCAACCTGATTCTGCTGCCGGTCGCCATTTCCTATGTCGGCATCAGCAAGCGCGCGATTGCCAAGAGCAAGAAAGACGCGAACCGCGAACACCCGTTCTGGCGCCTGCTGTCGAACTTCGCCAGCCCGAAAGTCGCGCCGATCTCCATTGCCCTGGCGCTGATCGCCTTGGGTGGCGGTCTCTGGTACGGCCAGAACCTGAAAATCGGCGACCTCGACCAAGGCGCGCCGGAACTGCGTCCGGACTCGCGCTACAACAAGGACAACAACTTCATCATCAACAACTACTCGACCAGTTCCGACGTGTTGGTGGTGATGGTCAAGACCAAGGCCGAAGGCTGCTCGCGCTACGAAGCCATGGCGCCGATCGATGAACTGATGTGGAAGATGCAGAACACCGAGGGCGTGCAGTCGGCGATCTCGCTGGTGACCGTGTCCAAGCAGATGATCAAAGGCATGAACGAGGGCAACCTGAAATGGGAAACCCTGTCGCGCAACCCGGACGTGCTGAACAACTCGATTGCCCGCGCCGACGGTCTGTACAACAACAGTTGCTCGCTGGCGCCGGTGCTGGTGTTCCTCAACGATCACAAGGCTGAAACCCTGGATCGAGCGGTGCACGCAGTGCAGGATTTCGCCAAGGACAACAACAAGGACGGTCTGGAATTCATCCTTGCTGCCGGTAATGCCGGGATCGAAGCGGCCACCAACGAAGTCATTAAACAGGCTGAGCTGACCATCCTGATTCTGGTGTACATCTGCGTGGCGGTGATGTGCATGATCACCTTCCGTTCGTGGGCGGCGACCCTGTGCATTGTCCTGCCGCTGGTGCTGACCTCGGTACTCGGCAACGCGCTGATGGCCTTCATGGGCATCGGTGTGAAAGTGGCGACGCTGCCAGTGGTGGCGCTGGGTGTGGGGATTGGTGTCGACTACGGCATCTACATCTACAGCCGCCTGGAAAGTTTCCTGCGCGCGGGGCTGCCGTTGCAGGAGGCCTATTACCAGACGCTGAAATCTACCGGTAAGGCAGTGCTGTTCACCGGTCTGTGCCTGGCGATCGGCGTGTGCACCTGGATCTTCTCAGCGATCAAGTTCCAGGCTGACATGGGCCTGATGCTGACCTTCATGCTGCTGTGGAACATGTTCGGTGCACTGTGGCTGCTGCCGGCCCTGGCGAAGTTCCTGATCAAGCCGGAGAAACTGGCGGGGCAGAAGGGTAACTCGCTGTTTGCGCATTGATTTGAAGGGCTGAAACGACAAAGCCGCAACCTTAGGGTTGCGGCTTTTTTTGTGGCTCAATATCAAAGTCAAGATCAACAGCCCCTCACCCTAGCCCTCCGGAAACGTCGGACCGCCCCGAGGGAGAGGGCTAGGGTGAGGGCAGAGGATCTCAAGCGTTAAGTGAGTTCAGCGCCAAGCACAACACTCAAAGCACTACGCGCATCATCCAGCTGCACCAACGTCGCATGCCGAGCCCCCAGCGCATCACGATTCTCAATCGCCGTAAGAATCGCCTTATGCCGCGGCAACGCCAATTCATGCAGATTCGGTCGCTGATTCGAATGCTTCAACGCCTCGGCAATCGCCACCGAGAGCATGTTGCACAGGTTCGCCAGCAAGTCGTTGTGGGTCGCATCGGCAATCCTACTGTGGAAATCCAGATCCGGCTGCAGCAGCGCTTCCGGGGTTGGCGCCGCTTCCATGCGCTGATAGGCCTCACCAATCGCGGCAATATCGGCGTCAGTCGCATGCTGGGCGGCGAGGGCGGCTGCGGCGGGTTCGATGATGCTGCGCACGCTGGTCAGCACGTTGAAGAATTCATTCTGCGGGCTGCTTTGCATCAACCAGTGCAGCACGTCCGGGTCGAGCATGTGCCATTCGCGGCGCGCTTTGACCACCGTGCCGACGCGCGGCTTCGAATACACCAGACCCTTGGCCACCAGCACCCGCGTGGCTTCACGCAACACCGGCCGGCTGACCGCGTACTCCTCGCAGAGCAAGGCTTCGGCGGGCAGTTTGTCGTCGGGCTTGAAGCGTCCGGAGACGATCTGCATGCCCAGTTCCTGGACGATGCGCGAGTGCATGCTTTTGCGGTCGGAGGGTTTGCGGTAATCCATGGGGAGCGGCGCGATCCTGAGCGATGGAGATGCCGGGCATCATAGCAGGCACGGCACAATCTTGAGGCGGGGAATGATCGTTCCCACGCTCTGCGTGGGAATGCCGCCCGGGACGCTCTGCGTCCCATTTCAGAGCTGGAACGCGGAGCGTCCCTTGAGGCATTCCCACGCGGAGCGTGGGAACGATCAAACGATCAATGTGGGAGCGAGCAGGCTCGCTCCCACAGGAGAATTGCGCTGTTAGTGAGAGTGGCGCGGCACTTCAGCCCCGCGGCAACCGACGAGGAAGTCAAAGTCACAACCCTGATCCGCCTGCAATACATGGTCGATATACAGCTGACGATAGCCACCCACCAACAACTGCTGCGGTGGTTGCAGATCCGCCATGCGCGCCGCCAGTTCGGCATCCGGAATATCCAGGTGCAGACGCCCGGTGGCGCAATCCAGCTCGATCCAGTCGCCTTCCTTCACTGTCGCCAAAGGTCCGCCAGCGGCGGCTTCCGGCGCCACGTGCAAAACCACCGTGCCGTAAGCGGTGCCGCTCATCCGCGCGTCAGAAATGCGCACCATGTCGGTCACACCTTGAGCCAACAGCTTGGCCGGCAAGCCCATATTGCCGACTTCAGCCATGCCCGGATAACCCTTCGGCCCGCAGTTCTTCATCACCAGAATCGAATCCTTATCGACGTCCAGTTCAGGATCGTTGATCCGCGCCTTGTACATGTCGAAGTTCTCGAACACCACCGCACGGCCGCGATGCTGCATCAATTCCGGCGTCGCAGCCGACGGCTTGAGCACCGCACCGAGTGGCGCCAGATTGCCGCGCAACACACAAATCCCGCCGTCGGCGCGGATCGGATTGTCGAGGGTGCGGATCACCTCATCTTCACCGTAGATCGGCGCGTCCTTGGTGTTCTCGCCGATGGACTTGCCGTTGACCGTCAGCGCATCCGGATTAGGGATCAGATTGGCCTCACCGAGACGGCGCAGCACCGCTGGCAAACCACCGGCGTAATAGAACTCTTCCATCAGGAAACGCCCGGACGGCTGCAGGTCGACGATGGTCGGCATGCCGCGCCCGATGCGGGTCCAGTCGTCCAGATCCAGCTCGACGCCGATGCGCCCGGCGATGGCTTTCAAGTGAATCACCGCGTTGGTCGAACCACCGATAGCAGCGTTCACCCGGATAGCGTTCTCGAAGGCTTCTTTGGTCAGAATCTTCGACAGTTTCAGATCTTCGCGAACCATCTCCACCGCGCGCATGCCGGACATGTGCGCCAACACATAACGTCGCGCATCCACCGCCGGAATCGCCGCGTTATGGGGCAGGGAAGTGCCGAGTGCTTCAGCCATGCAGGCCATCGTCGACGCGGTACCCATGGTGTTACACGTGCCCGCCGAACGCGACATGCCGCCCTCGGCTGCGAGGAAATCGTCGATGGTGATGGTGCCGGCCTTGACCTGTTCGCTGAGCTGCCAGACCACGGTGCCGGAACCGATGTCCTTGCCCTTGTGTTTGCCGTTGAGCATCGGCCCGCCGGTCACAACAATCGCCGGCACGTCGCAACTGGCCGCGCCCATCAGCAGCGCCGGAGTGGTTTTGTCGCATCCGGTCAGCAGCACCACGCCGTCAATCGGGTTGCCGCGAATCGCTTCTTCCACGTCCATGCTCGCCAGGTTGCGGGTGAGCATGGCGGTCGGGCGCAGGTTCGATTCACCGTTGGAGAACACCGGGAATTCCACAGGAAAGCCACCGGCCTCGATCACCCCGCGTTTGACGTGCTCCGCGATCTGGCGGAAGTGCGCGTTGCACGGGGTCAGTTCCGACCAGGTGTTGCAGATGCCGATGATCGGCTTGCCGTGGAACTGGTGGTCGGCGATGCCCTGATTCTTCATCCAGCTGCGGTACATGAAGCCGTTCTTGTCGGCCGTGCCAAACCATTGGGCGGAGCGCAGGGTGGGTTTCTTATCAGACATGATCGATTCTCTTATTGTATGACTATAATGTTCCAGCTACGGCTTAATCTAAGCGCAAAATCCTAGGTTTGGAAGTGTTGTTGGTGAATTAGTATTACTATATAGTCGTTTTCGACGGAGGGATTGCCCTGACGGTTTTCCGTGAGAGGCGTCCCCCGAGGTTCTATAAAAACAACAATCGGAGACCGATCTCATGAGCCAGGAACTGCGGCTAATCCGGCGCATAACGCTGAAACTGATTCCTTTCCTGATCCTGCTGTACCTGATCGCCTATGTGGATCGCTCCGCCGTCGGCTTCGCCAAGCTGCACATGGGCGCCGACATCGGCATCGGCGATGCGGCTTACGGCCTCGGCGCCGGGCTGTTCTTCATTGGCTACTTCCTCCTCGAAATCCCCAGCAATCTGATGCTTGAACGCTTCGGCGCACGGCGCTGGTTCGCGCGGATCATGATCACCTGGGGCGCCATCACCATCGGCATGGCCTTCGTTCAGGGCCCGCACAGTTTCTACGTGATGCGCTTCCTGCTCGGCGCGGCCGAGGCGGGGTTCTTCCCCGGCGTTCTCTACTACATCACCCAATGGTTCCCGGTGCGCCATCGCGGCAAGATCCTTGGCCTGTTCATCCTCTCGCAGCCTATCGCGATGATGATCACCGGCCCGGTGTCCGGCGGTCTGCTCGGCATGGATGGCGTGCTCGGCCTGCACGGCTGGCAGTGGCTGTTCATCGTCATCGGCACCCCGGCGATCCTGCTGACCTGGCCGGTATTGCGCTGGTTACCGGACGGCCCGCAGCAAGTGAAGTGGATGGATCAGGCAGAGAAAGACTGGCTGACCGGCGAGCTGAAAAAGGATCTGCAGGAATACGGCCAGACCCGCCACGGCAATCCGCTGCATGCGCTGAAAGACAAGCGCGTGTTGCTGCTCGCCCTGTTTTATCTGCCGGTGACGTTGAGCATTTATGGGTTGGGCCTGTGGTTGCCGACGCTGATCAAACAGTTTGGCGGCAGCGATCTGGTCACCGGTTTCGTGTCATCGGTGCCGTACATCTTCGGGATCATCGGTTTGCTGATCGTGCCGCGTAGTTCCGACCGTCTGAATGATCGTTACGGGCATCTGGCTGTTCTGTATGTGCTGGGCGCGATTGGCCTGTTCATGAGCGCGTGGCTGTCGATGCCGGTGGCGCAACTGGCGGCGCTGTGTCTGGTGGCGTTCGCGCTGTTTTCCTGCACAGCGGTGTTCTGGACATTGCCGGGGCGATTCTTTGCCGGCGCGAGTGCGGCAGCGGGGATTGCGTTGATTAACTCGGTGGGGAATCTCGGCGGGTACATCGGGCCGTTTGTGATTGGCGCGTTGAAGGAATACACCGGCAATCTGGCGTCCGGGCTTTACTTTCTCTCGGGGGTGATGGTGTTTGGCTTGATTCTGACCGGCATCGTTTATCGCGTGCTGGAACGCAAACACGTTCTGCCGGTTGACCAGTTCGCCGCCAGCGCACGCGGCGCTACCCGCACCTGACAGACCCACACCGACCCCCTGTGGGAGCGAGCCTGCTCGCGAAGAGGCCGGCACATTCAACATTTGAGGTGACTGCTACACCGCTTTCGCGAGCAGGCTCGCTCCCACAGGGGACAGCGGTGTTTTTGAGGGAATAGGAGAAAATCATGCATCTGGTTCAATTCGAATTAAGCAACCGCGAGCGCCGCGTCGGCGTGGTCGACAACGGTCTGGTGCGCGAAGTGCAGGACGCCCGCAGCGTGCGCGATCTGGCGCTCGCCGCCATCGAGGTCGGCAACACCCTCGAACAGCAAGTGCAAACCCTCGGCCTCGGCATCAGCCACGATTACGCCGAGCTGCTGTCGCAACTGCGCATCCTGCCGCCACTCGATCACCCGGACCCGGCGCACATGCTGATCAGCGGCACCGGCCTGACGCACCTCGGCAGCGCTTCGGCGCGGGACAAAATGCACCAGCAGGCCGGCGATGAAGCGACGATGACCGACACCATGCGCATCTTCAAATGGGGCGTGGAGGGCGGTAAACCGGCGGCGGGGCAGGCCGGTGTGCAACCAGAATGGTTCTACAAAGGCGATGGCAGCATCGTCGTTCGCCCCGGCCAGCCGTTCCCAGTGCCGCCGTTTGCCGAGGACGCCGGTGAAGAACCCGAGATGGCCGGGCTGTACATCATCGGCAATGACGGCAAGCCGTATCGACTGGGCTTTGCGGTGGGCAACGAGTTCTCCGATCACATCATGGAACGCAAGAATTACCTGTACCTCGCGCACTCGAAATTGCGCAGTTGCAGTTACGGGCCGGAACTTCGCACCGGTGAATTGCCTCAACATCTGGCAGGCACCAGTCGCATCCTGCGTAACGGCGAAGTGCTCTGGCAGAACGAGTTTCTCAGCGGCGAGGCGAACATGTGCCACAGCCTCGCCAACCTCGAATACCACCACTTCAAATACAGCCAGTTCCTGCGTCCGGGCGACGTGCACATTCATTTCTTCGGCACCGCGACCCTGTCGTTTGCCGATGGCATCCGCACCCAGCCGGGCGACGTCTTCGAAATCAGCCAGGCTGAATTCGGCGCGCCGCTGGTCAACGGCATCGTCCCGGTTCCGGCGGCGTTTGAACCCGACAGCATCGGCACCCTTTAAGGAGATCCCATGACTCAGATTCTCGGTCACAACTACATTGGTGGTCAGCGCAGCGCCGCTGGCAACGTCAAACTGCAATCGGTCGACGCGACGACGGGCGAACAGCTGCCCCACGATTTCATCCAGGCCACGGCTGAAGAAGTCGACGCTGCCGCCAAAGCCGCCGCTGCCGCGTACCCGGCCTATCGCAGCCTCAGCGCCGAACGCCGCGCGCAGTTTCTCGATGCGATTGCCGATGAACTGGATGCTCTCGGTGATGATTTCGTCGCCGTGGTCTGCCGCGAAACCGCGTTGCCGGCCGGGCGCATTCAAGGTGAGCGCGGTCGCACCAGCGGCCAGATGCGCCTGTTCGCCAAAGTCCTGCGCCGGGGTGATTTCTACGGTGCGCGGATCGACCTGCCGCTGCCGGATCGTCAGCCATTGCCACGCCCGGATCTGCGTCAGTACCGCATCGGCCTCGGCCCTGTGGCGGTGTTCGGGGCGAGCAACTTTCCATTGGCGTTTTCCACCGCTGGCGGCGACACCGCTTCGGCACTGGCCGCCGGGTGCCCGGTGGTGTTCAAGGCCCACAGCGGCCACATGGCCACGGCTGAATGGGTCGCTGACGCACTGATTCGCGCCGCAGAAAAAACCGCCATGCCAGCGGGCGTGTTCAACATGATCTACGGCGGTGGCGTCGGCGAATGGCTGGTCAAGCACCCGGCGATTCAAGCGGTCGGCTTCACCGGTTCGCTCAAGGGCGGTCGTGCGCTGTGTGATATGGCGGCGGCGCGCCCGCAACCCATTCCGGTGTTCGCCGAAATGTCGAGCATCAACCCGGTGATCGTCCTGCCGCAGGCCCTCGCCGAGCGCTCGGAAACCGTCGCCCGCGACCTGACCGCCTCGGTGGTGCAAGGCTGCGGTCAGTTCTGTACCAATCCCGGTTTGGTGATCGGCATCCGCTCGCCAGCGTTCAGCGCGTTCGTGCAGCAGGTCGCTGGTTTGATCGGTGATCAGCCAGCGCAAACGATGCTCAACGCGGGCACCCTCGGCAGTTACGGCAAAGGTCTGCAGAAGCTGTTGGCTCATTCCGGCATCGAACATCTGGCCGGCAATCCACAGCAGGGCAATCAGGCGCAGCCGCAATTGTTCAAGGCCGATGCCAGTCTGTTAATCGATGGCGATGAAGTGCTGCAGGAAGAAGTGTTCGGCCCGACCACGGTGATTGTTGAAGTGGCGGACAAGGCGCAACTCAGCGCCGCGCTGCACGGCCTGCATGGGCAACTGACGGCGACGATTATCGGTGAGCTGGCGGACTTCGAACGCTTCCCCGAGCTGACGCCGTTGCTGGAGCAGAAGGTCGGACGGATCTTGCTCAACGGCTATCCGACCGGCGTCGAAGTGTGCGACTCAATGGTCCACGGCGGGCCGTATCCGGCGACGTCCGATGCGCGCGGCACTTCCGTCGGTACGCTGGCCATCGACCGTTTCCTGCGTCCGGTGTGCTTCCAGAACTACCCGGACAGCTTGTTGCCCGAGCCGCTGAAAAACGCCAACCCGCTGCGCATCCAGCGCCTGGTTGACGGCAAGCCCTCGCGCGACGCGTTGTAACTGACAGCCAATATCCCCTGTGGGAGCGAGCCTGCTCGCGAATGCATTCTTTCAGTCAGCCTTTCATGCCTGACACACCGCATTCGCGAGCAGGCTCGCTCCCACAAGGGTTCCCCATAAGGCCTCTGGATCACATTGAGCTATCATTGGCCCTTTCCCCCCTAGAAAGACTGTTTGCCATGACTGCCCAAACCCTTCTCAACGCCCTCGAACACTGCGGAATGGTCGAAATCGACGGCCTGCACGCCTTCGAATTCGCCCTCGATGAAGACGACAACCTGCACATCGAATGCATCGACGGCCGAGCGGCCAAGCATTGGGAATTCACCCCGGCTCAGGTTGCAGCGGCAACGTTCGACGACTCTCTGCAGAGCTGGCTGATCGTCGGTTATTTCAATGAAACCAAAGCGATCGGCGAGCACCGCCTGGTTTGCCATGGCGATGTCGTCAGCAGCAGCGACGAAGAGGATGACACTGATGAAAATGCGTAAATTCTGGCCGCTGCTGATGGCCGGCAGCGTCGGTGCCATGGGCCTGTCCACGGCATCTGCCGAAAATTTCCAATTGCTGGTCGGTTCCTACACCGCCGGCACCAGCCAGGGCATCTATCGAATGAACTTCGACAGCGCCACTGGCCAGGTCGCCGCCAAGCCGCTTCAAGTGGTCAAGAGCGAAAACCCGTCGTGGCTGACCCTGTCCAAAGACCAGCAGCGCCTGTTCGTGGTCAACGAAAACGGCCCGGGCCAGAAAGACCCGGTCGGTCGCGTCAGCAGCTATTCGGTCGACCCGAAAACCCACGCGCTGACCTTGATCAATCAGGTGCAGAGCCTGGGCAACGAGCCGACGCATTCGAGCCTCAGCGCTGACGCCAGCCACTTGTTCGTCAGCAACTATTCGGTGGTGGAAGATCCGGGCGGAACCCTGGCGGTGTTGCCGGTGGGTGCTGACGGCAAACTGAAACCCGTCGTGCAAATGAGCGCGCATCCGGCCAGCCGGGTCAATCCTGAGCGTCAGGCTTCGAACCACGTGCACTCGACGGTCTCTTCGCCGGACGGTCGCTATGTGTTCTCCAACGACCTGGGTGCGGACAAGGTGTTCATCTACCAGTTCGACCCGAAGGCCAATCCTGAGCTGCCACTGACCCCGGCGAAAACTGCCTCGGTGACGTTGCCAGCTGGCAGCGGCCCGCGCCATTTGCTGTTCAGTGCTGACGGTAAACACGCCTGGCTGACCATGGAAATGAGCGCGCAGGTTGCGGTGTTCGATTACAACGACGGCGTGCTGACCCAGACGCAACTGGTCGATCTCGCCGCCGGCCAGCCGACTTCGGACAAGGCTGGCGCAGCGTTGCATGCTTCGGCGGATGGCAAGTTCCTCTACGTCAGCAACCGTGGCACCGCCAATCAACTGGTGGTGTTCAGCATCGATCCGGCGACCGCCCAGCTCAAAGAGCTGCAAAAGCGCTCGGTGGAAGGTGATCACCCGCGCGAGTTCAGCCTCGACCCGAGCGGCAAATTCCTGCTCATCGCCAACCAGAAGAGCAACCAGATCGTCGTCGTTGAACGTGACGGCAAGACCGGTCTGCTCGGCAAAACCGTGCAGAAACTACCTATGGACGCGCCCAGCGACCTCAAGTTTCTAGTGCGACAATAAGCCACAGGCCCCGGTTTACGGGGCCTGTCTCTTTGTATTAATCGCGCTGATAACCGGTAATGCTACAAAGCATTTCAAGCGAGTAACCGTCGAGCGTTAAGTTTGCTTCACAGCCCAACCGGGCAAGCAAGCCAACCGAACACGAGGGTTACCGCCATGAACTTCAATCTCTTCTCCGTTATCGCCGCTTCCGCCATCTCCGCCACCGTTGTGCTGCCAGCCAGCGCCAACGTGGAAATCGCCAGCAAAAAATCCCACACCCAGAGCTACACCCAGAAATACCTGCAGCAGAGCGCCAACTTCTACGCCGCGCTGGATCACAAAACTCAACACTGAAATTTTTGCCTCTGCCAGAGCTGCCGAAGGCTGCGATCTGTTGAACGTGTTTGTTAAAAGCACACTCAACAGATCGCAGCCTTCGGCAGCTTTTTGATCGTTCCCACGCTCTGCGTGGTAATGCCTCTAGGGACGCTCCGCGTCCAGTGACGCGGAGCGTCACGGGCTGCATTCCCACGCGGAGCGAGGGAACGATCAACGCTGCCTTCGTAGGCGCTCGGCAGCATCATAGGTTTTCCCGAACGCGCAGATAGACCGGCTAAATAATCAACGAAGCTGATGTTCACTATGGCAAACCCTGAGTGGTTACTCCGGCTTTTCTGATTGATCCTGTGGTCATCGAAACATGCCCACGGGAGAACACCATGGCCAGTGCAATCATCACTTCAGCCAAACGCGGCGCCTATCTGGCCATCGGTCTTTACCTGGCCGTGGTGCTGTTTGTCAGCATCGCCGCGCAAATGGAACACAACTTCGCCGCACCGATTGACGTCGCCCATCCAGGCATCCAGTTCGAAGTCCGCTCGCACAGCGTGATGGTCGATCGGGCTGAACTCGCAGGAGTCGGCGGCGCATGAAAGGCTACAGACTCTGGGTGATCGGCGCTCTGGCGTTCTTCACCAACGGCGCTTCATTATTGGGCATCGGCCAGGGCTCGGTAGGCGCATTGGCCCGGGCCATAGAGGCCAATCACAGCATTGCGCACAACATCGAAAGGGCGAATACGCTGGGACTGATGGCCGGCAATCCACCGGTGAAGGCTGCCGCCAATTTCCTCGGCCCGTTTGAAGTGGATTGCTCGGCACTTGGCATGTGCCAGGTGTTGGCCTGAGTTGATGACTGATCGTTCCCACGCAGAGCGTGGGACGATCATCACGCAGGAGGGTAAGGATTACTTCTTCATAATTGAAGTGAAAAGGTTTGATTCGAGAAAGCGCTGCAACCAGGCCTGCAAGCGAACATAAGGCGTCTGCGCAAACCACTCGCGATCGACATGAGCAAACTGCCGAACGAACGGCAGCAGGGCGATATCGGCAAGACAAGGATGATCGGTGACGAGGTAATCGTTTTCCATCAGCAGCAAATCCAGATGCTGCGCGATCATCGAGCATTCCATGCGATAGACATCCATCGGCTTTTCGGGATAGCGCTCTGCGTACTTATAGTGATTCAGCGAGGTCTTGAAGGTCTGGTCGTTGGTCTGGATCAGCATGTCCATCATGGCCTCGCCTGCGGGATCATCCTTGAGCAACCAGTCATCCGGATCATTCTGCGCCAACGCCCAGCGCATGATCTCCAGACTCTCATCAATCACCCGACCCTCAGCGTCCAGCACTGGCACGGTGCCTTTGGGCGAGATCGCCAACATGTCAGCCGGTTTGGCCTTGAGGCTGACTTCAATGATGTCCACTGGCACGCCCGAATAACGCAGGGCCATCCGCGCACGCATGGCGTACGGGCAGCGGCGGAACGAATACAGCGTGTTCATTTCACCTCCAGTGTGCTCAAACCATTGCCCTGGCGCTGCACCTGAATCTGCACCGGAATCCGCTCGTGCATTTCCTGCACGTGGGAAATCACCGCGACCTTGCGGCCCTGCGCCTGCAAGCCATCCAGTGCATCCATCGCCAGTTGCAGCGACTCCGGATCGAGGCTGCCAAAGCCTTCATCGATAAACAGCGACTCGATTTTCAGCGTGCTCGATGCCATCGACGCCAGACCCAACGCCAGCGCCAGCGACACCAGGAACGTTTCACCGCCGGACAGCGAATGTACCGAGCGCAATTCGTCGCCCATCTCCGTGTCCATCACCAGCAAACCAAGCATGCTGCCGCCCCGTTTCAGGCGATAGCGTTTGACCAGTTGGCGCAGTTGCACGTTGGCGTGATGCACCAGCAAGTCGAGGTTGTAGGCCTGAGCGATCTTGCGGAAGGTGTCGCCGGTCGCCGAACCGATCAAGGCACTCAGTCGAGCCCAGCGCTGATATTCGGCATAGGCGTCGGCGATCTGCTGCGCCAGCGCCTGATTGGCGTTTTGTCGGCGCTGATCCTCGACTTGTTCGGCGCGCAGTTCGGCGCATTGCTGCTCACTGACGGTGGACTGATTCTGCAACTCAGTGAGGGCGGTGGCGAGTTGCTCGGCCTCGAGATTGCCGTTGTGCTGAGCCTGATGCGCGATCAAGCGTTGATCGCGTTCCTGCAGCAGAACCTTGGCCTGTTCGATGGCTTTTTCATTTTGCTGCAAGCGTTGGCGCAGTTCAGCGAGTTGCGCGTCATCGACCCGCAGCAAGTCTTCGAGACCACCGTCATCCAGTTCCGGATGACGGGCGCGCCAGTCGGCAATCTTGCCGGCCAGATCCTGGTCTTCGCTTTCCAGCGCCTGCTGACGTTCCTGCTGCGCCTTGAGCTCAGCGGCGATCTGCACGAGCTGCGTGCGCACGCTTTGCAGTTCCTGCGCCGTAGTGGTTTCGGCGCTGCGCGCTTGTTCCACAGCGTGTTCCAACTGCTGCTGCCACTGCTCGGCGCTGCTGTGCTCGCCAAGTAATTGTGCGAGTTTCTGCTGGCAGAGTTGCTGCTGCTCGGCCAGCGCTGCGAATTGCTGTTCGGCAGTCTGCGCTTGCTGCACGCGAGTCTGCTGACGATCCTGTTCTTTCTCCAGCGTCTGCTGACGTTGCTGCTGCTCGCTCAGTTCTTCCTTTTGCTGATCCACTTGCGCCAGGCGCTCGGCGATCTGCCGGTCGAGCTGCAGGAACGTCGCCGCGGGCTCTTGGCGCAGGGCTTCGAGTGTGTCTGGAGGGAGCAGAGTGGCGAACGCCGTCAGTTCTTCGTCGAGTCGCTGGCGGTCGCTGCTCAGTTCGCGCTGCTGGTTGCTCAGGTGCTGCGCCGCTTGCTGATGCGCAGTTTCGGCCTGACGCAATTGCTGGGTCAGGCGCGCGGCATCCTGTTGCAGGGTGAGCAGGGCGCTCTGGCGCTGTTCGTCCTGCGCGATGCTCTGGTTCAGTTGCTCGTTCTGGCGATTGAGCCAAGCGTCGCGTTTGTCGGCGTCCTGATTCAGCAACTGTGCAGACAGCGAATGCGCATCGAGGCTCGGCGCGAGGGCCTGTTGCTGGTTCGCCAATTGCTCCTGTTGTTGCAGCAGTTCTTTTTGTTGCGCGATGACGCCGACCACTTCGGCGCGCAACTCCGTGAGTTTTTCCTTGAGCTGATCGACGACGTGCTGGGCGTTGGCCTGCTCACTTTCATCATGGCGACCGAGGCTTTGCAGCAGCGCTTCCGGCTGGTGATACGGGTGCTCGTTGCTGCCGCAGACCGGGCACGGCTGATCGTCCTGCAACTGCGCACGCAGCTCTTCGACACTGGCACTGCGCGCCAGGCGTTGGCGCTCAAGCAGTTCGCGGGTGACGTTGAGGGTTTGTTCGGCAATGGTCAGTTCGGCTTTCGATTTCACGCCGTCCTGGGTCAGCCGTTCACGTTCTTGCTGGGCGCTGAGCTGGCGTTCTTGCAGCTCAGCGCCGCGCTTGTCGAGATCCTGTTGGCTGGCCCAAAGGCGCGACAAATCTTCGAAGGCGCGCAGTTGCTTGCGGTTGTCCTGCAGCAGCGTGCCGAGGATGCCGATCTGTTCTGCAACGGCGTCCGGTTCGGCGCCGGCCTCTTTGAACAGCACTTCCAATTGCTGCTTCTGCTGGGTCAACGTCTCAGCGCTGCGCGTGGCGCTTTCTTCAAGGGCTGCCAATTCGGCCTGGCCCTTGTTCAAACGGTTGCCGATCAGCATCAGCTGTTGCAGACGATCGCGGTAGGCGTGCCACGCATCGCTCAACGGCGCCAGATGAGCGCTTTGTTCGAGCTCAGCGGCAATGCGCTGCAGGCGCTCGGCCACTTGGTTTTGCTTTTCCAGCAAGGTTTGAATGGCACTCTGGCCGTCGCTGCTGGCCTGTTGCGCGTTGGCTTTGGCGTCAGCGCAAGCGGCGACTTCCTTAGCCAGACGGGCGAGGGTGCTTTGCTCTTCAAAGGCCTGACGCAAAAGCGGGGCGTTTTCCGACTGGCGCTGTTGCGCATCGGACAGTGCGACTCTGGCTGCTTCAAGATTGTGCTCAAGTTGCGTCTGGCGATCAGTCAGTTCCGCGTGCTGCCGGGTGTGTTCGGCAATTTGTGCTGCCAACGGCGTCAGCAGCGCATCGAGTTCGGTTTTACGCGCGAATTGATGCCGTTGCGGACCGAGTTGCTCCAGTCGCGTCAGTTTCAGCCGTTCGCCGGCCAGACCTTCCGATTGCTGTTGCGCACTGTCCAGTTGTTCCGTGGCGGCCTGCTGCGCGTCTTGCAAGACACGCAAATCCTTAAGCCAGGCGTGCTGTTGCTCAAGCTGTTTGAGCTGGGCCTGCTGCAATTTCAGTTGTTGCTGCGCAGCGTTGAAGCGCTCATCCAGTTCGGCGCGAGTCTCAGGCGGCAACGGCGTCACGCCAGTGGCCTGATCCTGCAACAGCTTGTGCGCTTCGCGGGCCTCTTTGGTCTTGTCGAAGGCGCGGCGGCCGAGGCGGGTGTACAGCGCCGTGTCGGTGAGTTTTTCCAGCAGTTCGCTGCGGTCGTTGTCGTCCGCCTTGAGGAACGCGCTGAACTCGCTCTGCGCCAGCAGCACGGCGCGGGTGAACTGTTCGAAGTTCAGGCCCAGTGCCGCTTCCAACTGAGTTTTGTACTCGCCTTTCTGGCTGGCGAGCAGTTGATCCTGATCGATGTCGCGCAGGCTCTGACGGCTGGCCTGCAACTTACCGCCAGCCTTTTCGCGAGCGCGATTGGCTTCCCAGCGCGCACGATAGCGGCGACCGTCGACACCGACGAAATCGACTTCGGCATAGCCTTCGCCGGTGCCGCGACGCAGCAGGGTGCGCGGGTCACCGGTGGCGATTTCGCCGTCGGCATCGGGGACTTTGGCGTCACGGCCGGTGTTGTTCAGACGCGGCACGGCGCCGAACAGCGCGAGACACAACGCGTCGAGCAGGGTGCTTTTGCCGGCGCCGGTCGGGCCGGTGATCGCGAACAAACCGGCGCTGGCCAGCGGTTCAGCGGTGAAATCAATTTCGAACGGTCCCGCCAGCGAGGCGAGGTTCTTCAAGCGAATGGCGAGAATCTTCATGGCTGCTCGCCCTCCAGTTGCACGTCTTGCAGCAGTTCGGCGAAGTCCTTCAGCGTCTGTTCGTCGACCTCGTTGCCGTAGTTGTCGAGCCAGGCGCGGCTGAACAATTCCTGCGGGGTGAGTTGATCCAGTTCGATCAGCGCGGTGCCGTCCTCGCTGCCATCCGCGCCACGGTTGCCGGCGTATTCGGCGGCGATGCGCACCAGGCGCACGGCTTTGCCTTGCAGGGCGTTTTCCACTTGATGGCGCAGGTCTGGCTGCGGTTCGTCGAGGATCACCCGCACTTCCAGCCACGGCTGGCGCTGAGTTTCGGCGAGCAGGTCGATGTTCGGCAGGTCGGCCAGTTGCAACAGAATCTCCGCCAGCGGTGCCGGGCCGATGCGTTGCAGGTTGACCGAGCGCGGAATCAGTTTCGGCTCGACGCTGACCAGGGTTTCGCCGTCGAGGGTGACGTCGAGGATCTGGTGTTGATAGCCGATCTCCGAGAACGACAATGGAATCGGCGAACCGCTGTAGCGAATGCGCTCCTCACCGTTGACCTTCTGCGGCTTGTGCAAATGGCCGAGGGCGACGTAGCTGATGCTCGGCCCGAACAGGCTGGCGGGCAACG
Source organism: Pseudomonas sp. WC2 (assembly GCF_050586545.1). Lineage (NCBI taxonomy): Bacteria > Pseudomonadati > Pseudomonadota > Gammaproteobacteria > Pseudomonadales > Pseudomonadaceae > Pseudomonas > Pseudomonas sp. WC2. The sequence goes on along the minus strand of NZ_JBOBDR010000030.1, from coordinate 19,787 downwards.
CTTCGGCATTACCGATGATCAGGCTACGCTCGGAGTCTTCCGAAACGGAGCCGCCAGCCATGTGCGCATGGCTGATGGCGATCAGCGCCTGACCCGGTTTGCGCTTGGCGTTGGCGGCTTCGATGAGCCATTCATGCACTTGGCCGATGCCGCGCAAATAGTTGTCGCCCAGATGCGCACCCGTCACTTCCGCCGGACGCAGGAACGGCAGCGCCAGACACCATGCGGCGATATCGCCTTGAGCATTCGGCAATGGCAGCAGCAAGCGTTCGGCATCGAGTTGGCCGTCGTCCAGCCACAACACCCGACCCAGCGCATGGGTGCGCAAACGGCGCATCAACGGCGCCGGCAGTTCGATCCGCGAGCCGGAATCGTGGTTGCCGGCAATCATCACGATGGTCAGCAACGGCTGCTGCTCGTGGGCGCTGACGATGAAGTCGTAGAGACGTTCCTGGGCTTTGACCGGCGGATTGACCGTGTCGAAGATGTCACCGGCGATCAGCAGCACATCCGGCTGCGCCAGTTGCAGTTGGCGCAGCAGCCACTCGAGAAAACAGCCGTGCTCGAAATCGCGCTCCTGGCCGTGCAGGTTTTGCCCAAGGTGCCAGTCGGAGGTGTGGAACAGACGCAAGGTGGACTCCGCAACAATTAGAGGTGATGGCCGCGAGGAAATGATGGGCGGCAAAAGAGGGGAGAGTTTACAGATTATTGCGGCGGGAGGGCTTATCCGGACGGCACGCGGCCGGGCATTTCGATGAATCCCTTCATTGACGCCCAAACAGCAGCTATCTAGTATCTGGCCATGATATTGATATCATCTCGGCTGCATGGAGCAAACGCAGTGCAACTGATCAACTCTATACCCCCGGTCATCGATACTGAACAATATGACGCCTGGAAGAAACAGTGGGCGAATCAGGAAGGCCTGGATATCCATTCTTACATCAATGATCAATGCCATCCGGAACAGATGCTGGTGTTTTCGACATTGTTCTTCCCGACGTTCGTCGTGTCTCAAGGGGGCGTTTTTCTAGAGCGAAATTTTTCAATTGAAACGTTCGCGCGCTGCTTGAGCCTGGCCTCTCACGACATGGCAAAGACTGAGCGGCTGTTGAATTATGTGAAGCTCTACGATGTATTTGGTCAATACGGAGATGGCGTATCACACAGCATATTTCTGCAATTGTGCGAGGTCATTGGGTTTGCCTGGCGCATGGTGCTGAAGGAAAAATTCCCGGACAAGTTGTTCAGTGTCGAGGTGTCGAACTCCGATGAGAATTACGGCCCGGTGATTACGTTTTATCAGGTGAAGAAATGATTGATAGTGGGTTGGCAGGCTTTCCGCCCGGAGAATACGGGCAGTGAAGATACTTTGCCCGAGGTGCGAGCAGGACCACATTGTCGGTGCCAGTATCAGGGCTACCGGGACTGAGCTATTTATATGTCCAGAGTGTGACGCCATCTGGTTTGCAATTGAGAAAGTTGGCATTGAACCTTCTATGGATTTTGGTACTTACATGAAAAGCCTGGGGCTTTCAATGCTGTGGGGCGAGTTGGACATCATTTCCGAAGAGCCTTAGGCGGTGTGAATCTGGCGTGGAGGGAGGTTCTGGAGCAATGGAAGTGGCTTCTCGAATTGCCGGATGGATCTGACGAGGTCGTGCTGAAATTGCCATAGGCCATCACTGAAACGGAAGAAAGGGGCTGAGCTTAGAATCGATAAGGATTTGATGAACAGTCGGTACGCTGTGGTGTTAGGTCGAGGAAGCTATAAATAGGACAGACCACGTTTAAGTAAACGTGGTCTGTCCCCGATTCTGGCCTCAAGCCCGAAAAATACCGGAGATAATCGAGTGATTACAGATGATCTAGAAATCGTCAAAAAAATTTTTCAGATGGTCCACGAGGGTATTGTTCACGGATACGACGCCTTCCGTTACGAGATAGAGATGGGTGAAGGGTTCATGGAAGCCGAACTGATAGTCGAAAAAGACGGAGTTGAGGTAACGGACGCTGAAGTCGATTTTGATGTCTCCGACGTGTATTTTTTGGCAAAAGATTTAAAGGCGAATGCCGTGCAGCGTGGCGAACCCTGGGAATCTTTTGTCATGTCTTATCGCGACGGTGAGCAAGTGAAGACCAAATTCAATCAGTAATTCACCCAAGTCTTTTCAAAAGCGTGACCTTATGTCCGGAACGATGGACTGCACTCGCCGTCCGTTTTTCGCATTTGAATTACTTCGTTGCCTGCGCTTCGTGGCAGCATCTCGAAGCGTATCCTCCTTCATACCGGAGGATAATGGGAGGACAGACCACGTTTAAATAAACGTGGTCTGTCCCCGGTTCTGAATTAGTTGCTTGGGATTGGGCGATTGAAGTTGACAGGATGTCGAGGCCAACTGTGTCGAGCTTTTCCGCGCACACTTAGAAGAGTGGATGATTGGAACAATCAATTTCCGGAGGTCAGAGAGTGATTGCTGAAGATTTTGAACTTGTGACAGCCCTTTTTCAGCTGGTTGAGGTCGGAATTGTTCACGGTTATGACGCCTTTCGATACCGCGTTGAATGGGGGGGGAACTATATGGAGGCAGACCTCGCCGTTGAAAAAAATGGCTCAGAAATCTGGGACGCTGAAACTGATTTCAACCATTCGAAAATCTATGCGCTTGTAGAAAAATTACACGAGCATGCAGTCGCTCGCGGTGAGCCCTGGAAGGCATTTGTTCTCTCCTATCGCGAAGGCGAACAAGTGAAAACGAAATTCGACTATTGATTCCGATTGTCTTCAGCCTTTTTTCCCTAAAGCAAAATCGAAAGATCGCAGCCTTCGGCAGCGCCTACACATACCCTCTGTAGGAACTGCCGAAGGCTGCGATCTTTTGCTTTTACTTCGGATAAAGCGGCGGCAACCCACTGTCACCCACCGGATCCTGCACACGCTCCAATGCCGGAATGGTACGGATCGCCCGCCACAAATCCTCACCCTGCCAATGCTGCCCGGTTTCGCTATACAAGGCGCCATTGAGCCCATCCAGCGCATCCGACAACGGCACAAACCGCGCCGCCATGTCTGCCAGCGTCTCCGGCTGCTGCCGCGCCCACGCATCCAGTGCCTGCCGCGTCGCCTGCGGATCATTCGCCTGGCTGGCGCGTTTGATGTCGTCCATCAGGGTGCGCGGGCTCGGCCCGGTTTGTGCGGCGCGATGGACCGCCGGTTGCCAACGCGCGCGCCACCACAGGCCGAAGCCGAGGAGGGTGGTGCAGGCGAAAATCAGTGTGCTGAGTTTCCACCACCACAACACATCGCTATCGACGGTTGTCGGTTGCAGGCTGCCGGCCGGTGTGTCGACCTGCAGGCTCGGGTTGTTGGCCACTTGCAGGGTGCGTGCCGGCAGGCTGCTGTGTTCCAGGTGGTCTTCGAAAGTGTTCCACCAGACCACATCGACGGTCGGCAAATCGATCGAACCGCTGCGACTCGGCACCAGCGCTTCGCGCTCTTCGCGGCTGCCGATCAGGCCACGGTCGCCGCTTTGATTGCTCAGCACCGGTTGATCGGGGTAGCGGCGCAAACCGTTGACGTCGGTGGCGGGCAGGGCCGGCAATTGCGAGGCGGCGAGGCCTTCGACTTTCAGCGTCAGGCTGCGGGTCAGGGAGTCGCCGACCTGGGTGTGTTCCGGTTCCGGGTTCCAGCTCTCGCTGAGGGTCAGGCTGCGCGCTGGCAGCCACGGCGCGTCGGCGGGGTAGGTCAGTGGTTTCGGTTTGACCGTCAGCGACATCTGCGCCGAGTTGACGCGCATCAGTTTGCCGGGCTTCGGCCCCTGTGCGGCGGCGTCCTGCGCCGGCTGAGTGTCGACCAGCGTGGCACTGAATGTCTGTGGCGCGATGTTCAGCAAACCGCTGTGCTGCGGATAGATCGCATAACGCATCTCGATGACGCCGTGGCGCACACCGCTGATGTCTTTTTCGTAGGTGCGGGTGTCGCCGAGCTGCTCGATGCGTGCGTCGGTGATCTGCAACGGGGTCAGGCTGCTGTCGTCGTACAGCGAAACCGAGTGATAGATACGCAGGGTCAGGATGGCCTGGGCCTGCACGTAGACGCTGGTCTGATCGAGGCTGGCTTCGATGAACACCGGGGCGAGGTTGTTCTGTTCTTCGCGAGCGTCACTCTCGACCACTTGCACGGTGATCGGCTCGCTTTGCGCGTCACCCAGTTGCAGCGGCGCAATCACCACACTGCCGGTCTCTTTCGGCAGCAGGGTGACGATCCAGCGCGTGGTCGCGCGGTTGTCGCCATTGAGCGTGTTCAACTGGTTGACCTGCCGCGTGCCGCGCACTTCGAACAGCGGCTCCAGTGGGGTCAGGTCAGGTTTGCCGAATTGGGTGACGTCGCTGGATTCGAGCGTGAGCTCGACCGTCTCGCCGGAATTGAGGCGACTGCGATCCACGCTGGCGGTCAGCTCGGCCGCCTGAGCGGTGGCCGTGCAGATCAACAGGGGCAGCAAGAGCACGGTGAAGCGGGTCATCGGTTGTTTTCCTGATCCTGATGTTGTTGCTGTTCGTACCAGAATTTGCGTCGCAGCAGTTCGCCCGGATCGTCCGGGATCTTGCCCAGCCATTGCTCCAATGCCTGACGTTGCTCGCCTTCGAGGTTGTCCTCGGTGGGGCGCAGGGTGGGCACGGTGTCGGTTTCTTCTTCCTCGTCGCTGCCCGGTATTTCATTGGGGCCCGGTTGCGGCGGTGTGGTCGGCGGTGGTTCGCTGGCCGGTTCGGCAGGCTGCGTGTCGCCCTGGGTTTCGCTTTTCACCGCGGGCGGTGGCGCAGTCGCGGGCGGCGGTTCATCGCCGGGCAGGCTTTGCTCGGTCGGTTTCTGGTCCGGGTCGGCGGGTGGCGGCGCGTTTTTCTGCTTGAGCAGGTTTTCCACCAATGCCTTGTTGGTCTGCGCCGGGCGCAGATCCGGTTGCAGTTCCAGGGCCTGTTCATAAGCGTCGATGGCCGCTTCCAGCTCACCGCTTTTCGCCAGGGCGTTGCCACGATTGTAGTGGGCGCGGGCGTCACTGCCTTCGGCAAAACGCTGGGCGGCGCCACTGTAGTCGCCGGCCTCGTACAACGCCACCCCTTGCCACTGGTGATCGTCAAAATGCTGCGCCGCTTCGGCAGGGCGCTTCTGCTTGAGCAAGTGCAAGCCTTGTTGATCGGGTCGCAGCCACAGGTCTTCGAAGTCGAAAGCGTAGCTTGGCTGCGGCAGGCAGAACAGCAACGGCAGGCAAAACAGCCAGCCGCGTCGACCGGCGCAGGCGGCGAGCAGCAACAGCGGCAACAGCAGCCAGTAACCCTGATCGGCCCAGGTGTCGAGGCGCACGGTCTGCCCGTCGTCGCGCAGGCTGCGCGGGCCGTTGAGCAGGCCGAGGGCGCCGAGGTCAGCTTCGTCGAGTCGTGCCGGGTGGTATTCGCCGCCGACGCTGTTCAGAAACGCTGCAAGGCCAGGGCTGTCGAGTTGCGGCACACGGATCGCACCTTGCTCGTCCTTGAGGAAGCTGCCGTCCTCCTGCGCAATCGGCGCACCCTCGGCGGTGCCGATGCCGAGCATCAACAGTTGCGCCGATTCACCGCTCAGCGCCCGGCGAATGCCTTGGCGCTCTTCTTCGTTCAAGGATGAGCCGATCAACAGAATCCGCCCCTGACCCAGCGCGCCCTGTTTCAGCAAGGCCAATGCTTTGCTGACGGCCAGATCGGCGCGATGGCCGCTCTCCGGCATCAGCGACGGCTTGAGCGCGTCGAGCAAGTTGCGACTGGTCGCCAGATCGTCGGACAACGGCACCAACGTGTGTGCGCTGCCGGCGTAGACGACGATCGCGGTCTGGGCATCGCTGCGCGCCTGCAACAGGTCGAACAGCTTGCGCCGCGCCTGTTCCAGACGTGTCGGCGGCGAATCGGTGGCAAGCATTTCCGGCGTCAGTTCCAGCACCACGACCAAGGGGGCGGCGGGTTTCTGGCTGGTCTGTTCGACGCGTTCCCAACTCGGCCCGAGCAGCGCCAGGATCGTCAGCAGCCACGCAGCGCCGAGGGCGATCCACGGCAGTTTGCTGTCGCGACCGTTGCCGCCGCTGAGCAGCGCGGCATGGAACGCCGGCGGCAGAATCATCTGCCAGCGTCCGGCGCGTTTCTGCCGATGCCAGAGCTGCCAGATCAGCCAGCCGAGCAGCGGCAACAGCAGCAGCCACCAGGGGCGGAACCAGTGCGGCCAGAGCGCAATCATCGGCGCCTCCGCAAGCGCAGGCGTTTCAAGCGTTCACGCCAGTCGGGCAGCGGACTTTGCAGGTACAGCTCCTTGGTGAACAGGCGTTGCAACGGGTTATCCGGCCACAATTCACGGGCGACCAGCAGCAGACTCAACCACAGCGCCAGCGCCAGAGGCCAGGGATACAAAGCCTGCGCCGGGCGCGCCTGAGTCGGTTGCTGGGTCACCGGTTCGAGTTGGTCGAGGGTGTCTTTGATCGCTTGCAGTTCTTTGCCGTCATGGGCGCGGAAATACTGGCCGCCGGTGACTTCGGCGATGGCTTTGAGCGCCGGCTCGTCGAGGTCCAGGCTCGGATTGACGCCGAGCAGGCCGGTCGAGCCGCTGTCTTCAGGGTTGGCGCCAATACCGATCGGGTAAATCTTTACGCCCTCGCTGGCCGCCAGTTTCGCCGCGGTCAGTGGGTTGATCTCGCCGCCATTGTTGGCGCCGTCGGTGACCAGAATCAGCACGCGGCTTTGTGCCGGACGCATGCGCAAGCGTTTCAGGCCCAGACCGATGGCGTCGCCGATGGCGGTGTTCTTGCCGGCAATGCCGATCCGCGCTTCGTCCAGCCAGACGCGCACGGTGCGGCGGTCAAAGGTCAGCGGTGCTTGCAGGTATGCCTGACTGCCGAAGAGGATCAGGCCGACGCGGTCGCCGTCACGGCTTTCGAGGAAGTCGCCGAGCAGGTGCTGCACCAGCGAGAGGCGGCTGACTTCTTCGTCCTGCCACTGCATGTCAGGGAAATCCATCGAGCCCGAAACATCCACCGCCACCAGCAGATCACGACCACTGGCGGCAATCGGCAACGGTTCGCCGAGCCATTGCGGGCGGGCGGCGGCGGTCAACAGCAACAACCACAGGAGCATGAATGGCGCTTGTTGGCGCCATGCCGGCAGGTTGGCACGGGCGCGACGGCGGGCAAGACCTTCGAGGTCGGAGAGGAAGCTGACTTTCAACGCCGGCTCGCCGCTGTCGGCCACCGGCAGCACAAGGCGCATCAGCCACGGCAGCGGCAACAGCAAGAAGATCCACGGCCAGGCGAACTCAAACATGTTTGCGAATCCACGTGTCGACGGCTTGGGTCAGGCCGGCGATGGCTTTGTCGTCGAGTTTGCATTCCGGTTTGTAGGCGCCTTCGACCAATACCATCCAACGCGTCAGGCCCGCCGCCGGGCAGCGGTTATCGAGGAACGCCAGCCATTTGCGGCCATTGAGCGTGTGGCTTTGGCTGTAGGGATAGTGGTTGCGGCACAAGCGCTTGAGCAGACCGTTGAGTTGTTGCAGCCAGGCGCCGGCCGGGGCGCCGTCGTAGGGCTTGGGCATTTGCGCGAGTTCCGCGAGGGCGGCGATGCGCACCGGGTCGAGCGGTTGTTCAGCGCGGACGATCGGGCGTTTTTTCATGGGAACGAAGCGGCGCAGTTTCCATACGCCGAAACCCAACAGCGGCAACAACAGAAGCAGCAGCCACCAACCCGGCGCCGGTGGCCAAAAGGCAATCGGCGGCGGCGAGATCAGCGGTTGCAATTGTTCGAGGCCGTTCATCGACCTTTCCCCGGACGCTGCGGATTGAGGAATTCGCGCATCTGCTCGACCATTTCACTCTGCGTGCTCAGCGGCATCAGCAGCACCCGCAGTTTTTGCGCTAGCAATTCCCAGCGGGCGATGCGCGCTTCGGCCTGAGCGCGGTAAGTCTGGCGCAGGTCGAAGTTCAGCGTGTCGAGTTCAAGCTGCGCGCCGCGCTCGGCAAACCTCAGCAGGCCGGCAGCGGGGAGGGCGTGATCCAGTGGATCGGAAATTGGCAGCATCAACAGGTCGCAATGGCGTGCCAGCAGGCTCAGCTGTTGCTCGGCGCTGTCGGACAACGCGCGCTCGTCGCAGATCACGATGGCCAGACTGCCCGGACGCAGCACTTCACGGGCGCGGCGCAGGGCCACGCCAAACGCATCACGATCCGGCTCACGCTCGCTGTGCAGCGATTGATTGACCTTCACCAAGCGGTTGAGCAGTTGCAGCAGGCTCTGTTTGCTGCGCCGTGGCTTGATTTCGTAGTGCTCGTTGTCGCCGAACACCAGCCCGCCAACCCGGTCGTTATGACCGAGCGCGGCCCAGCCGATCAGCGCCGCGACTTGTGCGGCCAACACCGATTTGAACATCAGCCCCGAGCCGAAAAACAACCGCGTGCTTTGCTCGACCATGATGAAAATCGGTCGTTCGCGTTCTTCATGGAACAGCTTGGTGTGCGGCTCTTGCGTGCGCGCCGTGACGCGCCAGTCGATGGTGCGCACATCGTCGCCGGCCTGATAGACCCGCACCTGATCGAAGTCGACGCCACGGCCACGGAATTTCGAGTGATGCAGGCCGATCAGCGGGCTGCGCTGACTCGGCGTGGAAAACAGCTGCACCTCGCGCACGCGGTGACGCATCTCGATCAGCTCGGCGAGGCTGATGCGGACACCCGGTTCGGACGGCAGGGGGGCGTTCATGGGGGTCAAGCGACGGCTACGACGTCGAGAATCCGCTGCACCACGCGATCCTGATCGATGCCAGCGGCTTCGGCTTCAAACGACAAAATGATGCGGTGACGCAACACGTCGAACAGCACCGCTTGAATGTCTTCCGGGCTGACGAAGTCGCGACCGGCCAGCCAGGCGTGGGCGCGGGCGCAGCGGTCGAGGGCGATCGAGCCACGCGGGCTGGCGCCGTAGGCGATCCACTCGGCCATTTCCGGGTCGAACTTGGCCGGGTTGCGCGTGGCCATGACCAGTTGCACGAGGTATTCCTCCACGGCGTCGGCCATGTACAGACCGAGGATTTCCTTGCGCGCGGCGAAGATCGCTTGCTGGCTCACGCGGCGCTCGGGTTTGGTCTCGCCGTTCAGCGCTTCGCCACGGGCCTGCTGGAGGATGCGGCGTTCGACGGCGGCGTCTGGGAAACCGATTTTCACGTGCATCAGGAAACGGTCGAGTTGCGCTTCCGGCAGCGGGTAAGTGCCTTCCTGCTCGATGGGGTTTTGCGTGGCCATCACCAGAAACAGCGGCGACAGCTCATAGGTGCTGCGGCCGACACTGACCTGGCGCTCGGCCATGGCTTCGAGCAGCGCCGACTGCACCTTGGCCGGGGCACGGTTGATTTCGTCCGCCAGCACCAGGTTGTGGAAAATCGGCCCTTGCTGGAACACGAAACTGCCGGTTTCCGGGCGGTAGATCTCGGTCCCAGTGATGTCGGCGGGCAACAGGTCAGGGGTGAACTGAATGCGATGGAACTGGGCTTCGATGCCCTCGGCGAGTTCTTTGATCGCTTTGGTCTTGGCCAGACCCGGAGCGCCCTCGACCAGCATATGGCCGTCGGCGAGCAGGGCGATGAGCAAACGCTCGATGAGTTTTTCCTGGCCGAGAATCTGCGTTGAAAGAAAGGTTCGCAGCGCCAATAGCGCTTCACGATGTTCCATCGGTGACTGTTCCTGGAAAGGGGTGGCCACGGGCGTTCGGATAACGCCGGGGCTGGGGGCGTTACTTTAATCCATCGCGGGGGGTGGCGACTAACGGCATTTTGCGCAAAGTGCGGGAAATGACTGGGGGAATTGTTGGAATTTTGTAGTGCCGGGAAAGTGCGGTGTTCTTTCGGACGTCTTCGCGAGCAGGCTCGCTCCCACATTTTGAGCGGCGTACATCCGTCAATGTGGGAGCGAGCCTGCTCGCGAAGGGGCCGGTTGAAGCACCATCAAGCCTCGTTGATGAAGGTGCCAGTCCCGTCGAGGATGTTTTTCAGGGTCTCAACCACCTCATCCATATCCACCATATCCGGGTTAAAACTGATCTCCAGCACATCATCCCCATTCAACGCATCAGCATCCGCCGCCGCGATCTCGATCTTCAGCAGCGTCGAGGTCAAGGTAACTTTCACCCCGTCCAGCGTGGAAGGCTCGCCATCCAGGGTGATTTCCAGCTCATCCTCGTCCGGATAGCGGCTCATCAGGAACATGTCGCCCTTGTCGCTGTGGCAGCAGAGCATGGCCATGTTGTCTTCTTCGTCATCGCATGGGTTGACGATGAGCAGGGCGGTGGTCATTTGCATGGGGGAATTCCTGAAGGGCAGGTCAAAAACGTAAGTTTGCCACCCCAAGGGTGTTTTGGGGCTATTGGCCCAGGATTTTATCGGGTAGCCAACCATTTCTCTATCAGGTGGCGCGGAATGTAATAGAGGCAGCGATGCACCACGAATGGGGCGACAACAAACGTAAATAAAGACAATGTTACGTTGGGTATGGAAACAAAGATGACGTTTGACCCAAACAAGTTGCCATATCTGCCTTTGCCTATTCCGAGGTCAGTGGAGGTTAGATAAAAGAACCAGACAAAAAGTGCAGGAAGCATTACACCTCCAGCCAATACGCCTAGATACCGTCTCAATGTGAGTTGTGTAAATTTCGCCGATTCGAATTTTTTCGTGAAGGCGTAATAAGTTGAAGTTGCGGCGAGTAGTGGCCCAAAAATCGCAACATAATTTGCTGTGACTTTTGAGCTGAAGGGGAATAAGGATGACCAGAATCCAATCACGCCGAATAGCTGGTCGTCCAGAAATTGATCTATAGCAATGTCCAGGCTGGACTGTGGGTGCGCCGGAAGCATCAGGTTCATGAGAAAAATTGGAGTTATGAACAATCCAAACGCTTTCCAGGGGAAAGGCTGGGCGGGCTTCTCTTTCATCATGATCTGTTGTCCACGGATCCACGGGTTAAACCAAGTTATGGCCGGTGTCGCGCAAGCCCCTGAAGTGTGTGTAGCGCTTGTCTTTCAATTGGGCAAGGAGGTCAAAGGTTTTATTTTCTCCAGGTTTTCCGGTGCCCAATCGGGTCTGATGATAGCGGCCAATGCGTCGTCTCATGACTTTTCACTTTTGTAGGGGATTTCCTGCAACTCTTTCTAAAGTCAGATAAGGAAATTTCCAAATGGGCCGTAGGATGTATTCCAGTGGCTGAATATTTCGGGTGATTGGTGTTTTCAGGCTTGTTTTCACCGCGCAGATGCAATTATTTTCGCCGTTCGAACGCAAAGGAGTGCGTAAACAAAAACTGAAAAAAAGGACCTCTTTCAATGCATCAGTATTTTGAACGCGCCGGGGAAATCGCGCACTTGTCCGAAGAGCAGATCGAGCAGGTTTACCAGCGTTATCTGGACGGGGAAAAAAGTGCCGCACTCATGGCCGAATATCAAATACCGGCCACGGTTCGCAGTTTGCTGAAAGTGTTGCCACCGATCGTCAGTCAGGATCTGAAGTGCCCGTACTGCGATTTGCCCATGTGGGTACGCCGGCACGCGCGGGGCACGCCGGTCTCGCTGCGGCATCCGTACAAGTGCGTGCGGTGCGAACACCGCTATTCTGCGTCCGCCCGTAATGGCCGACGCACAGCGTGTAATTGCCAGGCATGCTTCAAAGTTCATCAGCAACAACTGGCGGCGCAGGCCGAGCGTGATCGGCGGGAACTTGAATCACGCTACGGCACGCCGTGCCCGGCAGTGCCTTATTCGGCGCTGGGGTTTGTGCAGAAGCTGACATTGCTGGCCTTGCTCGACGATGGCAGTGGCAGCCCAATCGAATCGATCGCCCCGTTGGGCGCGCCTTCGCGCAACGAACATCTCGCACTGACCACCGAGGCCAGTGAGGAAAGGCTGAAGAGCCTGCATGAGTCCGGCGTGTTAACGGTTGCGACGAGTTCTGATATCAGGGCGTTTGATCGCACTGAGGGTTGCAGTATCAGCGACTATTCGGCGGTACGCTGGCAACCCAATGTCGCGCTTGGCGGTACTGCGCGCTGCACCCGGGAAAGTTTGTACCTGGCGCTCTATCAGGAATTGTCCGGTGACGTTCAGGCTGCGTGGAAGAGCGAGCTCTACGGATTGATCTTCGATCTGGCCCGGGAAGAGTCGCTGCAATACATCCGCGTGCTGGCCAATGAAGTCAGTTTCACGTTCACGGCCGAGGCCCGTGCTGAAACGGTGGTGGGGCAACTCTTGCAGGATTTTTCCGTGAGTCAGCTCTACTACTTCGCCCGTCTGGCGGTGAAAAATGCCGCGCACTTCTACGCCACCGGCAATTCCAAAGGACGCAATCATGCGTCCAACACCATCCCGCGCAACATGCTCGGCACCGCGCAGGATGCCCTGACGCGAAACTGGCGCAAAAATGCCCACCGCGATTCGCGGGTACCGCAATCGGCGTTGAGCCGGTTGTTGTACGACGTGGTGCTCAAGGACAGCGGCGCGGGGTTTTCCAAATCGCCGGGGATGTACTGGCGCGATGAACTGGTGCCGCAGTTCTTTTCCGCAGCGGCGTTCGACAGTGATCTGGTCGGGCATTTGAAGCTGTTTTGCCGCGAGTGCGACTCCAGCAACATCGATGCCAGCATGGACAAGTTGATCCTTAAAACCATGTGCTACGACTGCGCCACCATCAGCAAATTCAGAGCCTACGAAGAGTTGCCCGACTGATCCGCGTCAACCGCTGGCGCTGAACCCAATGCCACGCTCAGGGTCGATTAAACGTCCCTGAGCGTTTTCGTTTCCTGATATGTAGCGTCGCGCAGGCCGTTTCTGGCACGAAAGTCCCGTAAAACCGGGTACTCGGGCCGTCATTTTTCCTCATGGCTGCTAGTGTTTATCGTTGCACAGGCCTTTGTTTACGTGCCAATGACCGAATATGTCGCAGCACCGCAAGCAGACACATTGTCGCACCCTTTAAGCTGCGCAACGGATGAGCACCCGTAAAGGCATTGTCGCAAGCCTGGGCAGTCGCTTTTGCAGATGCTCATTCAATGGAAGGTGAATGTGACCTCAGTGTCTCGTCCAGCTTCACCCACCTGTCCCCCTGTTTCCTCTGCCCGAGAATCAGGAACAGGGCGACACAAGCCCCGAAAGGGGTGTTGCACGCGACGCTTTCCATCAATAACAAGCTTAAGCGGAGTACCACAGATGGCGTTCTTCACCGCAGCCAGCAAAGCCGACTTCCAGCACCAACTGCAAGCGGCACTGGCGCAGCACATCAGTGAACAGGCACTGCCACAAGTGGCGCTGTTCGCTGAACAATTCTTCGGCATCATTTCTCTGGACGAGCTGACTCAACGTCGCCTCTCCGACCTCGCTGGCTGTACTCTCTCTGCGTGGCGCCTGCTTGAGCGCTTCGATCACGCGCAACCGCAAGTGCGCGTCTACAACCCTGATTACGAGCGTCATGGCTGGCAGTCGACCCACACTGCGGTCGAAGTCCTGCACCATGACCTGCCATTCCTGGTCGACTCGGTTCGTACCGAACTGAACCGTCGCGGCTACAGCATCCACACCCTGCAAACCACCGTGCTCAGCGTGCGTCGTGGCAGCAAGGGCGAGCTGCTGGAAATCCTGCCGAAGGGCAGCACTGGCGAAGGCGTTCTGCACGAATCGCTGATGTACCTGGAAATCGACCGCTGCGCCAACGCGGCCGAACTGAATGTGCTGAGCAAAGAGCTGGAACAGGTTCTCGGTGAAGTCCGCGTCGCGGTCGCCGATTTCGAGCCGATGAAAGCCAAGGTGCAGGAACTCCTCACCAAGCTCGACAACAGCGCTTTCGCCGTCGATGCCGACGAAAAGAACGAAATCAAAAGCTTCCTGGAATGGCTGGTGGGCAACCACTTCACCTTCCTCGGCTACGAAGAATTCGTGGTCACCGATCAGGCCGATGGCGGCCACATCGAGTACGACCAGAGCTCCTTCCTCGGCCTGACCAAACTGCTGCGCACCGGCCTGACCTACGATGACCTGCGCATCGAAGACTACGCGGTGAACTACCTGCGCGAACCGACCCTGCTGTCGTTTGCCAAGGCTGCGCACCCGAGCCGTGTACACCGTCCGGCTTACCCGGATTACGTGTCGATCCGTGAAATCGACGCTGACGGCAAAGTCATCAAGGAACACCGCTTCATGGGCCTGTACACCTCGTCGGTGTATGGCGAGAGCGTGCGGGTCATCCCGTTCATCCGCCGCAAGGTCGAAGAAATCGAAACGCGCTCCGGCTTCCAGTCCAAGGCTCACTTGGGCAAGGAACTGGCGCAGGTGCTCGAAGTACTGCCGCGTGATGACCTGTTCCAGACCCCGGTCGACGAACTGTTCACCACCGTGATGTCGATCGTGCAGATCCAGGAACGCAACAAGATCCGCGTGTTCCTGCGCAAAGACCCGTACGGTCGTTTCTGCTACTGCCTGGCCTACGTGCCGCGCGATATCTACTCCACCGAAGTTCGCCAGAAGATCCAGCAAGTGCTGATGGAGCGCCTGAAGGCTTCCGACTGCGAATTCTGGACGTTCTTCTCCGAGTCGGTGCTGGCGCGTGTGCAGTTGATTCTGCGCGTCGATCCGAAAAACCGTCTCGACATCGACCCGGTGCTGCTGGAAAAAGAAGTCGTGCAAGCCTGCCGCAGCTGGCAGGACGATTACGCCGCACTGACCGTCGAGAGCTTCGGCGAAGCCCACGGCACCAACGTGCTGGCCGACTTCCCGAAAGGCTTCCCGGCTGGCTACCGCGAGCGCTTTGCAGCGCATTCGGCCGTGGTCGACATGCAGCACCTGCTGAGCCTCAACGAAAAAAATCCGTTGGTGATGAGCTTCTATCAGCCGCTCGGTCAGGTCTCCGGCCAACGCGAGCTGCATTGCAAGCTGTACCACGCCGACACCCCGCTGGCGCTGTCCGACGTCTTGCCGATTCTGGAAAACCTCGGCCTGCGCGTATTGGGTGAATTCCCGTACCGTCTGCGTCACACCAATGGCCGCGAGTTCTGGATTCACGACTTCGCGTTCACTGCCGCTGAAGGTCTGGACCTCGACATCCAGCAACTCAACGACACCCTGCAGGACGCCTTCGTCCACATCGTCCGTGGCGAAGCCGAGAACGATGCGTTCAACCGTCTGGTGCTGACCGCCGGCCTGCCATGGCGCGACGTTGCGCTGCTGCGTGCTTACGCCCGTTACCTGAAGCAGATTCGTCTGGGCTTCGACCTGGGTTACATCGCCAGCACCCTGAACAACCACACCGACATCGCTCGCGAACTGACCCGGTTGTTCAAGACCCGCTTCTATCTGGCGCGCAAGCTCAGCGATGAAGATCTGGAAGACAAGCAACAGCGTCTGGAGCAAGCGATTCTGACCGCACTGGACGATGTTCAGGTGCTCAACGAAGACCGCATCCTGCGTCGTTACCTCGACCTGATCAAAGCGACCCTGCGGACCAACTTCTATCAGACTGACGCCAACGGCCAGAACAAGTCGTACTTCAGCTTCAAGTTCAACCCGCACGCGATCCCTGAACTGCCGAAGCCAGTGCCGAAGTTCGAAATCTTCGTTTACTCGCCACGCGTTGAAGGCGTGCACCTGCGCTTCGGTAACGTTGCCCGTGGTGGTCTGCGCTGGTCCGACCGTGAAGAAGACTTCCGTACCGAAGTCCTCGGCCTGGTAAAAGCTCAGCAAGTGAAGAACTCGGTCATCGTGCCGGTGGGCGCGAAGGGCGGCTTCCTGCCGCGTCGCCTGCCACTGGGCGGCAGCCGTGACGAGATCGCGGCCGAGGGCATCGCCTGCTACCGCATCTTCATTTCCGGTCTGTTGGACATCACCGACAACCTGAAAGACGGCGCACTGGTGCCGCCATTGAACGTGGTGCGCCACGACGATGACGACCCGTACCTGGTAGTGGCAGCGGACAAGGGCACTGCAACCTTTTCCGACATCGCCAACGGCATCGCCATCGACTACGGCTTCTGGCTGGGTGACGCGTTTGCGTCGGGTGGTTCGGCCGGTTACGACCACAAGAAAATGGGCATCACCGCCAAGGGCGCGTGGGTTGGCGTACAACGTCACTTCCGCGAGCGCGGCATCAATGTTCAGGAAGACAGCATCACCGTAGTGGGCGTCGGCGACATGGCCGGTGACGTGTTCGGTAACGGCCTGTTGATGTCCGACAAGCTGCAACTGGTCGCTGCTTTCAACCATCTGCACATCTTCATCGATCCAAACCCGAACCCGGCGACCAGTTTCGTCGAGCGTCAGCGCATGTTCGACCTGCCGCGTTCGGCCTGGACCGATTACGACACCAGCATCATGTCCGAAGGTGGCGGTATCTTCTCGCGTAGCGCGAAGAGCATCGCAATCTCGCCGCAGATGCAGGAACGCTTCGACATCAAGGCTGACAAACTGACCCCGACCGAACTGCTGAACGCCTTGCTCAAGGCACCAGTGGATCTGCTGTGGAACGGCGGTATCGGCACTTACGTCAAGGCCAGCACCGAAAGCCACGCCGATGTCGGCGACAAGGCCAACGATGCACTGCGCGTGAACGGCAACGAACTGCGCTGCAAAGTCGTGGGCGAGGGCGGTAACCTCGGCATGACCCAGCTGGGTCGTGTGGAATTCGGTCTGAATGGCGGCGGTTCCAACACCGACTTCATCGACAACGCCGGCGGCGTGGACTGCTCCGACCACGAAGTAAACATCAAGATCCTGCTGAACGAAGTGGTTCAGGCCGGTGACATGACCGACAAGCAACGCAACCAGTTGCTGGCGAGCATGACCGACGAAGTCGGCAATCTGGTGCTGGGCAACAACTACAAGCAGACTCAGGCCCTGTCCCTGGCGGCACGTCGCGCTTATGCGCGCATCGCTGAGTACAAGCGTCTGATGGGCGATCTGGAAGGCCGTGGCAAGCTGGACCGTGCCATCGAGTTCCTGCCGACCGAAGAGCAGATCAACGAGCGCATTGCCGAAGGCCACGGTCTGACCCGCCCAGAGCTGTCGGTGCTGATCTCGTACAGCAAGATCGACCTCAAAGAGCAGCTGTTGGGCTCCTTGGTGCCGGACGACGACTACCTGACCCGCGACATGGAAACGGCGTTCCCGCCGACCCTGGTCAGCAAGTTCTCCGAAGCCATGCGTCGTCACCGTCTGAAGCGCGAGATCGTCAGCACCCAGATCGCCAACGATCTGGTCAACCACATGGGCATCACCTTCGTTCAACGACTCAAAGAGTCGACCGGCATGAGCCCGGCGAACGTGGCTGGCGCTTATGTGATCGTGCGCGACATCTTTCACCTCCCGCACTGGTTCCGTCAGATCGAAGCGCTGGATTATCAGGTTTCCGCTGATGTGCAACTGGAGCTGATGGACGAGCTGATGCGTCTGGGCCGTCGCGCTACGCGCTGGTTCCTGCGTGCCCGTCGCAACGAGCAGAACGCTGCCCGTGACGTCGCGCACTTCGGTCCGCACCTGAAAGAGCTGGGCCTGAAACTCGACGAACTGCTGAGCGGCGAAATCCGTGAAAACTGGCAGGCGCGTTATCAGGCTTACGTCGAAGCCGGTGTACCGGAATTGCTGGCGCGTATGGTGGCGGGCACCTCGCACCTGTACACCCTGCTGCCGATCATCGAAGCCTCCGACGTGACTGGCCAAAACCCTGCTGAAGTGGCCAAGGCCTACTTCGCCGTGGGCAGTGCGCTGGACATCACCTGGTACCTGCAACAGATCAGCGCACTGCCGGTTGAAAACAACTGGCAGGCCCTGGCCCGTGAAGCGTTCCGCGATGACGTCGATTGGCAGCAACGCGCGATCACCATCTCCGTCCTGCAACAGGGCGACGGCACTCTGGACGTGGAAGCACGCCTGGCGCTGTGGATGGAACAGCACGAAAGCATGATCTCGCGCTGGCGCGCCATGCTGGTGGAAATCCGCGCGGCAAGCGGCACGGACTACGCCATGTACGCGGTGGCCAACCGTGAACTGCTGGACCTCGCCTTGAGCGGGCAAGCGGTTGTGCCTGCTATGACTGCAAATGCCGAGCTTGAATTGGCGTAGGTAGTGGCTGAATGAGAAAGCCCCGGGATCGTTAGATGCCGGGGCTTTTTTATGCTTGAGGGTTTTGTGTTGTCTGGTCTGGCCTCTTCGCGAGCAGGCTCGCTCCCACAGTGGAATGCATTTCAAATGTGGGAGCGAGCCTGCTCGCGAAAGCGCCCTTACATTCAATACAGGTTTTTATCCTGTTTACTATCGAGCATCGACACTTTGTCCGCAGGTCTCGCGACTAAATTGCTGAGCGATTGGTCAAACTTCTGCAGCGCCCGAACTTGCACATCCTGCTGCTGATTAATATCGGCAACTATCTCTTCCGACCGCTTGAAGTCCGCCCACACCGGCGTCAGTTCTCTTGCCTCGGAGCCTTTCGCCGTACCGATATAGTTCAACTGCGCATCATAGAAATCGGCACTGACATCAGCCTTGATATCGGAACTGCGCGAAGTGATCAACTGGCTGTGGGTGTCGACGATCGCTGCGACATCCGGTTTGGCCGCGCGCAGGCTTTGCATATCCGGGTAGACCGTCACCGAGCCGAACTGGCGTTGCAGCGAGGCATTCACCCATTCCACGGCCATGTCCGGTTTCGAGCTGGCGACGTAGGCGTCGTGGATCGGCTGCACCAGCAGACTCTGGCCGAAACCGGTGCCGGCGTTGGCCTGATAGTCGCGCAGATATTCACGGTTGTTCTGGGTGCTCGGGCTGTAGACCACGCCGAGCGATACGGCGGGACCGCTTTTTACCTGAGTGGCGCTACTGCGACCGGTTGGATGCGGCAGCAAAGTATCGAGAGATGAGACTGCTTTCGGTGCCGTAGGGACCGAGCACGCGGACAAGGTTAAAACTGATATAGCCAAGACGGTGGCAAACGCAAGTTTCATGGTGTTTCTCCCGTGAAACAACATCAGTCGGAAAGTTTCAAGTTGTCATCGTTAATGACAGTTAATTCAGACTAACCCCGTCACGCTGTAAATAACCTGACAATTTGCTGTCTGGTTTTGTGCTGGATAGTTTTATTTGCTGTAACCCGATCTGGTTAATTGCATCGGGATATAAAAAAGCGCAAATCGTCGATTTGCGCTTTTTTATTTATGGCTGGCTAAACAACCATCAGTTTTTCAGCGGGATCAACACTTGCTCATCGGGCGACAGCACCATGAACACCAGCAACTTGGCCGGTTTGGTTTGGCTGGCGTTTTTCGAGACCAGATGCTCGGAACCTGCCGGTTCGTACCAGAACTGACCCTTCTTGTAGGTGATCGCCTGTTCGCCTTTGACCTGAGAGATCACTTCGCCTTCGAGCACGTAAGCCATCGCAGTGCCGTCGTGTTTGTGGGCGATGGAGGATTGGCCGGGTTGGTAGTCGACCTCGATCATCATGGCTTTTTTGCCGGGGGCGTTTTTCAGCATTTGGTCCTGGAGGACGGTGATTTTTTCTGACGGATCGTGGGCGAAAGCGGCTGGGGTGCAGAGGCTGAAGGTGAGGGCGGCGGCGAGCAAGGGCAGGGCTTTCATGGCGGGTTACCTGTGATGATTGGGGGTGCAATCACACTAGTCCGCGGGGCGGGGCATTCAAACGGCCAATATTCGGGAAGATCAGGTGACCAATCGGCGGTGAGTCACGAAGGCAGTCGGTGTAGCGCAAA
>NZ_JBOBDR010000029.1:0-60969 GCF_050586545.1 Pseudomonas sp. WC2 | reverse complement strand
TTCTCTTTTTTAGAGTTTGCTTGATGCTTTGAAAAAGCCCCCGCTCAGCGGGGGCTTTTTTATTGGGTTGACACCTATCTGGGGCGTCTATAGAATTGCGCCTCCTTTTAACGGGCGTATTGCGCTCGGTGGGAATAGCAGCCGGAGTCTGAAATCCAATGCAAAATCAGCAAATCCGTATCAGGTTGAAGGCTTTCGACCATCGCCTGATCGACCAATCAACCCAGGAAATCGTGGAAACCGCGAAACGTACTGGTGCTCAAGTGCGTGGTCCAATTCCACTGCCTACCCGTAAAGAGCGGTTCACCGTTCTGGTTTCTCCGCACGTCAACAAAGACGCGCGCGACCAGTACGAAATCCGCACTCATAAGCGCGTTCTGGACATCGTCCAGCCAACGGATAAAACCGTTGATGCTCTTATGAAGCTTGATCTTGCGGCCGGTGTGGAAGTGCAGATCAGCCTCGGCTAAGACTCGGTCTTAGTCGTGTAACGCTCTGAAATGGGCGGCCATAGCGGGTGAAAGCCCCGTACACTCATGAGGTTTACAACATGACTATTGGTGTAGTCGGTCGTAAATGCGGTATGACCCGTATTTTCACCGAAGAAGGTGTCTCCATTCCGGTCACGGTCATTGAGATCGAGCCGAATCGCGTCACCCAGTTCAAAACTGAAGAGACCGATGGCTATCGTGCAGTGCAAGTCACTGTCGGCGAGCGTCGTGCTTCGCGTGTAACAGCAGCTCAGGCTGGCCACTTCGCTAAAGCGAACGTTGCCGCTGGTCGCACTACCATGGAATTCCGTCTTGAAGAAGGCGAGTACCAGGCTGGCGATCTGATCAACGCTGAAATCTTCGCCGCTGGTCAACTGGTTGATGTAACCGGTCAGTCCAAAGGTAAAGGCTTCCAGGGTACGATCAAGCGTTGGAATTTCCGCGGGCAAGATAACACCCACGGTAACTCCGTATCCCACCGCGTCCCAGGCTCTATCGGCCAGTGCCAGACTCCTGGTCGTGTATTCAAGGGCAAAAAAATGTCCGGTCATATGGGCGCTGAGCGCGTGACCGTGCAGTCCCTGGAAGTAGTGCGCGTGGACGCTGAACGCAATCTGTTGTTGGTCAAGGGTGCTGTTCCTGGCGCTACTGGCGGCAACCTGGTTGTACGTCCAGCAGCCAAGGCTCGCGGTTAAGGGGAAGCTGACATGCAATTAAATGTAAATGACGCTCAAGCGATCGAAGTTTCCGAACTGACATTTGGCGGCGAATTCAACGAGACGCTGGTTCACCAAGCAGTCGTGGCCTACATGGCCGGCGGCCGTCAAGGTACCAAGCAGCAAAAGACCCGTTCCGACGTTCGTGGTGGCGGTAAGCGCCCATGGCGTCAGAAAGGTACTGGCCGTGCTCGTGCCGGTACTATCCGTAGCCCAATCTGGCGTGGCGGCGGTACCACTTTTGCAGCACGTCCACAGGATCACTCCCAGAAGCTGAACAAGAAGATGTATCGCGCAGCAATGCGTTCCATCCTTGCTGAGCTGGTGCGTACTGATCGTCTGGTCGTGGTTCAGGATTTCGCTGTTGAAACTCCGAAAACCAAAGATCTGCTGGGCAAGCTGAACAACATGAGCCTGACCGACGTTTTGATCGTGTCGGACGCTGTTGATCAGAACCTGTACCTGGCTGCTCGTAACCTGCCGCACGTAGATGTACGTGACGTTCAAGGTTCCGATCCAGTTAGTCTGATCGCATACGACAAGGTGTTGATCACCGTGTCGGCCGTGAAGAAATTCGAGGAGCTGCTGGGATGAACCAGGAACGCGTATTTAAAGTTCTGCTTGGCCCGCACGTTTCCGAGAAGGCTACGGTTCTGGCAGACAAGAAAGGCCAGTTCGTTTTCAAGGTTGCTACTGACGCAACCAAGCTGGAAATCAAGAAGGCCGTCGAAAGCCTGTTCAGCGTGAAAGTAGAGCGCGTCACTACCCTGAATGTTCTGGGTAAGAGCAAGCGCACTGCTCGCGGTCTGGGCAAGCGTAATGACTGGAAGAAGGCAGTTATCTCCCTTCAGCCAGGCCAAGATCTCGATTTCAGCAGCAGTGCTGAGTAAGGAAGGGGTGCATCATGGCAATCGTTAAATGCAAACCGACTTCCCCTGGCCGCCGTTTTGTGGTCAAGGTGGTCAACCAGGAGCTGCATAAAGGCGCTCCTCACGCACCGCTGCTCGAGAAAAAATCGAAGACTGGTGGTCGTAACAACAATGGCCGTATTACCACACGTCACATCGGTGGTGGTCATAAGCAGCATTATCGTATGGTCGATTTCCGTCGCAACGACAAAGATGGCATCGTCGCCACTGTCGAGCGTATCGAATACGATCCAAACCGTACTGCTCACATCGCACTGCTCTGCTACGCAGACGGCGAGCGCCGCTACATCATCGCCCCTAAAGGCGTGAGTGCTGGCGACCAGCTGATCGCAGGCGCTCTGGCTCCAATCAAGCCAGGCAACGCTCTGCAACTGCGCAACATCCCAGTGGGTTCTACCGTACACGGCATCGAACTGAAGCCAGGTAAAGGCGCACAGATCGCTCGTTCCGCTGGTGCTTCGGCTCAGCTGATCGCTCGTGAAGGCGTTTACGTTACCCTGCGTCTGCGTTCCGGTGAAATGCGTAAAGTCCTGGCTGAATGCCGTGCGACCCTGGGCGAAGTCTCGAACTCCGAGCACAGCCTGCGTTCGCTGGGTAAAGCTGGTGCCAAGCGCTGGCGTGGCGTTCGCCCAACCGTTCGTGGTGTTGCCATGAACCCGGTTGACCACCCACATGGTGGTGGTGAAGGTCGTACCTCTGGTGGTCGTCATCCGGTATCGCCATGGGGCTTCCCGACTAAGGGCGCGAAGACTCGTGGTAATAAGCGTACCGACAAAATGATCGTCCGTCGTCGCAAGTAAATAGAGGGATACGACAGTGCCACGTTCTCTGAAAAAAGGTCCTTTTATTGATCTTCACCTACTGAAGAAGATCGAAGTGGCGGCGGAAAAGAACGATCGCAAACCAATTAAGACTTGGTCGCGTCGTTCGATGATCCTGCCACAAATGGTCGGTCTGACCATCGCAGTACACAACGGTCGTCAGCACGTCCCAGTTCTCGTTAACGAAGACATGGTCGGCCACAAACTGGGCGAGTTCGCCGGTACCCGCAACTATCGCGGGCACGTGGCTGACAAGAAAGCCAAGCGTTAAGGGGTTAGGAAATGGAAGTAGCCGCTAAGTTGTCGGGCGCTCGAATCTCCGCCCAGAAAGCCCGCTTGGTCGCCGACCAGATCCGCGGGAAGAAGGTGGGCGAAGCGCTCAACTTGTTGGCTTTCAGCAGTAAGAAAGCCGCCGAGATCATGAAGAAAGTGCTGGAGTCGGCCGTAGCCAACGCCGAGCATAACGAAGGCGCAGACGTTGATGACCTGAAGGTCAGCACCGTTTTCGTCAACGAAGGGCGTTCGCTGAAGCGCATCATGCCACGTGCCAAAGGCCGTGCTGATCGCATCGTCAAGCGGTCTTGCCATATCACTGTCAAGGTTGCTGACAAGTAACGGAGTCGAAGAGATGGGTCAGAAAGTACATCCCATTGGCATTCGCCTGGGAATCGTCAAGGAGCACACCTCCGTCTGGTACGCAGACGGTCGGACTTATGCGGACTACTTGTTCGCAGATCTGAAAGTGCGTGAGTATCTCCAAGACAAACTAAAAAGCGCGTCCGTAAGCCGTATCGATATCCATCGTCCGGCCCAAACTGCACGTATCACCATCCACACCGCTCGTCCAGGTATCGTTATCGGGAAGAAAGGTGAAGATGTTGAGAAACTGCGTCAGGACCTGACCAAGCAAATGGGTGTGCCTGTGCACATCAATATCGAAGAGATCCGCAAGCCGGAGCTCGACGGTATGCTGGTTGCGCAGAGCGTAGCTCAGCAGCTGGAGCGTCGTGTAATGTTCCGTCGCGCTATGAAGCGCGCAGTTCAGAACGCCATGCGCATTGGTGCCAAAGGCATCAAAATCCAAGTGAGCGGTCGTCTCGGCGGTGCTGAAATCGCACGTACTGAATGGTATCGCGAAGGTCGTGTGCCATTGCACACCCTGCGTGCCGACATCGACTATGCCAACTACGAAGCTCACACCACTTATGGTGTGATCGGTGTAAAGGTTTGGATCTTCAAAGGCGAAGTAATTGGTGGTCGCCAAGAAGAGCTGAAACCACAAGCACCAGCGCCTCGTAAAAAAGCTGCTAAGTAAGGGGTACGCCAAATGTTGCAACCTAAGCGTACGAAGTTCCGCAAGCAGATGACAGGCCACAACCGTGGTCTGGCTCAGCGCGGTAGCAAAGTCAGCTTCGGCGAGTTCGCGCTGAAGTCTGTAGCTCGTGGTCGTCTCACCGCTCGTCAGATCGAGTCAGCGCGTCGTGCTCTGACCCGTCACGTTAAACGTGGCGGTAAGATCTGGATCCGTGTATTCCCGGACAAGCCTATTTCCAAAAAGCCCCTCGAAGTTCGGATGGGTAAAGGTAAGGGTAGTGTGGAGTACTGGGTTGCCCAGATTCAGCCAGGCAAAGTCCTGTATGAAATCGAGGGTGTTTCTGAAGAGCTGGCGCGTGAGGCTTTTGCCCTGGCTGCTGCAAAGCTGCCGCTCGCCACCGCCTTTGTTAAACGGACGGTGATGTGATGAAAGCGAATGAACTTCGTGAAAAATCCGCACAGCAGCTGAACGAGCAACTGCTCGGCTTGCTGCGCGACCAGTTCAATCTGCGTATGCAGAAAGCAACTGGCCAGTTGGGGCAGTCTCATCTGCTCTCGCAAGTTAAACGTGACATCGCTCGCGTGAAGACTGTGCTCAACCAGCAGGCAGGTAAGTGATCATGGCTGAAGCCGAAAAAACTGTCCGTACGCTGACTGGCCGTGTTGTCAGCGACAAGATGGACAAAACCATCACCGTACTGATCGAGCGTCGCGTAAAGCACCCGATCTACGGTAAATACGTTAAGCGTTCGACTAAGCTGCACGCGCACGACGAAACCAACCAGTGCCACATCGGCGACAAAGTCACTATTCGTGAAACTCGTCCTATGGCCAAGACCAAGTCTTGGGCGCTGGTTGATGTTCTCGAACGCGCTGTGGAAGTCTAAGGACTAGGGGTCGGAGAAATTATATGATTCAGACTCAATCCATGCTCGATGTGGCCGATAACAGCGGCGCTCGCCGTGTTATGTGCATCAAGGTGCTGGGTGGCTCCCATCGTCGTTACGCTGGTATCGGTGACATCATCAAAGTTACCGTGAAGGAAGCAATTCCTCGCGGTAAAGTGAAAAAAGGCCAAGTGATGACTGCTGTTGTAGTCCGCACTCGTCACGGCGTACGTCGTGCTGATGGCTCCATTATCCGCTTTGATGGCAACGCTGCTGTTCTTCTGAACAACAAGCAAGAGCCGATCGGCACCCGTATCTTTGGGCCAGTGACCCGTGAACTTCGTACTGAGAAGTTCATGAAGATCGTCTCGCTCGCCCCAGAAGTGCTGTAAGGAGATCCGACATGCAAAAGATTCGTCGTGACGACGAGATCATCGTGATCGCCGGCAAAGACAAAGGTAAGCGCGGTAAGGTGCTCAAGGTTCTCGCTAACAACCGTCTGGTTATTAGCGGTCTGAACCTGGTTAAGCGTCATACCAAGCCAAACCCGATGTCGGGCGTGCAAGGCGGTATCGTCGAAAAAGAAGCTCCACTGGACGCTTCTAACGTCGCCATTTTCAACGGCGAAACCAACAAGGCTGATCGCGTTGGTTTCAAAGTAGAAGACGGCAAGAAAATTCGTGTCTTCAAGTCGACCCAAAAAGCGGTTGATGCTTGAACACTGCTAGGTAGAAGACCATGGCACGACTAAAAGAGATTTACTGGAAGGAAATCGCACCGAAGCTTAAGGAAGAACTTAAGCTTTCGAACGTGATGGAAGTTCCACGCGTTACAAAAATCACCCTGAACATGGGTCTGGGCGAAGCTGTTGGTGACAAAAAAGTCATCGAGCATGCTGTTGCTGACCTGGAAAAGATCACCGGCCAAAAAGTCGTTGTGACCTACGCTCGTAAATCCATCGCTGGCTTTAAAGTCCGTGAAGGATGGCCGATCGGCGTCAAGGTGACTCTGCGCCGTGAGCGTATGTATGAGTTCCTGGATCGTCTGCTGTCGATCTCCCTGC
Organism: Pseudomonas sp. WC2; assembly: GCF_050586545.1. Classification (NCBI taxonomy): domain Bacteria; kingdom Pseudomonadati; phylum Pseudomonadota; class Gammaproteobacteria; order Pseudomonadales; family Pseudomonadaceae; genus Pseudomonas; species Pseudomonas sp. WC2. Next base: position 54,748 of record NZ_JBOBDR010000029.1, on the reverse strand, counting down.
CTCGGGTTCGCGACTTCCGCGGCCTGAATGCCAAGTCCTTCGATGGTCGTGGTAACTACAGCATGGGCGTGAAAGAGCAGATCATTTTCCCGGAAATCGACTACGACAAGATCGATGCTCTCCGCGGTCTGGACATTACCCTGACCACCACTGCCAAGAACGATGATGAAGGCCGCGCTCTGCTGCGTGCTTTCAAATTCCCGTTCCGCAACTGATTGGAGTAGGAAAATGGCCAAGAAGAGCATGAAGAACCGTGAGCTGAAGCGTCAGCTCACTGTTGCCAAGTACGCCACCAAGCGTGCAGCGCTGAAAGCTATCATCGTTGATCTGAACGCAAGTCCAGAAGCACGTTGGGAAGCTACCGTAGCTCTGCAGAAGCAACCACGTGACGCAAGCGCTTCGCGCATGCGTAACCGTTGCCGCCTGACTGGTCGTCCGCACGGCGTTTACCGCAAGTTCGGCCTTGGCCGTAACAAGCTGCGTGAAGCTGCAATGCGTGGTGACGTACCAGGTCTGGTTAAAGCCAGCTGGTAACTGCTATCAAAGTCTCGATGTTCGGGTTCGCAAGAACCTGACCATCGGTGGCCTTGAATCTGAATCAAGCCCCTTTTGGGGCTTGATTCATTTCTGGGGTGTGTCTAGAATGACCGGCTCGCCTGAGCCCGTGTTTTTCATGCCCGGAAGTTCTCGGCGACAAGTAGTAGCCGCAAGGCTAATTTTTCTGTATTAGGAGCGTCTAGCCCATGAGTATGCAGGACCCGTTAGCGGACATGCTAACTCGAATCCGTAATGCCCAGATGGCTGAAAAGTCTGTCGTAAGCATGCCGTCTTCCACGTTGAAGGCTGCTGTAGCAAAAGTCCTGAAGGACGAAGGTTACATCGCGGATTTTCAGATCACCACCGACGCTAAGCCGTCGCTGTCCATCTCGCTGAAGTACTTCGAAGGCCGTCCGGTTATCGAAGAAGTGAAGCGCGTTAGTCGTCCAGGCCTGCGTCAGTACAAGTCCGTTGAAGATCTGCCGAAAGTTCGTGGCGGTCTTGGCGTGTCTATCGTCTCCACCAACAAAGGTGTGATGACGGATCGTGCTGCGCGCGCTGCCGGTGTCGGCGGCGAAGTTCTTTGCACTGTGTTCTAAGGGGGGATAAGCATGTCTCGCGTCGCTAAGAACCCCGTTAAGCTGCCAGCCGGTGTCGAAGTAAAATTCGCAGGCCAACAGCTTTCGGTGAAGGGTGCCAAGGGCACTCTCGAACTGAACATCCATTCGTCCGTTGAGATTGTTGAAGAAGCTGGTGAGCTGCGTTTCGCTGCTCGCAATGGCGATCAACAAACTCGCGCAATGGCCGGTACCACGCGTGCGTTGGTAAACAACATGGTCCAAGGCGTAAGCCAAGGCTTCGAGCGCAAGCTCCAGCTGGTCGGTGTTGGTTACAAAGCGCAAGCAAAAGGCACGGTTCTGAACCTTGCCCTTGGCTTCTCGCACCCAGTGGATTACGAACTGCCGGAAGGCATCACCGCTGAGACTCCTAGCCAGACCGATATCCTGATCAAGGGCATCGACAAGCAGCTGGTAGGTCAAGTGGCCGCTGAGATCCGCGACTTCCGTCCACCAGAGCCGTACAAAGGCAAAGGTGTGCGCTACGCGGACGAAGTCGTCCGTCGTAAAGAAGCCAAGAAGAAGTAGGGCATAGCAAATGACCGACAAAAAAGTTACTCGACTGCGTCGCGCTCGCAAAGCACGCCTGAAAATGCACGAACTCGAAGTCGTGCGTCTCTGCGTGTTCCGCTCGTCGCAGCACATCTACGCCCAGGTCATCTCGGCCGACGGCAACAAGGTCCTGGCAAGTGCCTCGACTTTGGATAAAGAACTGCGTGATGGTGCCACTGGCAACATCGACGCGGCCACAAAGGTTGGCCAGCTGGTCGCTACGCGTGCTAAGGCCGCTGGCGTCTCGCAAGTGGCTTTCGACCGCTCTGGCTTCAAGTACCACGGCCGCGTTAAAGCGCTGGCTGATGCTGCTCGTGAAGCTGGGCTGGAGTTCTAAGTTATGTCAAATAACGACCAAAAGCGCGACGAAGGCTACATTGAGAAGCTGGTTCAAGTTAACCGCGTAGCCAAAACCGTTAAAGGCGGCCGTATCTTCACTTTCACCGCGTTGACCGTGGTTGGTGATGGTAAAGGGCGTGTTGGCTTCGGCCGTGGCAAGTCACGTGAAGTGCCTGCTGCGATCCAGAAGGCAATGGAAGCTGCTCGCCGTAACATGATTCAAGTTGACCTGAACGGCACCACCCTGCAGTACGCAATGAAGTCCGGTCACGGCGCTTCGAAGGTGTACATGCAGCCTGCTTCTGAAGGTACCGGTATCATCGCTGGCGGCGCTATGCGTGCTGTCCTCGAAGTTGCTGGCGTTCAGAACGTTCTGGCCAAGTGCTATGGCTCGACTAACCCGGTAAACGTGGTTCACGCCACCTTCAAGGGTCTGAAAGCTATGCAATCTCCTGAGTCCATCGCTGCCAAGCGTGGTCTGACTGTCAAGGAGATCTTCTGATCATGGCTACCGTTAAAGTAACGCTGATCAAAAGCATGACCGGCCGCATCCCTAACCACAAATTGTGCGTTAAGGGTCTGGGTCTGCGTCGCATCGGTCACACTGTAGAAGTCCAGGATACTCCCGAGAATCGCGGGATGATCAACAAGGCTTACTACATGCTGCGTGTCGAGGGTTAATCGATGAAACTCAATGATCTGAGTCCAGCGCCGGGTTCCCGTCGTGAAAAGCATCGTCCGGGCCGTGGTATCGGTAGCGGTTTGGGTAAGACTGGTGGCCGTGGCCACAAAGGTCAGACCTCCCGCTCCGGTGGCACCATTGCTCCAGGCTTTGAAGGCGGTCAACAGCCGCTGCATCGTCGCCTGCCGAAGTTCGGTTTCGTTTCCCTGAAAGCCATGGATCGCGCAGAAGTGCGTCTGTCCGAGCTGGCTAAAGTGGAAGGCGACATCGTCACCGTGCAGTCCCTGAAAGATGCCAACGTGATCAACGTCAACGTACAGCGTGTGAAAATCATGCTGTCCGGTGAAGTGACTCGCGCTGTCACTATCGGCAAGGGAATCGGCGCCACCAAAGGTGCGCGTGCGGCTATCGAAGCAGCTGGCGGCAAGTTCGAGGAATAAATGGCTAAGCAAGGTGCTCTCTCTGCGCTCGGCAAAGGCGGTATGTCTGAACTTTGGGCTCGTCTGCGTTTTCTGTTCCTGGCGATTATCGTCTACCGAATAGGCGCACACATCCCGGTTCCAGGTATCAACCCGGACCGACTCGCAGACCTGTTTCGACAGAATGAGGGGACCATTCTTAGCTTGTTCAACATGTTCTCCGGCGGCGCGCTGGAACGGATGAGCATCTTTGCATTGGGGATCATGCCGTACATTTCGGCATCGATCATCATGCAACTGATGACAGCCGTCAGCCCGCAGCTGGAGCAGTTGAAGAAGGAAGGTGAAGCTGGCCGTCGCAAGATCAGCCAGTACACCCGCTACGGCACCGTCATCCTCGCTCTCGTTCAGGCTATTGGCATGTCCATTGGTCTGGCGGGGCAGGGTGTTGCGTTCACTGGTGACTTTGGCTTCCATTTCGTCGCGGTATCCACTTTTGTGGCTGGTGCGATGTTCATGATGTGGCTGGGTGAGCAGATTACTGAGCGTGGTGTAGGCAACGGTATCTCGATGTTGATTTTTTCGGGTATCGTCGCCGGTCTTCCGAGAGCAATCGGGCAGTCTTTCGAGTCTGCGCGTCAGGGCGATATCAACATTTTCGCTTTGGTTGCCATCGGTTTGCTGGCAGTAGCGATTATCGGTTTCGTGGTGTTCATTGAGCGTGGTCAGCGTCGTATTGCTGTTCACTACGCCAAGCGTCAGCAGGGCCGCAAGGTCTTCGCGGCGCAGACTAGCCACTTGCCGTTGAAGGTGAACATGGCCGGTGTTATTCCGGCTATTTTCGCGAGCAGCATTTTGCTGTTCCCGGCTTCGTTGGGTGCCTGGTTCGGTCAGTCTGAAGGTATGGGCTGGTTGCAGGACATCTCGCAGTCGATCGCTCCTGGTCAGCCGTTGAATATTCTGCTGTTTAGTGCAGGGATTATTTTCTTCTGCTTCTTCTATACGGCGTTGATGTTCAATCCGAAAGACGTAGCGGAAAACCTGAAGAAGTCCGGTGCCTTTATTCCGGGCATCCGTCCAGGTGAGCAGTCTGCGCGCTATATTGATGGCGTTCTGACCCGCTTGACCATGTTCGGTGCTCTTTACATGACGGCCGTCTGCCTGTTGCCCCAGTTCCTGGTGGTTGCAGCAAACGTACCGTTCTACCTTGGCGGGACCTCGTTGCTGATCGTGGTCGTGGTTGTGATGGACTTCATGTCCCAAGTACAATCGCACCTCGTTTCGCACCAGTACGAATCCCTGATGAAGAAAGCCAACCTGAAGGGTTACGGCAGCGGCATGTTGCGCTGAGTACCCATAAGGTTCGAGGAGTTGGTGATGAAAGTTCGTGCATCGGTGAAAAAGCTGTGCCGTAACTGCAAGATTATTCGCCGCGAAGGTGTTGTTCGAGTAATTTGCAGCGCGGAACCGCGTCACAAACAGCGCCAAGGCTGAGTGTGATCCGCTTGAAGCCCGGCAGCTAGTGCGCTGCCGGGTTGATTATTTGTTATTACAGCGATATTATCTCGCGCCCTATTTCTTGGCTTCCGGGGCGTAGGTAGCTGTCAATTGGAGTCCCACTGAATGGCCCGTATTGCAGGCGTTAACATTCCAGATAACAAGCACACTGTTATCTCGCTGACCTACATCTATGGTGTTGGTCGCACTACTGCGCAGAAAATTTGCGCAGAGACTGGGGTAAACCCAGCCGCAAAGATCAAAGATCTGAGCGACGAGCAGATTGAGCAATTGCGTGGCGAAGTGGCGAAGTTCACCACTGAAGGTGACCTGCGTCGCGAAATCAACATGAAAATCAAGCGTTTGATGGACCTCGGTTGCTACCGTGGTCTGCGTCATCGTCGTGGTCTTCCAGTACGCGGTCAGCGTACCAAGACTAACGCGCGTACCCGTAAAGGTCCGCGTAAGCCGATCCGCAAGTAATCGCCCACGCGAATCGACAGGAAATTAATCATGGCAAAACCTGCTGCTCGTCCTCGTAAAAAAGTTAAAAAGACAGTGGTTGATGGCATCGCCCACATCCATGCTTCTTTTAACAACACCATCGTGACCATCACCGACCGTCAAGGTAACGCGCTTTCTTGGGCTACCTCCGGTGGTTCGGGTTTCCGCGGTTCCCGCAAGTCCACCCCGTTTGCTGCTCAAGTAGCTGCTGAACGTGCTGGTCAAGCTGCGCTGGAATATGGCCTGAAAAACCTCGACGTAAACGTTAAAGGTCCAGGTCCAGGTCGTGAGTCCGCTGTCCGTGCATTGAACGGCTGTGGCTATAAGATCGCCAGCATCACCGACGTGACGCCAATCCCGCACAACGGGTGCCGTCCGCCGAAGAAGCGCCGCGTGTAATCCAGGAGATTGTAAAGAATGGCTCGTTACATTGGTCCAAAATGCAAACTCGCTCGTCGCGAAGGCACCGATCTCTTCCTGAAGAGCGGCGTGCGCGCGATCGAATCGAAGTGCAACATTGAAGCAGCACCTGGTATCCACGGCCAACGCCGCGGTCGCCAGTCCGACTACGGCACCCAACTGCGTGAAAAGCAGAAGGTCCGTCGTATCTACGGCGTTCTCGAGCGTCAGTTCAGCGGCTACTACAAAGAAGCTGCTGGCAAGAAAGGTGCAACCGGTGAAAACCTGCTGCAACTGCTCGAATGCCGTCTGGACAACGTTGTATACCGTATGGGCTTTGGTTCGACTCGTGCCGAATCCCGCCAGCTGGTATCGCACAAGTCGATCAGCGTTAACGGTCAGACCGTAAACGTTCCGTCGTATCAGGTTCGTGCTGGTGACGTGGTTGCAGTTCGCGAAAAAGCAAAAAACCAACTTCGCATTGTCCAAGCTCTCGATCTGTGTGCCCAACGTGGCCGCGTAGAATGGGTAGAAGTAGACACTGAGAAGAAGTCGGGCGTTTTCAAGAACGTTCCTGCTCGCAGTGATCTGTCCGCCGACATCAACGAAAGCCTGATTGTCGAGCTCTACTCCAAGTAAGGGCTAGAAAATAGGTGCATCCATGCAGATTTCGGTAAATGAGTTCCTGACACCCCGCCACATTGATGTGCAGGTTGTCAGTCCAACCCGCGCCAAGATCACTCTCGAGCCTCTCGAGCGTGGTTTTGGCCACACCCTGGGCAACGCGCTGCGACGCATCCTGTTGTCCTCAATGCCCGGCTGCGCAGTAGTCGAGGCCGAGATTGACGGTGTGCTCCACGAGTACAGCGCCATCGAAGGTGTACAGGAAGACGTAATTGAAATCCTGTTGAACCTTAAAGGTCTGGCCATCAAGCTGCACGGTCGTGACGAAGTTACGCTGACCTTGTCGAAGAAGGGTTCGGGGGTGGTTACCGCTGCCGATATTCAGCTGGATCATGATGTCGAGATCGTTAACCCCGATCACGTAATCGCTAACCTGGCGTCTAACGGCGCCCTGAACATGAAGCTCACCGTAGCTCGTGGTCGTGGTTATGAACCAGCCGACTCGCGTCAGAGCGATGAAGACGAAAGCCGCAGCATCGGTCGCTTGCAGCTTGACTCTTCGTTCAGCCCGGTTCGCCGTATCGCATACGTGGTGGAAAACGCCCGTGTCGAGCAGCGTACTAACCTGGACAAGCTGGTTATTGATCTGGAAACCAACGGTACTCTGGATCCTGAAGAGGCTATTCGCCGCGCTGCAACCATCCTGCAACAGCAGTTGGCTGCGTTCGTCGACCTCAAAGGTGACAGTGAGCCAGTGGTTGTCGAGCAGGAAGACGAGATCGATCCGATCCTGCTTCGCCCGGTTGACGATCTGGAACTGACTGTACGTTCGGCTAACTGCCTTAAGGCGGAAAACATCTACTACATCGGTGACCTGATTCAGCGTACCGAAGTAGAGCTGTTGAAGACTCCGAACCTGGGCAAGAAATCCTTGACTGAAATCAAGGACGTTCTGGCCTCCCGCGGTCTGTCCCTCGGCATGCGCCTCGACAACTGGCCGCCTGCAAGTCTTAAGAAGGACGACAAGGCGACTGCCTGATCGTCGTAATCACCGAACGTAGTGTTTGGTAAGGAATGAACCATGCGTCATCGTAAAAGTGGTCGTCACCTGAGCCGCACCAGCTCGCACCGCAAGGCCATGTTCCAAAACATGGCAGTGTCGCTGTTCGAGCACGAGCTGATCAAAACTACTCTGCCAAAAGCCAAAGAACTGCGTCGCGTTGCTGAGCCGCTGATCACTCTGGCCAAGACAGACAGCCTGGCTAACCGCCGTCTGGCTTTCGACCGTACTCGTTCGAAAGCTATCGTTGGTAAGCTCTTCAACGACCTGGGCAAGCGTTACGCTACCCGTGAGGGTGGCTACCTGCGCATCCTCAAGTGCGGTTTCCGCACTGGCGACAACGCGCCTATGGCGTACGTCGAGTTGGTTGATCGTGCTACTGCTGGCGAAGCTGTATCCGCCGAGTAAGACGTCAGTCTGAAACGAAGAACCGGGCCTAGTGCCCGGTTTTTTGTGCCCGAAACAAAATGCGCTGTTCGTACAAGTATCTGACCCCATTCTGTTGTCACCATGTGCCGGGAATCATAATTAGTAATTATCTATCGATGTGCGCAAGTTAATGAATTTGTGGCTGTCGCATTGTTGATTAATACTTCCCAGCAAGCCGATTAGCCGGCAGTTTCAAGACTGACAGAGGAAGAAGACCGTATGAGCCAGATCAAAACGCTTACAACCGCCAGTGGCGCTCCTGTCGCTGACAACCAGAATTCTCGCTCCGCCGGCCCGCGCGGCCCGCTGCTGCTCGACGATTTTCACCTGATCGAGAAGCTCGCTCACTTCAACCGTGAAAATATTCCTGAGCGTCGTGTACATGCCAAAGGCTCGGGCGCGTACGGTACTTTCACTGTTACACGTGATATCACTGAGTACACCAGCGCCCAGCTGTTCGAAACGGTTGGTAAACAAACCCCAACCTTCCTGCGCTTCTCCACGGTCGGTGGTGAGCGGGGTTCGGCTGACACTGAACGTGATCCGCGCGGTTTCGCTCTGAAGTTCTACACCGAAGAAGGAAACTGGGACATCGTCGGCAACAACACGCCGGTGTTCTTCATCCGCGATCCATTGAAATTCCCCGACTTCATCCATACCCAGAAACGTTTGCCGCAAAGCAACTTGAAAAGTGCGCAGATGATGTGGGATTTCTGGTCGCACTCGCCAGAGGCACTGCACCAAGTCACCATTCTGTTCTCCGACCGCGGTATTCCTGACGGCTATCGGCACATGCACGGCTTCGGCAGCCACACCTATAGCCTGATCAGCGCAAAGGGTGAGCGTCACTGGGTGAAGTGGCACTACAAGACCAAGCAAGGGATCAAAAACCTTGCGCCGGCCGATGCTGCACGCTTGGCGGGTACTGACCCGGACTACGCGCAGCGCGATCTGTTCGAAGCGATCGAGCGCGGTGACTTCCCGAAATGGCGCGTGTGCATTCAGATCATGACCGAAGCCCAAGCAGCAGCGCACTACGAGAACCCGTTCGATGTGACCAAAACCTGGTCGCAGAAGGAATTCCCGTTGATCGAAGTCGGCGAGCTGGAGCTGAACCGCAATCCGCTCAACTACTTCGCTGAAGTCGAGCAAGCTGCCTTTGGCCCGAGCAACATGGTGCCAGGCGTTGGCCTTTCGCCGGACCGCATGCTGCAAGGTCGCGTCTTCGCTTACGCCGATGCGCACCGCTACCGCGTTGGCACCAACCACCAGCAATTGCCGGTGAATGCGCCACGCAGCCCGGTGAACACTTATCAGCGTGATGGCTCGATGGCATTCGGCAGCAACGGTGGGGCCGCGCCTAATTACGAACCCAACAGCTACATCGAATCTCCGAAACAAGCTCCGCATTACGCTGAGCCTGCGCTGGCGCTGAGCGGTGCCGCTGATCGCTACGATCACCGCGAAGACACCGATTACTACAGCCACGCCGGCGCGCTCTTCCGCTTGATGAGCGACGAGCAGAAAGCGCTGCTGGTGAGCAACATCGCCGGTGCAATGTCTGGCGTTTCCAGTGATGTCGTCGACCGTCAGTTGCAGCATTTCTACAAAGCCGATCCGGCGTATGGAGAAGCAATCGCAAAGCTGCTCAACGTACAGCTTAACGAAGTCTAAACGAGAAGCAGAACCGCCCTCATTTGGGCGGTTTTTGCGTTATTTAGGCTGCTTTTCTAAGAATATCTTCGCTTTTATTGCGCGTGACGGGTGACCTTCCAGTCAGGTTGGTTCAAACTACAGACTTTCAAGTAGGGAGATGTAGGGCGATGCAAGGCCACCCAGACGTAATCGATTACCTCAACACGTTGCTGACCGGCGAACTGGCCGCGCGTGATCAATATTTCGTTCATTCGCGGATGTATGAGGACTGGGGGTTCACCAAGCTCTACGAGCGAATCAACCACGAGATGGAAGAAGAAGCGGGTCACGCTGATGCGTTGATGCGTCGGATTCTGATGCTCGAAGGTACGCCGCGCATGCGTCCGGATGATCTTGATGTCGGCACCACGGTACCGGAGATGCTCGAAGCGGATCTGCGCCTTGAGTACAAAGTTCGCGCTGCGCTGTGCAAGGGCATCGAACTCTGTGAACAGCACAAAGACTATGTCAGCCGCGAGATCCTGCGGGTTCAGCTCAACGACACTGAAGAAGATCACACCTACTGGCTGGAAAAGCAGTTGGGCCTGATCAAGCTGATCGGTCTCGAGAACTACTTGCAGTCCCACGCTTCCTGATTGCAGTCGATACAAAAAAGCCCCTGTCACTGATGAAGTGACAGGGGCTTTTTCATCTCCGGCGTTTAAGCCCGATCGCGGATCAACAGCGGCTTGAGGTAATGCCCCGTGTGAGATTGCTTCATCTCGGCCACTTCCTCTGGTGTACCCGTCGCGATGATTTGCCCACCCTTGGAACCGCCCTCAGGACCGAGATCCACCAGCCAGTCGGCGGTCTTGATCACGTCGAGGTTGTGTTCGATCACCACCACGGTATTGCCGTGGTCGCGCAGGCGATGCAAGACATCGAGCAATTGCTGGATATCCGCGAAGTGCAGGCCGGTGGTCGGCTCATCGAGGATGTACAGCGTCTTGCCGGTATCACGCTTGGACAGTTCCCGAGACAGCTTGACCCGCTGCGCTTCACCGCCAGACAGCGTGGTCGCTGACTGGCCGAGCTTGATGTACGACAGGCCGACATCCATCAATGTTTGCAGTTTGCGCGCCAATGCTGGCACCGCATCGAAGAACACCCGGGCTTCCTCGATAGTCATTTCGAGAGTTTCGTGGATGCTCTTGCCCTTGTATTTGATCTCAAGGGTTTCGCGGTTGTAGCGCTTGCTTTTGCACACGTCGCACGGCACGTAGATGTCCGGCAGGAAGTGCATCTCCACCTTGATCAGGCCATCGCCCTGGCACGCTTCGCAGCGACCGCCCTTGACGTTGAACGAGAAACGCCCCGGGCCGTAACCGCGAGAGCGTGACTCGGGAACGCCAGCGAACAGCTCACGGATCGGCGTGAACAGCCCGGTGTAAGTTGCCGGGTTGGAGCGCGGTGTACGACCGATCGGGCTCTGGTCGATGTCGACGACTTTATCGAGATGTTCAAGGCCTTTGATGCTGTCGTGCGCGGCGGCTTCCAGGGTCGTCGCGCCGTTGAGTGCAGTGGCGCTCAGCGGGAACAGCGTATTGTTGATCAGCGTCGACTTGCCCGATCCGGACACGCCGGTGACGCAAGTCAGCAGGCCAATCGGAATATCCAGATCAACATTGCGCAGATTGTTGCCACGCGCCCCTCTGAGCGACAGATTGAGCTTTTTGTTGCGTGGCGTGCGTTTGGCCGGCACTTCGATCTTCACCCGGCCCGACAGGTATTTACCGGTCAGGGAATCCGGATGCGCCATGACTTCGGCCGGCGTGCCTTCAGCAACAACTTGGCCACCATGCACACCGGCGCCCGGGCCGATGTCGACGACATAGTCGGCCAGACGAATCGCATCTTCGTCGTGCTCGACCACGATCACCGTGTTGCCGATGTCGCGCAGATGCTTGAGCGTGCCGAGCAACCGGTCATTGTCACGTTGGTGCAAGCCAATGGACGGCTCGTCAAGGATGTACAAGACACCGACGAGACCCGCACCGATCTGGCTGGCCAGACGAATCCGCTGCGCCTCGCCACCAGACAGCGTGTCAGCACTGCGATCCAGTGACAGGTAATCCAAGCCGACGTTGACGAGGAATTGCAGACGCTCGCGGATTTCCTTGAGAATCTTGTCAGCGATTTCGCCGCGCCGGCCAGTCATCTTCAGCTCGCCGAAGTAAACGCACGCATCGCCGATCGGCAGGTTGGTCACTGCTGGCAAGGTTTTCTCGCCGACCCAGACATGCCGTGCCTCGCGACGCAGTCTTGTGCCACGGCAATCCGGGCAGGACTGGGTGCTGAGGAACTTGGCCAGCTCTTCGCGCACACTCGCCGATTCGGTTTCGCGGTAGCGACGTTCCAGATTCGGCACGATGCCTTCAAACGGGTGTGAACGTTTGACGATATCGCCACGGTCGTTCAAATACTTGAAGTCGACGTTCTGCGAGCCGCTGCCGTGGAGGATTTGTTTCTGCTGTTCGGCGGTCAGTTCGTTGAAGGGCTTTTCCAGGCTGAACTTGTAGTGCGAAGCCAGCGAGCCGAGCATCTGGAAGTAATAGACGTTACGCCTGTCCCAGCCACGTATCGCACCCTCGGCCAGGGTCAGTTCACCGTTGACCAGTCGCTTGATGTCGAAGAATTGCTTCACCCCCAGACCATCGCAGGTCGGGCAGGCGCCAGCCGGGTTGTTGAAGGAAAACAGCTTGGGTTCAAGCTCGCTGATCGCGTGGCCGCAGATCGGACAGGCGAAGCGCGCGGAGAAGATCATCTCTTCGCCCGGCTCGTCGTCCATCGGCGCGACCAGGGCAATGCCGTCCGCCAGTTTCAGTGCGGTTTCGAAGGACTCGGCCAGACGTTGCTGCAGATCGGCCCGCACCTTGAAGCGGTCGACGATCACGTCAATCGAGTGCTTCTTCTGTTTATCAAGTTTCGGCAGTTCGTCGAGCTCGCAGATGCGGCCATTGACCCGGGCCCGGACAAAACCTTGCGCACGCAGTTCTTCGAAGACCGACAGGTGTTCGCCTTTACGCTCGCGGATCACCGGGGCCAGCAGCATCAGTTTGCTGCCTTCAGGCTGCGCCAGGACCAGGTCGACCATTTGGCTGACGGTCTGCGCCTCCAGCGGAATATCGTGATCCGGGCAGCGCGGCGTACCTACTCGCGCATACAGCAAGCGCAGGTAGTCGTAGATTTCAGTGATGGTGCCGACCGTGGAGCGCGGGTTGTGCGAGGTCGACTTCTGTTCGATGGAGATCGCCGGCGACAGGCCTTCGATGGTGTCGACGTCGGGTTTTTCCATCATCGACAGGAACTGACGGGCATAGGCCGACAGCGATTCGACATAGCGGCGCTGACCTTCGGCGTACAGTGTGTCGAATGCCAGGGACGACTTGCCGGATCCGGACAGGCCGGTGATGACGATCAGTTTGTCCCGTGGCAGGGTCAGGTCGATGTTCTTCAGGTTGTGGGTACGGGCCCCACGTATCAGGATCTTGTCCAAAGTGGCCTCGCTCGGCGGGCGTCGAAAGCGTGAGAGTATACGGGCAAATACTGGATGGATGCACACTATCAAGCGTAGCGTTGTTTGCCCTGAATGAAGAGTGTTTCATCTGTACGCGTCAAAGCGTCGCGATCTACCCTGTCTTTCGATGGGACTGGTAGAATCGCCGCCGGTTCACACGAGGTTTTTCCATGCACGATCCCCACAGCGAACGCATGAGTGGCAGCGAGACCCGCGCGGCGAGCGGTCTGGCCTTGGTGTTCGCGTTCCGTATGCTTGGCATGTTCATGGTGTTGCCGGTACTGGCGACCTATGGCATGGATCTGGCGGGAGCGACCCCGGCCCTGATCGGGTTGGCTATCGGCGCTTACGGTTTGACCCAAGCGATTTTCCAGATTCCGTTCGGGGTCATTTCTGACCGTATCGGTCGGCGTCCGGTGATTTACCTCGGACTGATCGTCTTCGCCCTCGGCAGTGTGCTGGCCTCTCAGGCCGATTCGATCTGGGGCGTGATTGCCGGCCGGATCCTGCAAGGTGCCGGCGCCATTTCTGCGGCGGTCATGGCACTGCTGTCCGACCTCACCCGCGAGCAACACCGCACTAAAGCCATGGCGATGATCGGCATGACCATTGGCCTGTCGTTCGCCGTGGCCATGGTCATCGGGCCTTTGCTGACAAGCGCGTTTGGCCTGTCGGGCCTGTTTCTCGCGACCGGTGGAATGGCGCTGGTGGGCATCGTCATCGTCATGTTCATGGTGCCGAAATCCACTGGACCGCTGACTCACCGCGAATCCGGTGTGGCGCGTCAGGCGTTGATGCCGACGCTCAAGCATCCTGACCTGCTGCGCCTCGATCTGGGCATCTTTGTGTTACATGCCATGTTGATGTCGAGCTTCGTCGCGCTGCCTCTGGCGCTGGTGGAAAAAGCCGGTTTGCCCAAGGAACAGCACTGGTGGGTCTACCTTACCGCGCTGCTGATTTCGTTCTTCGCCATGATCCCGTTCATCATCTATGGCGAGAAGAAACGCAAAATGAAACGAGTTTTGCTCGGCGCCGTCATGACGTTGATGCTGACTGAGCTATTCTTCTGGCAGTTCGGCGACAGTCTGCGGGCTCTGGTGATCGGCACGGTGGTGTTCTTCACCGCGTTCAATCTGCTGGAGGCTTCATTGCCGTCGCTGATCAGCAAGGTTTCACCGGCGGGCGGGAAGGGCACGGCCATGGGCGTGTATTCCACCAGCCAGTTCCTCGGTTCGGCTCTCGGCGGGATACTCGGCGGCTGGTTGTTTCAGCATGGCGGTCTGTCGGTTGTGTTCCTTGGATGTGCCGGGCTGGCTGCACTTTGGCTGGCCTTTGCTGTTACCATGCGCGAACCTCCCTACGTGACGAGCCTGCGCTTGCCGTTGTCGCCCGAGGCGATCCGCGAAGCGGGTCTGGTCGAGCGTCTCAAGGCCCTCGTGGGGGTAACCGATGCAGTGATAGTTGCTGACGAAGCGGCTGTTTACATCAAACTGGACAAAGAATTAGTGGATCGCGACACCCTCGAACGCCTGGTGAACAACCCGGCCGAGGCTGCTTGCGGCGCTTAGGAGAACGTTATGGCCCGTGGGGTTAACAAAGTCATATTGGTCGGCACTTGCGGCCAGGATCCCGAAGTTCGCTACCTGCCTAACGGTAACGCCGTGACCAACCTGAGTCTGGCAACCAGCGAACAGTGGACCGACAAGCAAACCGGTCAGAAGGTCGAGAAGACCGAGTGGCACCGTGTTTCGATGTTCGGCAAAGTCGCCGAAATCGCCGGTGAATACCTGCGCAAGGGTTCGCAGGTTTACATCGAAGGCAAGCTGCAGACCCGCGAGTGGGAAAAAGACGGTATCAAGCGTTACACCACCGAAATCGTGGTCGACATGCAAGGCACCATGCAACTGCTCGGCGGCCGTCCCCAGCAGGGCGACCAACAAGGCGGTGGCAACAACTACCAGCAGTCGGCTCCGGCTCCACGCCAGCAGGCTCCGCGTCCGCAGCAGTCGGCTCCACAGCAGCGTTCGGCCCCGGCTCCACAGCAGGCCGCACCGCAACCGGCTCCGGATTTCGACAGCTTTGATGACGACATTCCGTTCTGATTCGCTGTTGTAACCGCTGCAAATAAAAAGGCCCGTCGCTTATACGACGGGCCTTTTTTGTGCCTGCAAAACACCGCGATCAACCGTAGGAGCTGCGGCACGCTGTGATCTTTTGATCTTGAAAAATAGAGTCAAAAGATCGCAGCGTGCCGCAGCTCCTACAGGGGGATTTGTGTTTCAGTCGAGAATCAGGTGCGGCAGGAATCGGCTGGAGTCTTTGGTGATCAGGCTGTTGTCCTCCCGCACCCCAATCCCCGCCGCCTGATCGCCAATCACCCACGAACCGATCAGCGTGTAGCTGTCGCCAAACTTCGGCAACGGCGCTAACTCCTGCAAGATAAACGGCGCGTCGGTGTAAGGCCCGTCCTCTTTGACGATCAGCCCCTCAGTCGTTTGCAATTCAATGTTGGCGCCTTCCCGGGAGAAGTACGGTTTGCGCACCCAGCCCTTGGGTACCGCAGTGGCCGGGTTTGGATCAAGGTGCGCCGCGAGCAAGTTCGGATGGCCCTTATGCAGTTCCCAAAGCAACGGCAATACGCCTTTGTTCGAGAGGATCGCTTTCCACGCCGGCTCGAAAAACTGCGTATCACATTCGGCAATCGCTGCGCCAAACGGTTCTTGGAAGATGAACTCCCAGGCGTGCAGCTTGAACAGGTGCGGGATCCAGCGATCTTCCAGGTCGACAAAACGACCCTCGCTGGTCAGACCGATGTCTTCAATATCGATGTGCCGCGATTCGATGCCGACTTTTTCCGCGATCAAACGCAGGTAATCCGTGGTGCCTTTGTCCTCGACCGAGTCTTTCATCGAGGCAAAGTAGAAAGGCCGCTTCAGCTTCAGTTCGGCAAAGGCCTGATGCAGTTTGGTGTCGATGCTGTTGAACTGGTCCGCCTGCGGCGGCAGCGTCCCGCGTTCAATGCATTGCTCCAGCCAACCCCACTGAAACGCCGCCGCTTCGTACAGACTGGTGGGCGTGTCGTAGTTGAGCTCCAGCAGTGTCGCCGGGCCGTTGCCGCTGTAGGAAAAGTCCATGCGTCCGTACAGATGCGGATGACCTTCGCGCCAGGACGTGCGGATCAGGTCGTAGTACGCCGGCGGGATGCTCAGGCGATCCAGCAGTTCTTCGCTGTTGACCACGCGGTCGACCAGATCCATGCACATCTCGTGCAGTTCGGTGGTCGGATCCTCAAGATCGTTTTCGATCTGCGCGAGCGTGAACTGGTAATACGCGCTTTCGTCCCAGTAGGGCTCGTCGTCGATAGTGTGAAACATAAAGCCGAGGCTCTCGGCGGTCTGTTTCCAGTCGGGGCGCTCGGCGCAGAGAATCTTCTTCATCGTCAGCTGCTCGAACGACCGGAACTGCTGCCCCAACCACCCCAACCGCTGCGGGCGCTGGACTGGCTGCCGAAGCCGCCGCGCGACGTCGAGGACGCGACGTTGACCGGTTTGCTCTTGCTGCTTTCGTAGTCCGGTTGGCTGCGTGTCGTCGTTTCGGCCCTGCGGTATTGCGTCGAAGTGTTGTAGGGCTGGCGCGTATCGCGATCGCGGTAAACCGTGCGATTGGCGTTGTTGCTCATCGCGTTGCCGATCAACCAACCGGTCAGCCAGCCACTGCCGCCACCACTGGAGGTGTGCGAAGTGTTCTGCACATTCTGCGCTGCCACCGCTTCACCTGCGGGCATCTGCGCGTCGGCGATGGCGTCGAGGTTCTGCGCCGGCTCGCCGTTCTGCGGCACCTTGAAGCCGCCGAGTTTCGGCACGAAGCGGCCGTCGGAATTTTTCTGACACCAGTCGGCGGCGAAATCCGCGTCGCACTTGGCCTTGTCGTCGTACGCCGGCGCGATGCGGCGGTGTTCGCTGAGCGCGGCGACGTAAGCATTCGAGCAGACATCGGCGGCTACTTCGGCATCGACGCACTGCTCAACGCTCTGGAAACTGCGTTGCTGATCGACGGCTGCCACTTCGCCGGAGATGGCCATGGCCACCGAAGCGGCGAGGGACAACTGAACGTATGTACTGCGTTTCATCGAGGGCTTCCTGCCGATCAGTTGGACGGTGTCATGCACGCGGCATTGAGCATGCCGACGCTGATCGCCACCGCAGCGACATAGATACCCGAGGCGATTTCGCCGTTGGCGATGCGCTGGGACGTGCCTTTGAGGACCAGGCCCGTGGCGAGAAACGCCAGCAGCTGCACAACCGCAGCAATTACCGCCCACAGGACGAAATCAAGGACGTTGACCGAAAAGGCGATCACGTTACTGGCCGGGATCGCGAAGCCGATGATCGCCCCTGACAGCGCAATGGCGGCGGCAGTGTTGCCGGCGCGAATCAGCTCGAATTCTTTGTGCGGGGTGATGCGCGTGTAGACGAACTGAAACAGCATGAACAGCAGCACGGCGCCGATCAGGTAGACGACGAAACCGACCAGCGCGGTCTTGTTCAGGGAAACGGCCAGCACTTCCAGCATGAAAAGCTTCCTTTTTTAAATGGTGCTCAGGTCAGTCGTGTACAGCGAGATACCCAGTGAGGTGCTCAGGCTGACGGTGCCTTCTTCGTCCTGTTCGACGGAGAACAGCAGCAATTCGCGGCGATCGGTCAGGCCGGTGTCGCGTGCGTAAAGCATCGAATGGTGTTCGATGGTGTAGGACTCGTCCGGGTTGACCACTTGCTCGGTCATCGGCACGAGTTCGGTCTGGCCTTGTTCCGTGCCCCATTCGCGGGTGTACTCGACACCGTCGTGGGAGTAGGTCGGCATGCCAATCGGGCTGCTTGGGCCGGCCAGGCGCTGCAGTTCGGCGTCACTGTTGACGGTCACGTAACTGAGGTAATTGAACAGCGTGACGGATTCGATCTGGTCGTCGCCGGTGACGTGGATCTGTAGCCAGAAATCCTCGTCATTCATGTAATAACGGTGCAGTTTGTTGGACTGGCCGAGGTCGACCCAACCGGCGCTCCAGATCGCTTGATCGAAGGGCACGCGTACCGTGGTCGAGCCGTCGAGCAACAGCGCCAGGGTCGTATCGAACCTGACAGCTTTGCCTTGGGCCATACCGAGTGGGCCACTGGCAACGGTCGGTGTTGGCGCAGCGGTCTGCCAGTTGCTGGTGCCCAGCAAATCTTTAAACCATCCCATGGGTACGTTCCTTGAGGCGGGTGGAAGTGTTCGTCGGCGAAAAAAGCGTGGCTAGTGTACCGGGCTGAGCGGTGAACGACACGCCGCAAACCATGTGGGAGCGAGCTTGCTCGCGAAGAGGTCGTGTCATTCAACATTGATGTCGACTGAGAGGACGCTTTCGCGAGCAAGCTCGCTCCCACAGGTTTTGTGCAACTGCTTACTGAGCGGACTTCTGCTTCAGACGCTCAAGAATCGCATTGGCGCTGCCTTCGTTCGGCGTGATGCCGGCGTCGCGCAGTTTGCGATCCAGGTCATTGCCGGTCGATGCATCAGCCAGCTCATCCGCTGCACTCAGCTCGGCGGCGCGTTGCTGCTGCTTGGCCTGCAGACGGTTCAGAGTGCCCACTGCGGTTTCCAGTTTGCCGTTGGCGCCGCCGCTGGCGATGGACGCACTGACCTGAGCTTTCTGCACGCTTTCGCGGGCCTTGGCCATGTCCACTTGCTGGCGCAGGCTCTTGATGCGCGACTCGGCCTTGCCGATGTCTTTGCGCATGTTTTCGGCGTAGGTGCCAAACTCGTCGCTCTGGGCTTTTTCGGCGGTCAGGTCGTTGGTCAGGGTCGAAATCGCTTCGGCCACTTCCAGCGCCAGGTCTTCACGGCCAGCGTTCAGAGCCGACACAGCCTTGGCTTCGAGATCCTTGATCTTGGCGTCGTACTCGCTCACGCGGTCGGCAGCCAGTTTGTGCTTGGCCATGATGGTGACCAGCTCACGACGGGCGTTCGACAGCGCGGTGTCGGCGTCGCGGATTTCCTGATCGAGGATGCGCAGGGCCTGTTGGTCGACGATCGCTTCGCCGACTTCATTGGCGCCGCCGCGCAGTGCGGTGAACAACTTGCTCCAGATGGACTGAGTCATTGGATATTCCCTGTTGATTACTTGAAGAAGTGTTCGAAGGCTTCACTCGCGCGCTGCACGTTGTCGACCAGGGTTTTCACCTCGGTGACCACGTTGGTCAGGCTCGAGTCGGCGCTGAGGGCGCCAAACATGTTGTAAACGGTCTGGCCGTTCGGCATCGACTCGATACCAATCGACGACAGCGGGAACATTTCCCGGCTGCGCAACACGGCATCGTTGAAGGCGCGCACATCGGTGATCGACTCGATGTCCACCAGCACGGTGTCGACGATGATCTGCTGGCCGGCCACGGCAACGTGAATCGGCAGACCGCCGAATTCGTTCATTTCCAGCTTGATGCTGGGTTCGGAGCTCTGGATCAGAGACAGCGTGATCTCTTGCGAAGCCACCTCGTCCAGAGCCTTGAGGGCGTTGAAGAGGCTATCGATATTCCAGTTGTTGCCTGCGCTCATGTAATTCTCCGACATGAAAGAGCCAGCCAGAATCGGTTGGCGTAGCTGTTGCTCCATTTGCTTGAGCAAGCTTCGGTTTTCGGGAAGCACCCAAGTTTCGTGTTTCACATAACCGGCGGCCGCCAGGCCCGCGCGCATCTGCTTCATATAAAAGCTCGACGGTTTTTTCGCGGACACTTTGCCGCGCTCTCCCTTCGGGCTTTCTGATTTCGCGGTGGGGGAACGGCTTTTCATGGCAGTGGCTCGGTTATGAACATCTCACGCGTGAGCCACACTACAACCAAATCAAAGTGCCATCAATGGCTCACGCGTGAGATTTTTATGACAGACGAAAAAAGGCCCGCTGCAAGGCGGGCCCGGATAGTTTGCAAGGTATGACTCAGTGAGGTTTCGCGAGGAATTCGTCAGTGGAGACTACGCTGGCGTAGGCGAAACCCAAGGCTGACATGAACGCTGCGTGAACATGCGCCGCCGGCACGGTGAGGCCATTGAACTCCAGGTCACGGCTGGCGCAGGCATCGTGAATCACTGTGACGGTATAGCCCAGATCTGCCGCCGCGCGGGTGATGCCGTCGACGCACATGTGGCTCATGCTGCCGACCACCACCAGTTCCTTGATGCCTTGTTCGTCGAGGATGGCTTGCAATTCGGTTTCGCGGAACGAGTTGACGAAGTGCTTGAGCACCACCGGTTCATCGGCGTGGTTAAGGACTTTCGGATGCAGTTTGGCGCCTTCCGAACCCGGGGTGAAAAACGGTGCGTCAGGCGAGGTGAATTCGTGGCGAATATGCACCACCGAATCGCCTTGCTCGCGAAACGCTGCGATCAGTCGTGCGGCGTTGTCGGCGGCGGCGTCGGCACCGGCCAGCGGCCATTTGCCTTGAGGGAAGTAGTCGTTCTGGATATCGACTACGATGAGCGCTTGCTTGGCCATGGGTGTGTCCTCGATGGATTGGCTGGAAGTGGCGTCAGTATTGACCCGCCACGGCACTTCGAGGATTGGCCGCACCGACAATAGACAGGGGAAAACTGACAATGGGCGCAGAAAGGACCGCCACCGCTGACCTGGGCGTGTTGATCTATCCCGGCGCGCAGATGGCGGCGGTGCATGGCTTGACCGATCTGTTCGCGGTGGCCAACGGGATCGCCGCTGAGCATCGGACTGCGCGATTGCCGCTGCTGCGGGTCAGTCATTGGCAGGTTGACGCAGATCAGTCGCCCGTGCGGGTTTATGACAGCCATCCGGGCACCGAGAGCCAGTTGCTCGCGGTGCTGATTCCGCCGTCCATCGGAGGCTTTTCTGCAGCGCAAATGCCAAGCGGCTTATTGCCGTGGCTGCGCGATCAGCATGCCCATGGCGCGACCCTCGGCGGTGTCTGCGTCGGCTCGCTGATGCTGGCGGAAAGCGGTCTGCTCGATGGTCGCAGCGCCACCACCCACTGGACCTCGGCCAAGGTCTTCGCCGAGCGCTATCCGAACATCAAACTCAAAGCCGATACGCCGATTGTCGATGACGGCGACCTGATCACCACCGCTGGACTGATGGCGTGGTCGGAGCTGGGTTTGCGTCTGGTCGATCGTCTGCTCGGTCCGAGCATCGCCACTGCCACTGCGCGATTCCTGGTCGTGGAGCACAGCGACAGTGCCAGCGAGTGCGGAAGCAATTTCGCGCCGATTCTGAATCACGGTGATGCGGCTATTCTCAAGGTTCAGCATTGGTTGCAAAGCACCGGCGCAACGGATGTTTCGCTAGCGGCAATGGCTGAGCGGGCGGGGCTGGAGGAGCGCACGTTTCTGCGCCGGTTTCGCGCGGCGACTGGGCTGAAGCCGACCGAGTATTGTCAGCATCTTCGGGTGGGCAAGGCGCGGGAGATGCTCGAGTTCAGCAATGGCACCATCGACCATATTGCGTGGACGGTCGGGTATCAGGATCCCGGGGCGTTTCGGGCGACGTTCAAGAAGATTACCGGGCTGGCGCCGAGTGATTACCGGGCGCGGTTTGGGGTGATGCCGACCCTCAAGGCGACAAATTCCTAATGTGGGAGCGAGCCTGCTCGCGAAAGCGGTGGTTCTGGGGAATTGATATTGACTGACACTACGCCTTCGCGAGCAGGCTCGCTCCCACATTGATCTGTGCTGAACCTTGAATCGTGCAAATTGCCGGGGATTTATTGAGGGTCGTGCAGTTTGAAACAGGCGTGATGCCAGCACCTTTCTGGCAAGTTTCTGATTGGTCTATGATTTTCCTGGAGCAGCCGTTGGCCTGATCTCTGCACCTCTCACCGCTACAGTCACCGAACCGATGGAAGGGGGACGCATGACCCCGACACCCCGCAGGAAAATCGTCGTCGCTCACTCGGTGCGTGCCGACGCGCCCCAGCATGAAGTACAAACCAACAAGGCGCTGGCCCGCTGGCTGGCGCAGATTCTCGGATTCAAGTTCGGTGGCAGTTACGACCCGGAAAAACATCGCGGTCGAGATCTTTACCTGCTGCCCACGCAAACCATTGTTGGCGCTGCCCAGGCCCACGCTTTGGGCATCAAAGGCCCCGAGGATCTGTGGGGTGGCTTCGTCGAACACGACTTCATCTGCACCAAAGCCATCAGCCACGGTTTGCGCAGTCATCTGGCCGCAGCGCCACAAGGCTGGTCGCCGCTGTTCAGCGAACGCACGCGCGCCGTCGTGCTCGACGGTCTCAGTGTGTTTGCGCTGGAGGATGCGCGGCCCGCTGCCGAGCATCTGCTGTACAACGGGCCGATCCGTCTGAAGCCGATTCACGCCTGCGCCGGTCGCGGTCAGGAAGTGATCAAAAGCCTCGACGCCTTCGACGAAATCCTCGCCCGCCCCGACATTGAAAAGCAGTTCAGCGACGGCGTCGTGCTGGAACAGGACTTGAGCGATGTCGTCACCCACAGCGTCGGCCAGTCATTTATCGGCGACAAAGTGCTGAGCTACTGCGGTGATCAATATTTGACCAAAGACGCCCACGGCGAAGACGTGTACGGTGGTTCGAACCTGCTGGTGGTGCAGGGCGGTTACGACGATCTGCTGGCGCTGGAGCTGCCGGATGATGTGCGACTGGCCATCGAACAGGCGCAGATTTTCGACCGCGCTGCCGATGAGGCCTACCCG
Source organism: Pseudomonas sp. WC2 (assembly GCF_050586545.1). Classification (NCBI taxonomy): domain Bacteria; kingdom Pseudomonadati; phylum Pseudomonadota; class Gammaproteobacteria; order Pseudomonadales; family Pseudomonadaceae; genus Pseudomonas; species Pseudomonas sp. WC2. The sequence continues at coordinate 32,156 of NZ_JBOBDR010000029.1, read as the reverse complement.
CGTTTCTACGCCTCGCGCCGCAACTACGACATCGCTCAGGGTCTCGACAGCAACGGCAAAACCCGCAGCGGCGTGCTCGAGCAGTCGTGGCGCATGGGCGGTGCCAGCAGCGCTGAGGTCGCCGCGCTGCAAAGCTTCGTCAACGATCCGGCGATGCGCGCGATCCGCGTGTCGTCGGTGGAAACCTACATTGATCAGCCGCTGCCGGCGGACGCCATCGAGGTGTATCGCGGGCCGGCGGAAAACAGTGAATTTCTCCTCAAATACGTAACGGTCAAATCTTATGACGGCTAGAAGCGAAAGCATTCAAATCGACATTGATGATGAACAGATGAGCGGGACCTTTCTCAGTCCCAAATCGAAGGTGCCGGGGGTGTTGTTTGTGCACGGTTGGGGCGGCAGCCAGGAGCGCGATCTCGAGCGCGCCAAAGGCATCGCCGGTCTTGGTTGTGTGTGCCTGACGTTCGACTTGCGCGGGCACACCGGCGGCACTGGCATTCCGCTGACCCGCGTCACCCGCGAAGACAATCTGCGCGACCTGCTCGCGGCATATGACCGCTTGCTGGCGCATCCGGCGCTCGATACCTCGGCGATTGCCGTGGTCGGCACCAGTTATGGCGGTTACCTGGCGGCCATCCTGACCTCGCTGCGCCCGGTGCGCTGGCTGGCGCTGCGCGTGCCGGCGCTATATCGCGACGAGCAATGGCACACGCCCAAGCGTGATCTGGACAAGGCGGATTTGCGCGATTACCGCAGCACGCTGGTGCGCGCGGACAGCAATCGCGCACTGCACGCGTGCTCGCAGTTCACCGGGGATGTGTTGCTGGTGGAATCGGAAACCGATGACTATGTACCGCACGCGGCGATCATGAGTTACCGCGCGGCGTGCCAGCAGACGCATTCGTTGACGCACCGGATTATTGATGGCGCCGATCACGCGTTGAGCGAACCGGTGTCGCAGCAGGCGTACACCTCGATATTGGTGGACTGGATAACCGAGATGGTGGTCGGTGAGCGGTTGAGCATTATTCAGTCTGCATGAGCTGTGTTGTTCTCCCGGGCGCCTTCGCGAGCAAGCTCGCTCCCACATTTGGAATGCTTTCAACCTGTGGGAGCGAGCCTGCTCGCGAAGAGGTCATCAGCCTCGATCACTATCTCAGGAAGGTTTCTTCTCTATCCGCAGCGCCTTCGCCTTCGCCTCAACCACCAGATACATCACCACCGTGATCAACAAAGGCAACAGGAAATAAATCGCCCGATACGCCAGTAATCCCGCCACCAGACTGCCTCGCGAAGCCTCGTGTTGCAGCAGCGCGACAAACACCGCTTCCAACACCCCAAGCCCCGCCGGAATGTGAGTGATGACCCCGGCAATCGCACTGATCAACAGCACGCCCAACACCAACGGATAATCGAGTTTGCTCGGCAGCAGAGTGAAAATCACCGCCGCCATCAGCGACCAGTTCAACGCGCCCAGCAACAGTTGCAACACCGCCATGCGCAGCGACGGCAGGTTGATTTCCACGCCGCGGATCGACCATTCACGGCGCTTGGAAAACTGGCAGGCCGCGAGGTACCCGGCGCTGATCAGCAGCAGTAAAACGCCGATGCCCTGCAGCGCGACGGTACTGACTTTCCATCCCGGCGGCATGCTCACCAGACCGCTGCTGAACACCACGCCGGCAATGGTCATGTAGCCGAACCAGTTGGTCGCCAGACTCAAACCGAGGATCTTGGCGATGTTGCCTTTGCTCACACCGAGCCGCGAATACAGCCGATAGCGCATGGCGATCCCGCCGACCCACGCGCTCAGGTTCAAGTTGAAGGCGTAGCTGATGATCCCCACCGGCAGAATCTGTTTCCAGGTCAAATCCTGACGAATATAGGTGCGGCCGATCAGGTCGAAACTGGCGTACACCAGAAAGCTCAGCAAGGTCAGGCTGGCGGCGATGATCAGCGTGCGCACCTTGAAGTCGGCGAGGGTCTGCAGCACTTCGGTCCATTCGATGCGCATGGCAAACATCGTCAGCAATGCGATCAGCGCGAGGAAAAACAGCAACGTCAGCGGACGTTTCCAGCGACTCCATTTCGAGTGAGCCGCAGGTGCCGAATGAGCGCTCGGGTGCGCTTCGGTATGGCTCATGAGCGGTCACCTCGAAATGGCTTCAGGCGTGGTTTGTGCGCTGGCAGCCAACCGGCCATGGCCGGGAAATGCCGCAGAAAGTGGAACACCAGAAACCCGACCGTCATGTGCCAGATGCGTCCGCGTGGCGACTTGCTCGGGTCCATGGCTTTGCAATGATTTTGACTGAGGTCTTCGAGGCGCTCGAACAGGTGCTGATTGAAGGCGCGGTCACGGATCAGCACGTTGGCTTCCAGGTTCAGCGACAGACTCAGCGGGTCGAGGTTGCTCGAACCGACGGTGCTCCATTCTTCGTCGACCAGCGCGACTTTGCCGTGCAGCGGCCGCTGGCAATATTCGTGAATCTGCACGCCGGCCTTGAGCAAATAATCGTAGGTCATGCGCGCAGCGAGTTTCGCCACCAGCATGTCTGGTTGACCTTGCAGAATCAGCCGAACATCGACGCCACGGCGCGCGGCATTGCGCATTTCCCGCAGCAAACGGTAACCGGGGAAGAAATAGGCGTTGGCAATCACCACCCGGCGTTTGGCGCCGCGCAGCACTTGCAGATAAACGTCTTCGATATCAGTGCTGTGCTGGTCGTTGTCGCGGAACACCAGGCGTACCTGACCGTCATGATCATCGAAGGCCATTTCCGCACGACGCTGGCGCCGGCGTTGCCACCAGAACCGCGCGCGGCCCGGGCGACCACTTTGCAACAGGGCGAAGTGATGGATGTCAGCGACCGCCGGGCCCTGAATTTCCACCGAATAATCCTGCTTGGCCTCGGGGCCGAAATCGGCCAGATGATCGCCGGAAAAATTGATCCCGCCGATGAACGCGATCAGGCCGTCGACCACGACGATTTTGCGGTGCAAACGGCGAAACCAGTTCGTACGAATACCGAGACGTTTTGGCGCCGGATCGAAGATCTGCAAATGCACGCCGGCCTCGCTCAGCGCCGCGAGATAACCGGTGGTCAACTCGCCGCAGCCGAAGCCGTCGAGGCTGACGGTGGTGCGCACGCCGCGCTTGGCCGCATCAATCAGAATCTCCTGCAACTCGGCGCCGACCTTGTCTTCGAAAACGATGAAGGTCTCCAGCAGGATTTCACTTTTCGCTGCGCGCATCGCTTCAAACACGCGCGGGAAATACTCTTCGCCGTTTTCCAGCAATTGCACATGATTGCCGCCCTGCCAACGGTACTCGACGTCGACCTGGCCGGGCTCGCGCACCGGCGGGTTGATGCTGATGGGTTCCACGGCGGATTTCTCCAGCGGCGCGCTGTTCATAGTTCGATCTCCACCGATAACGGTGCGTGGTCGGAAAGGTGAGACCAGGGCCGATTGGCGAGGACCTTCGGCTGACTGGCTTTGAGGTTGCGGACATAAATACGGTCGAGGCGCAGCGTCGGCAGACGTGCGGGGAAACTGCGCGCCGGTTTGCCTTGGTGCTCGGCGAAGACTTCGCGCAAGCCGCAAGGTTTGAGCAGCGCATCGGCGCGCTGGCGCCAGTCGTTGAAATCACCGGCGACGATTACCGGCGCGTCATCCGGTAGTTCGGCAAGGCGTTCGCCGAGCAGCTTCAACTGCGCGTTACGATGGCTTTCGCGCAGGCCCAGATGCACGCAGATCGCGTGGATCTCGACACCGTCGCCGGGCAAGCGCAGCACGCAATGCAGCAGGCCACGGTTCTCGTGGCCACTGATCGACACGTCAAGGTTGTCGTGACGGATGATCTGGAATTTCGACAGCAACGCATTGCCGTGATCGCCGTCCGGGTACACCGCGTTGCGCCCGTAAGCGAACTGCGGCCAGAGGCTGTCGGCGAGGAATTCGTACTGCGGCATCGTCGGCCAATTGCTGTAGCGCTTGTGATGATGCTCGTGGGTGCCGTGGACTTCCTGCAAAAACACCACGTCGGCGGCGACACTGCGCACCGCTTCGCGCAATTCCGGGAGAATGAATCGCCGATTCAGCGCGGTGAACCCCTTGTGGGTGTTGACCGTCAGCACAGTGAAGGTGCGCACCGACGGCGCGACCACCGAGCCTTCGTCGGTGAAGCCGACCGGTTCTGAAATGCTCATGCCAGCACTCCTTCGCCAGCGGGTTCACCGGGCGTAGTGGCAAGGTCTTTATCCAGCTCGAAACGGTGCAGCAGATCACGAGCGTCGTAGGGCGCGCGGACTTTGATGTCGTTGTCGAAATAGCAGAACACTTCGCGGGACTTGCGCGCGCGTGGCTTCAAGCGTGGCGCGATCAGGTGGGCATCTTTCGGTTGCTCGCCGTGGTGCCACGCGTCGATGCGCTCGGCCCAGCGCTTGAGGGCTGGCGCGGTGTAGCCGCTGGCGTAGAGTTCTTCGGCACCGTGCAGGCGCAGGTAAACGAAGTCGCTGGTGAGGTCTTCGCGGTACGGCCATTTGTCAGCGGTGTCGGCAATGACCAGCGCAGTGTTGTAACGCTTCAACAGCCGCACAAATTCGGGATCGAGGAAGCTGTCATTGCGAATTTCCACCGCATGGCGCAACGGCTTTTTGCGCCAGGCTTTCAGGCTCGCGTGACCGTGCAGATGGGCATCGTGTTGGTGGGCGAGGACGGCGGCTGCTTCGGTGTCGTGGGGCAATAGCGCGAGGAAATGTTCGAAGCGCTCAGGCTCGAATTTGAAGTTCGGCGGGAATTGCCAAAGGATCGGCCCGAGTTTCTCTTTGAGTTCCAGAATCCCCGAGGCAAAGAAGTTCGCCAGCGGTTTTTCAATCTCGCGCAAGCGGCGGATATGGGTGATGAAACGCGGCGCCTTGACGCTGAAAACGAAGTCGTCGGGCGTTTCGGCGTACCACTGCGCATAACGCTCGGGTCGCTGCAGGGCGTAAAACGATCCATTGATTTCGATGCTGTTGACCGCCCGCGAGGCGAACTGCAACTCGCGCTTCTGTGCCAGTCCCTTTGGGTAAAAATCCCCGCGCCACGGTTCGTAGCGCCAGCCAGAAATACCGATGTGAATCGTCGCCATGCCACCCTCCCGTTGATAGCCCTCGTGTTGCCGTTATCTTTTGATGACTGCGGGCGGATCGGGAAAGTTTCGGCGACGTTACGGACGGTACTTGCTTACGACCGCTGCTAATTCCCTGCGGGAGCGATCAGTGCGGCTGCGGTGCTCGGCCAGAGGCTCTTGAACTTGCCGGACAAATTTCGATCAGTTCCTTACAGGTTCAGCCACGGGAGATCGGAGTTTTGGTCAAGTTCAGGATCGCCATTCTGCTGGGAGCATTGTTGTTTCTCGGTGCCAGTCAAATCGATGCCGCCACGCTGCCAGGCGTTCCGGCCGCTGCCGAAGAACCGGCCAAACCCGAGCCGTTGGTGCAGGGCGGCCTGCTCGGCGCAATCAGTTCGAGCATCGACGATGTACAAGACAAACTCGATCTCAATGAAAATCTGGTCGATGCCTGGCGCCTGCGCGCCGACCGTGCAGCCAATGAAGTCGATAAACTGGTCAACCACCCTTCGAATCGCTCGGGCTGGAGCGTCGCCGGAGATTTCCTCTCGCTGTCCGGCACCTGGCTCGGCAGTTTTGCGCTGCTCACCGTGCTCGGCAGTCTGTTGGCCAAACGCCTGCGCGAAGGTCGCTGGCTGCGCACCCGCCAGCGCAGCCAGGATCTGGTCGGCTATCTGCTGCCCTACACCCTCCCGGCACTGATTTGCCTGCCGTTGACCCTGTATGTCAGCCACTTTCTGCAAGCTTCAGTCGGACGAGCGCTGGCGCTGTGTCTGGCCTATGCCACCAGCAGCGGCATCTTCTCCACCTCGATGTTGTTGTGCGTGGTGGTGATGTTCAACGTCGGGCACAAACGCCCGGCGGCGCGGATTATCCGCAATTATTGCCCGCGACCGCTGTTCCTCATCGGCTTTCTCGCCGCCCTCAGCGATGCGCTGACCAGTCCGCAGATCGCCCGCCAACTGGGCGGCAATATCACCAGCAGCGTCGCGGTGTTCACCGGTCTGATTGCTTCGGTGATTTTTGGTTTGCTGGTGATTCGTCTGCGCCGTCCGGTGGCGCATTTGATTCGCAACCGTCCGCTGAGCCAACGGTTGAAACAGCCATCGCTGCAGGAGTCGCTGCGGATCTTTTCCGGGCTATGGTACTGGCCGATTGTGTTGATGGTGCTGGTTTCGGCGGTCAATCTGATCGGTATCGGCGAGGACAATCAAAAAGCCCTGCGCTGCGCGTTGTTTACCACGGTGCTGCTGATTGGCACGGTGTTCCTGAGCACGATCCTGCAGCACTTGTTCAAGTCACGAAAAGCCGAAGCGCTGCAGCGCAGCAGCGCTTACAAGGAACGCTTTCTCAGCCTGTTGCATGCTTTGCTGCGGATCGTCATCGCCATTGCCTTCATCGATATCCTTGGGCGGATCTGGGGCGTGTCGCTGCTCGATTTCGCCCAGAGCAGCACGGTCGGGCGAGCAATCAGTAACGCGCTGAGCAGCATTGGCCTGATCTTTCTGGTGACGTGGTTGCTGTGGGTGGTACTCGACACGGCGATTCAGGAAGCGTTGAAGCCACCGGTCAGCAAACGCGCGGCGCGCCAGCCGAGCACGCGGGTGAAAACCATCCTGCCGCTGCTGCGCAACGCGATCAAAATCATCCTCGTGGTGATCTGCGCAATCACCACCATGGCCAACCTTGGCATCAACGTCGCGCCGCTGCTGGCCGGTGCCGGGGTGGTCGGTCTGGCCATCGGTTTCGGCTCGCAGCAACTGGTGCAGGACGTGATCACCGGGTTGTTCATCATCATCGAAGACACCCTGTCGATTGGCGATTGGGTGGTGCTCGATTCCGGGCATGCCGGCACGGTTGAAGGGCTGACCATTCGCACCCTGCGGTTGCGTGACGGGAAAGGCTTCGTACACTCTGTGCCGTTCGGCCAGATCAAGGCTGTGACCAACCAATCGCGGCAGTTTGCCTTTGCGTTTTTCTCGGTGCAGTTCACTTACGACACCGACGTGGACAAGGCCATCGAGCTGATCCGCGAGACCGGCGATTCGATCCGCGAAGATCCGTTCCTCAAATACAACCTGCAAGGGCCGCTGGACGTGTTTGGTGTGGACCGGATGGACTTGAACGGCGTGGTGCTGACGGCGCAGTTCCGCACGGTGTCGGGCGGGCAGTATGCGGTTAGCCGAGCATTCAATCAGCGTTTGAAGAAGCTTGTGGATAACACCGAGACGGTGCATTTCGCGCAGACTTATCCACAGCAGGTTTTGTTGCCGAAGCGTTCGCAGGGGAGTGAGGTGGTGGTGAGCGAGGTGCCACAGGAATCTCGCACATAGAGCAGGTTCTGCTGTAGGGCTGTTGACGTCTTCGCGAGCAGGCTCGCTCCCACAATTTGATCGCGTTCCCCTGTGGGAGCGAGCTCGCTCGCGAAGATGTCAGCGCAGACACTATCAATGCCGGATCAGCACGCGCTGTAGCTCGATCAGGTTTTCCTGATCCAGCTCCAGCCAAAACTGCTGCTTGCCGCCAATCTCCGCCGCCGCCGGCAACCCATCGCGATACACCAGCCGATTACTCACCAGCGCCGGCACTTTCACCCCTGGCAACAACGTCCCGGCCAGGTTCAGCGGGTCCACGCCGCAGACCGCCACCAGACTGCCGTCATGCGGTCGCCGCCGGACTTCGCGCAACAACGGAATCGCCTCGGGCAAGGCAAACTGCTCCCCCGCCAAACCGCTGACAAAGCGCCCGCCACGAATCTCGCCGCGCGCTTCCAGCCGATGAAAGGTGCGCAGCAATTCACGCCAACTCGGCAACCAGTCCGCCTCGCGTTCCAGCAAACGCCAGAACACCACGCCATAGCGGCGCAGCAAGGTCATGGCCACGTGTTCGAGCGTTTCGCTGGTATCCACAGTTGACCCGCGCCGCAGCAATGCCCAGCGCCCGGCATCGTCCATGCCGCCAACAAACGCCCCGCGCCCACGCCGACTGCTGCGCTGCTGGCGCTTGCTCGCCGGGGTAATCAGCGCGCGCAGGCCGGCGAAGCTGTCGGCGTTCACCAACCCGGCGCCGACCAGTTCCTGCAAAGCGATTTCCAGCTCGGTGCGCAGCAGATGCGCTTCATGAATCAGCTCATCGAAAAACAACGCGCCGTGCTGACTCAAAGCCTCAAACACCTTTTGGGTTTTCGGGGATAGCTCATCCACAGGCGTCTGTTCCGCCATCGCACTCCACAAGCCGACCTGACTGCGCGGCAGCAACACGATCGGCGTGCTGCGCAACGCCGTGCCGCTGATTTTTTGGCGGGCGCTGAGGCGCATCCACACCAGTTTGCCGTTACGGCACAGGTCATCCAGCCAGCTTGGCGAATAGTCCTTGAGCCGCGCCGGGAGGATGTCGCTGTCCCACGCCGAAGCCGCTGCTGCGTAACCTTCGAACTGGCCGACAATCGCCGGCAGCACGGCGCTGCCCTGACCGCGCGTTGCGGGCGACAGATGCTGCCAGTCGAACAGAAAACGCATGAAATCCTGCAAGGCCACCGGTTCGATTTCCCGGCGCAAACGCTTGACCGTGTAGCGATGAATGCGCGCGAGCAGATGCCGTTCGCACCATTCCTCAAGGTTGATCTTGGGCGTGAACTGGCCGCGCAGCACATAGCCTTCGCGCTCAAGTTGAGCGAGGGCTTGATGGATTTCAGTGACCGGCAGCGCCAGTGGTTCGGCGATGGCGGTCAGCGGCAGTGGGCCGAACGCACCGAGGCGCGCGCGAAGCACTTCGACCAGCGCCTCAGCGAACGTCCAGGTTTCATCAAATCCCGGCAATGCCTCCAGAACGGGCTGCAATTTGGCCTGTGGATAAAGCGCTTGCAGACAGGTCAGGCGTTCGCGGGCCAGCCATAAGCCATGCTGCGGATCGACCTGCAAACGACAGGCGCGACCGCCGCTGGCGAGAGTTTCCAGCCATCCCCGCCAGCCCTCGTTCGCTTGCACTTCCGAATCGCTGATACACGCCAGACTCATCAGCGCCTCATGCATTTCATCCACAGCGTTGGGCGTCGGCCAGGCCTCTTCGCGTACAGCTTTAATGGCGTCGGCATCCAAAGCGCCGAGATCATCGGTCGACTGCGGATCGCTCCAGCGCCGGTTCAACACGGCTTGAGTACGGCGTTCTTCCAGCGGTGCATCGTCGAGAAAGGCGTACGGACGCGCATTGAGGATTTCTGCGGCGAGCGGTGAGGGTGCCGGCAGATCGCGGCTGATCAAGCGCACCTCGCCACGCTCCATGCGCCGCAGCAGATTGAGCCAGCCTTCGCTGTCCATCGCCTCGTGCAGGCAGTCGTCGAGGGTTTGTTCGATCAGTGGATGCTCTGGGATGTCCCGCTCGCCGGCGAGGTTTTCCAGACAGGCAATCTGATCGGGAAACACGCTGGCAATCAGGTCTTCGCTTTTCATCCGCTGCAACTGCGGGGCGACTTTGCGTCCACCGGTGAAGCGCGGCAACGCCAGTGCCACCCCGGCATTCCAGCGCCAGCGCACGCCGAACAGCGGCGCATCGAGCACCGCTTGAATGAGGATCTGCTCCGCGCTGTTGCTGTGCAGGTAACGCCAGATCTCATCGAGTTCAAAACTGTGGCTGGTGGACAGCGACAGCACTATCGCGTCTTCGCTGGCCGCTGCCTGCAACTCGAAATTGAACGTGCGGCAGAAACGCTTGCGCAGGGCCAAACCCCAAGCGCGGTTGACGCGACTGCCGAACGGCGAATGGATGATCAGTTGGGTGCCGCCGGATTCGTCGAAAAACCGTTCCATCAGCAGCGTGTCTTGCGAGGGCAGGGCGCCGAGGGTTTGCCGGGCGCGGGCGAGGTATTCCACCAGTTGTTCGGCGCTGGCGAGGTTGAGGCCGAGGGTTTGCGTCAGCCAGTCCAGCGCCGGTTGCAGATCGCCGGGGCTGGCGCCGAGTAACCCGTCAAGCTGTGCCTGCAGACGCGCCACTGCAAAGGACAATTCATCGCTGCGCCCCGGCGCTTCGCCGAGCCAGAACGGAATGGTCGGCGGCTGGCCGTGGGCATCCTCGACCCGCACCTTGCCGGTTTCCACACGCAGGATGCGGTAAGACGTATTGCCGAGCTGGAACACATCGCCGGCAATGCTTTCCACGGCGAAGTCTTCATTGACGCTGCCGATGTTCAGGCCTTGCGGCTCGAGCATCACGCTGTAATCGGCGTTGTCGGGGATGGTGCCGCCGCTGGTCACGGCAGCGAGTTTCGCGCCACGGCGCCCACGCAAGGTGCGGCTGACGGCGTCGCGGTGTAGGTAAGCGCTGCGGATGCCCTGACGGCCGTTGTAGCCTTCGGCGAGCATGCTCAACAGGGCCTGATAGTGTTTTTCGTCAAGATCGCGATAGGGCGACGCTTGGCGGAACATCGCCAGCAAATCGTCCTCCGGCCATTCCTGACAGCTGACTTCAGCGATGATCTGCTGCGCCAAAACATCCAGTGGCGCAACGGGGATATGCAGGGTATCGAGTTCGCCACGGCGCACGCAGTCGAGCAGGGCGGCGCATTCGATCAGGTCGTCGCGAGTGGTGGCGAACAACCGGCCCTTGGGCGTGCCGCCCACTTGGTGACCGGAGCGGCCGACCCGTTGCAGAAACCCGGCGATGGAGCGTGGCGAGGCAATCTGACAGACCAGATCGACTTCGCCGATATCGATGCCCAACTCCAGCGATGCAGTGGCGATCAACACCTGCAGCTCGCCGCGCTTGAGGCGTTGTTCGGCGTCGAGGCGAAACTCTTTCGCCAGACTGCCATGGTGCGCCGCCACCGCGTGCTTACCGAGGCGTTCGCTGAGATGTCGGCTCAGGCGCTCGGCCAACCGCCGGGTGTTGACGAAGATCAGCGTGGTGCGGTGCTCGCGGGCAAGTTCGGCGAGGCGGTCGTAAACCAGTTCCCAGACGTCGTTGGCCATCACCGCCGACAACGGCACCGGCGGTACTTCGATGCCGAGATCCCGTGGCCGGGCGTGGCCGATGTCGATGATTTCGCAGGGGCGATCATGGCCGACGAGGAATTGCGCCACGGCTTCGACCGGTTTCTGTGTGGCGGACAGGCCGATGCGGGTCAGCGGTTCGGCGCACAGCGCTTGCAGGCGCTCCAGGCTCAGGGCCAAGTGACTGCCACGCTTGCCGGCGGCCATCGCATGGATTTCGTCGATGATCACCGTGCGCGTGGTACCGAGCATTTTTCGCCCCGATTCCGAGCCGAGCAGCACGTAAAGCGATTCCGGGGTGGTCACCAGAATGTGCGGCGCGGTCTTGCGCATGGCCGCGCGTTCTTTCTGCGGCGTGTCGCCGGTGCGCACGGCGGTGGTGATGTGGACTTCCGGCAGGTTCATCTGCCGCAGCTGTTCGGTAATCCCGGCCAGAGGGTTTTGCAGGTTGATGCGGATGTCGTTCGACAGTGCTTTTAGCGGTGAGACATACACGACGAGCGTTTCATCGGCCAAACCTTCGGGGTTTTGCAGGCCTCGGTGGACGAGGTCGTCGAGCACCGCGAGGAACGCGGTCAGGGTTTTGCCCGAGCCGGTGGGCGCGGCGATCAGTGTCGAGCGGCGCTGGCGAATCAACGGCCATGCGCGGGCCTGGGCGGCGGTGACCGTCGGGAAGGTCTTGCTGAACCAAGCGCTGACGGCGGGGTGAAAGCCTGCCAGAGCGCTGTCGGCGGGGAGGGGCAGATTCATGGCTTAAGTTATGCGGTCGCAGGGGGGAAGATGCAAGTACCGCTCATGATCTTCAGTGTCTGGCAGGGCCCCTTCGCGAGCAGGCTCGCTCCCACAGTGGATTTATGTGCGCCGCGCATCCCTTGTGGGAGCGAGCCTGCTCGCGAAGGGGCCAGATGCCACAGCACAAATCCTTGGGATGAACACTTTACGGATGACGGTTGCGCACTAAACCCGCAAAATGCAACGATTCCGGCAATTATCGGCGACGCTTCCACAAGATCCGTCGCTCAAGCCATCGTTCCAATCAGACTGGGCCTGCTGACTCTATGCGAATGCGCCTTATGTTACTGGGCGGCGGAAATGCCCTTGGGCAGGCGCTGATTCGCCTCGGTGCAGAGGAAGACATCGGTTTCCTCGCCCCCCGCCCGCCCGAAAACGGCTGGGATGCCGCGAGCCTGACCCAATTGCTCGACGACACCCGTCCCGATGCGTTGATCAACCTCGCCTATTATTTCGACTGGTTCCAGGCCGAGGCCGTCAGCGAAACCCGGATGGCCGGGCAAGAGCGCGCGATCGAGCGTTTGGCCGAACTGTGCCAGCACCACAACATCGTCCTCGTGCAGCCCTCCAGTTATCGGGTGTTTGACGGCTCGCGTGCGACTGCTTACAGCGAAAAAGACGAACCGGTGCCGCTGGGTCTGCGCGGTCAGGCGCTGTGGCGGATCGAGCAAAGCGTCCGCGCAACGTGCCCGCAGCATGTGTTGTTGCGTTTCGGCTGGCTGCTCGATGACAGCGCCGACGGCACCCTTGGGCGTTTCCTCGCCCGCGCCGAGCAACCGGAAGAATTGCTGCTGGCCGATGATCGCCGTGGCAATCCGACCCCGGTCGACGATGCTGCACGGGTGATCATTTCGGTGCTCAAGCAACTCGATTGCGCGGCGCCGCTGTGGGGCACTTATCACTACGCCGGCCACGAGGCGACCACGCCGCTGGCGCTGGGTCAGGCGATTCTGACCGAAGCGCGCAGCCTGCACGCCCTGGCCATCGAGGCCCCGACCGCCCAGGCTCACGCCGCGCGTCCGGACGCTGCCGAAGAACCGCAACACGCGGTGCTGGCCTGCAAGAAAATTCTGCACACTTTCGGGATCAAGCCGCGCGCTTGGCGTGCCGCGCTCCCGGCATTACTGGATAGGTTTTATCGCCATGGCTGAAGGCCCTGTTTTAATCACCGGCGGCGCCGGTTTCATCGGCTCGCACCTGACCGATGCCTTGCTCGCCAAGGGCCATTCGGTGCGAATCCTTGATGACCTGTCGACCGGCAAACGCGCCAATCTGCCGCTGGACAATTCCAAGGTCGAGCTGATCGTCGGCGACGTTGCCGATGCTGCGCTGGTGGCGCAAGCGATGCAGGGTTGCAGCGCCGTAGCGCACTTGGCTGCAGTGGCTTCAGTGCAGGCCTCGGTAGATGAGCCAGTGAAGACTCACCAGAGCAATTTCATCGGCACGCTGAATGTCTGCGAAGCCATGCGTCAGGCCGGCGTCAAGCGCGTGTTGTACGCCTCCAGCGCGGCGGTGTATGGCAACAACGGCGAAGGCCAGTCGATTGACGAAGACACGCCGAAAGCGCCGCTGACGCCGTATGCCTCGGACAAACTGGCCGGCGAGTATTACCTCGATTTCTATCGCCGCCAGCACGGCCTGGAGCCGGCGATCTTCCGTTTCTTCAACATCTTCGGCCCGCGTCAGGATCCGTCCTCGCCGTATTCCGGGGTGATCAGCATCTTCAGCGAGCGCGCGCAGAAAGGCTTGCCGATCACCGTGTTTGGTGACGGTGAGCAAACGCGGGATTTCCTCTATGTTGAAGATCTGGTCCATGTGCTGGTACAGGCGATCGAAAAGCCTGAAGTAGAAGTGGGCGCGGTCAACGTTGGCTGGAATGAGTCGATGAACCTCAAGCAAATGCTCGCGGCGCTGGAGACGGTCGTGGGTGAATTGCCTCCGGTCAGCTACGGTCCGGCGCGTTCCGGTGATATCCGTCATTCGCGGGCGAACAATGCGCGCTTGCTGGAGCGGTTCAAGTTGCCTGAGCAGACGCCGATGAGCGTGGGTTTGGCGCGGTTGCTCGGTCGTTCCTGAAAAGAGCCCCTCATCGGAACGCCGCCCGCCTAACCCTCTCCCCAAGGGAGAGGGGACTGATCGAGGTGTACTTTCGAGTTGCGCCGACGTGAAATACCGAGTCGAGCTGAGATTTTGAAGAACACACAAATCGGCTCCCTTTCCCCCTCGCCCCCTTGGGGGAGAGGGCTGGGGTGAGGGGGATGGATCACAAACTCACCACGCATTCCAGGCAGACATGAAAAAGGCGCCCTTTGACAGGCGCCTTTTTCACGGCCGGAATTTGTCGCCTTCCTGTGGCGAGGGGAGGTTATCCCCCGATCAACTGCGTACGGTCGCCGTCAGTTCTCTGCCTGCTCACCACCAAGCCTCATTCACCACCACGTGAACGTTCGGTAAAAATCAGCTTAGAACTTATAGCCCAAACCGACCATGTAAATGAACGGATCGACATCCACGTTCACCCGTGCGCGAGTGCCCGGTGCGACGGCGTTGTTTTCGACAGTGGCGCGGGTATCGATGTCGATGTAACGCACTTGGGCGTTGAGCATGATGTTGTCGGTCAGCATGTAATCCGCGCCGACCTGCCAGGCCAGACCCCAGGAATTTTTCGCTTTGAAGTTGCTGAAGCCTGCAGTCTGCGCTTCGCTGCCGACGTGTTCGTCATAGATCCAGGTGTAGTTGATGCCGCCGCCGACATACGGCTGGAACGCCGACTTCGAGTCCAGCGGGTAGTAGACAACGCTGAGGGTCGGCGGCAAGTGCTTCAGGGTGCCGAGCTTGCCGTTGGCCGCAGGCAGGGCAGTGCCCTTGAGCTTGACGTCATGCTCGAACGGGGTGGCCGCGAGCAACTCGATACCGATGTTGTTGGTGAGCATGTAGGCGAAGTTGAGACCCAGTTGAGTGTCGCTGCTCATGGTCGCCTTGCCGCCCAGATTGGTGCCGCTCAACGGACCCTGATCGACCTTGACGCTGGAGCTGTCGGCCTTCGGGTTGACGGTGATCGCGCCGGCGCGGATGAGGATGTCACCGGCTTCGTGGGCGTGGGCGAGCGGGGCTGCGAGCGCGAGGGCAAACAGCGAGGCGCTGAGCAAGGACTTGTTCATGGGGGCTCCAAAAGGACGTTAAAAGTGTCTGATGTCCTATGGTACGAAGCCCACTGATACGGTCTTTTGACGCAGCTCAATGAAACAGTGAAGGGGCGGGTTTTTGTGGAACCTTCGAGGGCCTATTCGCGAGCAGGCTCGCTCCCACCCTGGAATGTGATCACCTGTGGGAGCGAGCCTGCTCGCGAAGACGATGGATCAATCAACACAACTCCGCCGGGTTTACTCCGGCAGCTCATACACATAAATCTTGTCCGCCTCCATCTGATACCCGGCATCCGCCAGCTCGCTGCTCGACGCCTTGACCTGTAACGGCCCCTCGATCCAGTAGGGCTGATACAGCTCATCGAGCTTCACACCCAACTCGCTCTTCACATGGACGATCTGGTTCGACGGCGGTGGCGGTACGTGGATGCAGGCGCCGAAGTACGGCACCAGCAAGAAGTCCGTGGTACGCCCCTCTTCATTGACTTCCAGCGGCACGATATAGCCCGGCAAACGGATGTTCTGACCGTCTAGTGATTGCACCACCGGCGCGTTC
The DNA here is from genome assembly GCF_050586545.1 of Pseudomonas sp. WC2. NCBI lineage: Bacteria > Pseudomonadati > Pseudomonadota > Gammaproteobacteria > Pseudomonadales > Pseudomonadaceae > Pseudomonas > Pseudomonas sp. WC2. The sequence continues at coordinate 16,565 of NZ_JBOBDR010000029.1, read as the reverse complement.
GGCAGGTCCTGCTTCGCCGCTGGCGCGGACTCGGCGGACAACGCATCGCCCATCTTCGACAGGTCGTGCAGCGGGGTCATATTCGGCACTTCCGGCGCGGCGTCCGGCGGGATCATTTCCGACCACGTCAGGTCTTTCGGCGCCGCGGCCCACACGGGCAGGGCAACCAGCAACAGCAGCGCAAGCAAGGCGCGGGGCATGGTGAACATCCTCATAGACGGATCGACAGACCATCGGCCAACGATTGGCGATACGCACGCCAGGCCGGCACGCTGCCCATCAGCAGCGCGGCCGCCAGAATGCCACCGAGCAGCGTCCATTCATACTCACTCGGCCACGCCAGCGGCAGGTACAGGCCGTAATTGGCCTGCACGTAACCTTGCGCAGCGGCGATACCGATGTACAGCAATGCAACCCCGGCGATCACTCCGGTCAGCGCCAAAGCGAATGCTTCCAGCACCAACAGACTCGCGATGTGCCAGGGCCGCGCGCCGACCGAACGCAGAATCGCCATCTCGCGCCGACGTTCGTTGAGGCTGGTGAGAATTGCCGTGAGCATGCCGATCAGCCCGGTCAGCACCACGAACAACGAAACCACGAACAAGGCTTTTTCGGCGGTGCTCATCAGGCTCCATAGTTCCTGCAACGCTACGCCCGGCAAAATCGCCAGCATTGGTTCGCCACGGAATTCGTTGATCTCGCGTTGCAGCGCAAACGTGGAAATCTTGCTGTTGAGGCCGAGCATAAACGCGGTGATCGCTTGCGGTGTCAGGTCCATATTGCGTGCCTGATCGGCGCTGATCCGCCCATTGCCCCGCGCAGGCACGCCGTTGTGCCAGTCGATGTGAATCGCTTCCATGCCACCGAGGCTGATGTGCAACGTGCGGTCGACCGGGGTGCCGGTGCGTTTGAGAATGCCGACCACGGTGAACGGTTTGTCGTCGTGCTTGACCAGGCTGATCGCCGCCACGCCGTGGGCCAGCACCAGTTTGTCGCCGAGCTTGTAATGCAGCGCATCGGCGACTTCTGCACCGAGCACCACTTCAAACGGATCGGTAGCAAACGCACGACCGTCGGCCAGTTGCAGATGCTGCTGGCGACCGTACTGGTAATGCTCGAAATAGGCTTCGGTGGTGCCCATCACGCGGTAGCCGCGATGGGAATCGCCGAGGGACATCGGGATTGCCCACTTCACTTTCGGGTTGTTGGCGAAGTGTTCGAAACTGTCCCAGCGAATGTTGTTGGTGGCGTTGCCGATGCGGAATACCGAATACAGCAACAAGTTCACCGAGCCCGAGCGCGCGCCGACAATCAGGTCGGTGCCGCTGATGGTGCTGGCGAAACTGGCTTTGGCTTCGGTGCGCACTCGCTCGACGGCGAGCAGCAGGCACACCGACAGGGCGATGGCGAAAGCGGTGAGTAGCGCGGTGAAGCGGCGGTTGGCCAGGCTGGCCATGGCCAGACGAAACAGATACATCTCAGACCTCGGCAGACGTGGCGGCGCGATTGAGTTCGGCCAGGGACAGGTGACGGTCGAACAGCGGCGCCAGGCTCTGGTCGTGGCTAACGAACAACAGACTCGAACCGGCCTCGCGGCATTCGGCGAACAACAGGCGAATGAAGTTTTCCCGGGCGTCATAATCCAGCGCCGAGGTGGGTTCGTCGGCGATCACCAACTCTGGCTGACCGATCAAGGCGCGGGCGGCGGCGACGCGTTGCTGCTGACCAATCGACAGCGAATCGGCGCGACGACTGAGGAGGCTTTCATCCTTCAAACCTAAATGCGCGAGCAGAGTGGCGGCGGCTTGATCAACGCTGCCATGGCGTTGCTTCGCCCGTTGCGCGCGCAGCTTGGAGAAGTGACACGGCAGCTCGACGTTCTCGCGTACCGAGAGAAACGGCAGCAAGTTGAACTGCTGAAAGATGTAGCCGGTGTGATCAACGCGGAAGGTGTCGCGGGCGCCGGCGGAAAGTTCGGTCAGCTCCTGGCCAAGCAAGCGAATGCTGCCGCGATCTGGTCTCTGCACGCCGCCGAGCAAACCGAGCAGGGTGGTCTTGCCGCTGCCGCTGGGGCCTTTGAGAAACAGCGTTTCGCCGGCTTCCAGACGAAACGCCGGGATGTCCAGTAGCGGAGGATGGCCGGGCCAGCTGAAGCCCAGGTCGGACAGTTCGATGAGTGCTTGGGTCATGGCACCAGTTTCATGGTTGGACGCTGAACCCTTGTGGGAGCGAGCCTGCTCGCGAATGCAATCTGACAGTCGACACCGATATCGACTGATGCACCGCTATCGCGAGCAGGCTCGCTCCCACAGGGGATTTTCGCTGTTATCAGAATTTAAGGGCAGCAGCCTTGGCCGTCACTTCAGTGCCTTGCTGGCCGTTCGCGCTGATCAGTTGTACCTGAATCTTCTGCGTCGCCGGGAAGGTTTTGAACACATTCGCCAGATCCAGAGTCTTCAGCGCGCCCGGGGCGGCGCAGGTGAATTGATAGTGCGCGTGGATTTCGCTGTGGTCGTGATGATGCTCGTGACCGTCCTTGTCGGCTTCATCTTCGTCATGATCATCGGCATCCGGCTTGTCGCCGAACAGCGGGCTTTCCAGTTCCTGGCTGGCGACCTTGCAACCGGCGGCGGCCGGGAGGCTGAACAGGGCCAGCGGGTTTTCCAACTGCGCGCGGGCGGCAGCAACCTTGGCCTTGTCGGCATCCGTGGTCGCGACGTGTTCGAAACCGACCAGGTTCATCGCCGGGCTTTCCAGCTCCAGTTCCAGGGTCTGACCATCCAGCGCTGCATTCAGACGACCGACGCCGTGTTCATGCGCGCCGAGGCTACCGTGTTCATGGTCGTGATCGTGGTCATGTTCATCGGCAGCGTGGGCGATGGCCAGCGGCAACAGGGCAAACGGCAAAGCGAGCAGCAGACGACGCATGGTGGTCTCCGAAAAGTAAAATGAAGAGTTTGTTATGTAATCTTATAACGAAAGTCCGCAGAGTTTGCCCGTGCGCTTGGCGTTGCACAAGTCCCGTGGGAGCATGCAGGTCAGAAATGTGCGGGAGCGAACGTAATGTTGCGGATACGTGGAACCGTCGGCGACGTGCCGGTGGATTTGACAGTGGAACTGGATGACAGCGACTGGGCGAAGCTCGGTTCGGCGCTGAATGGGCAGGCTCCGGTCGCCCAGCCTGAAGCGGCCACGTCGGTGCCAGCGGCGAAACCGCTGAATCAGGACGATGCGTTGTGGCAGGTGGCGAAGGATCTGTTGCGCAAGGCCGGGCAACTCAGCGGGCCGGATCTGCTCGATCAGCTCGAAGGGCTGACCGGCAGCGCAGTGGCAGGCAAGCGTTTGCTGGTGCGCTTGCGCCACAGTTCGGACGTGAAAGTGGTGAGCGGCGGGGATACGCCGCTCTACAGCTGGATCGAATGAAGGCTTAGTACAGCGCTGCAAACATCTTGCGGCGGTACACCGTCACCAGCGGATGATCGTTGCCCAGCAGCTCAAACACCTGCAGCAACGTCTTGTGCGGCAAGCCTTCGCCATAACTGCGGTTGCGGATGAACAGCTTGAGCATCGCCTCGAGCGCGGCCTCGTATTGCTGACGCGCCAGTTGCTGGATCGCCAGTTGATACACCGCCTCATCGTCCTGCGGATTCTGCGCCAGACGGCTTTTCAAATCGGCAGCATCCGGCAGATCGCGCGCCAGACCGAGGAACTGAATCTGCGCCTTGGCCCCGGCCAGCGCGGCTTTGTGTTCGTCGCTTTTGACCGCATCCAGCACGGTCTGCGCTTCGCCCAACTCGCCGCGTTCTGTCAGGCAGCGCGCATACAGAATCAGCGCTTTCGCATTGGTGTTGTCTTCATTGAGCATCACCACCAGCGCCGCTTCGGCATCGGCGTAGCGACCGTCATCGAACAACGTCTGCGCCTGTTCGAACGGATCGGCAGCGGCCGGCGGCGGCATTTGCACATGCGGCTCAAGCAGGGCGCGCACGGCGGATTCCGGTTGCGCACCGGCAAAGCCGTCGACCGGTTGACCGTCCTTGAACAGCACCACGGTCGGCAGGCTGCGAATGCCGAAACGGGCAACGATGTCCTGTTCGATATCGCAATTGACCTTGGCCAGCAGCAACTCGCCCTGATAGCTCTCGGCAATGCCTTGCAGCATCGGCATCAGCGCTTTGCACGGCGCACACCATTCGGCCCAGAAATCCACCAGCACCGGTTTGTTGAAAGAAGCCTCGATCACCGACTGGTCGAAATCAGCCGTCGTGGCGTCGAAGATGTACGGCGTTTGCTCACTCATGGGGGATCTCGTCAAAGCGTGGATGGGGCAACTATACGGCGTGGCGGGGGGTGGCCGGAAGGCAGAGATGTGTTGTCTGGCAGGACGCCTTCGCGAGCAGGCTCGCTCCCACAGGGGAACGCATTCCAAATGTGGGAGCGAGCCTGCTCGCGAAGCTTTTAATCAGCGCCGCGCATGGTAGAGGCTTACATGTCTGAATTCTTCCGGCTCTGCCAGATCCGGCAACGTCATCGCCTCAAGCATTTCAATCCGCTCATACAACGGATGGCGAAAATCCCGAACCCGCGAATCCGCCACCAACGCCTCGCGTCCACGGCTTAAAAACCCATCGAGCAATGGCAGATTCGCCCGGTCATACAACACGTCCGCCACCAGAATCAGATCGAACCGATCCGCCTCGGCAAAGAAATCCGTCGAATAACTCATCTCGACATTATTCAACGCAGCATTTGCCCGACACGCGGCAATCGCCAGCGGATCGAGATCGCAGGCCACCACCTCCAGCGCCCCGGCCTTCAGCGCCGCAATCCCGGCAATCCCCGAACCTGCGCCGAAATCCAGCACGCGTTTACCGCGCACCCATTCAGGAAACTCCGCCAGATAGCGCGCCACCGCCAGACCACTGGCCCAGCAGAAACCCCAATAGGGTGGCTCATGCAGGATTCGCTGAATTTCTTCCTGACTGAACTCGCGATCCATGTTGTCGCCATCGATCAGCCACAACTTTAAATCGGTGTCCGGCAACGCACAGACCTTGAGTCTGGCGTCGCCGAGCAACTCACCTAACGCCTGTTGCAGGTCGAGCGGTGCAGTCATGGTGCTTTGACAAACTGCAGCTGGCCCAGCGCCTGAGTGGTCGGCTGGGTGATGGTTTGCGACGGCAGGTGCAGGATCAACTGGCCGGACTGGCTGGCGCGGCCACGCAATTCAACCCGCGCACCGGCGGGGAAGGCGTCGGGGTTGAAGCGCAGGCGGAACGGCAGGACCTGGTTGTTGCCGATCAGGCTGGAACTGGCGAGCAATTGTTGCGGGCGATCTTTCTCATCGATCACCAGCAGCGCCAGCTCGACTTCGGCACCGGCCGGCACGCCTTGCAGGGTGCCGCTCAATTCTCTTTGATAGGCCGGCAGCGGGCCGAGGTCAGCGGCTTCCTTGGCTTTTTTCTGCGCCTGTTGTGGCGCAGGGCCGGGTGTCGGCGGCTGGGGCTTGGGCGCATCGCTGCCACAGGCCACCAGCAGGCTGAAAAGACTGAGCAAAACGAGCGGACGTAACGGCATTGGATGCTCCGGCAAAATGAAATCCATGGATCAAACGATCATGCCGTTCTGTATACCGCAAACCCTATGGCTTGTCTTGCCACCGGGATGCGCTACCATGGCCCTCCCTTTTTTTGTTGCCAGCCACCATGCACTGTCCCTTCTGCGGTGCCAACGACACCAAGGTCATCGACTCGCGTCTGGTCGCCGAGGGCGAACAGGTGCGCCGCCGGCGTGAATGCCTGGCCTGCGGCGAGCGTTTCACGACGTTCGAGACGGCCGAACTGGTGTTGCCGCGCCTGATCAAAACCGACGGCAGCCGCCAACCGTTCGACGAAGAAAAACTCCGCGCCGGCATGCAACGCGCCCTGGAGAAACGTCCGGTGAGCGTCGAGCGCCTCGAATCCTCTCTGGTCCACATCAAGCACAAGCTGCGCGCCACCGGCGAACGCGAGGTCAAATCCCTCGTCGTCGGCGAACTGGTCATGGCCGAATTGCAGAAGCTTGATGAAGTCGCCTACATCCGCTTCGCGTCGGTGTACAAGCGCTTCCAGGACCTCAACGAATTCCGCGAAGAAATCGACCGCCTCGCCCGCGAACCGGTGAAAGAATGACCACCGCCGCCGAGCAGGCCATCCTCGACGCCCACTTCATGGCCCGCGCGCTGGAACTGGCGCGCAAAGGTCACTACACCACGCACCCCAATCCTCGGGTTGGCTGCGTGGTGGTGCGCGACGGGCAGATTGTCGGCGAAGGCTGGCACGAGCGCGCCGGCGAACCCCACGCCGAAGTCCACGCCCTGCGCGCCGCCGGTGAACTCGCCCGGGGCGCCACCGCCTATGTCACCCTCGAACCGTGCAGCCATCATGGCCGCACGCCGCCGTGCGCCGATGCCCTGGTGAATGCTGGCGTAAGCCGGGTCGTCGCGGCGATGCGTGATCCGAACCCGCAAGTCGCCGGTCGTGGTCTGCAGCGTCTGGCTGATGCCGGCATCGCCACTGAAAGTGGTGTGCTCGAAGCTGAGGCACGCAAGCTCAATCAAGGTTTTCTGAAGCGCATGGAACACGGCTTGCCGTTCGTGCGGGTCAAGTTGGCCATGAGCCTCGACGGGCGCACGGCGATGGAAAGCGGCGAGAGCCAATGGATCACCGGCCCGGCCGCGCGTTCAGCCGTTCAGCGTTTGCGCGCTCAGGCCGCCGTGGTGCTGACCGGTGCCGACACCGTGCTGGCCGACGGCGCGCGTTTGACTGTTCGCGCTGACGAACTCGGTCTGGACAGCGAGCAAACCGCACTGGCCATGAGCCGACTGCCGCTGCGCGTGTTGATCGACGGTCGTCTGCGGGTGCCGCTCGATGCGCCGTTCTTCAAGGCTGGCCCGGCGTTGGTTGCGACGTGTGTGGCGATCGAAGAGCAATACGCTCACGGCCCTGAATGCCTGATCGTCCCGGGTGATGACGGTCAGGTCGATCTGCAGCAGTTGCTGATCCAACTGGCTAATCGCGGCGTTAACGAAGTGCTGGTCGAGGCTGGCCCACGATTGGCGGGCGCTTTTGCTCAGCTCGGTCTGGTCGACGAGTTCGTCATCTTCATCGCCGGCAAGTTTCTCGGTTCCACGGCGCGTCCATTGCTGGACTGGCCGCTGGCCCATATGAAGGATGCTCCAGAGCTGAAAATCACTGAAATTCGTGCGGTGGGCGATGACTGGCGAGTCACCGCCATCCCTGTCCTTTCGGCGAGCGTATAATTCCCGGCCATCGTTATTACGCTGGCTTAGTTCTCAAGGAGAACCCCATGTTTACCGGCATCATCGAATCCATCGGCAGTATCCGCGCACTGACCCCAAAGGGCGGTGATGTGCGGGTCCACGTCGCCACCGGCAAGCTCGACCTGAGCGACGTCAAACTCGGCGACAGCATCGCGGTCAACGGCGTCTGCCTGACTGCTGTTGAGCTGCCGGGCGACGGTTTTGCCGCCGACGTCAGCCGCGAAACCCTCGACTGCACCGCCATGAATGACCTGAAAAGCGGCAGCCCGGTCAATCTGGAAAAAGCCCTGACCCCGACCACCCGCCTCGGCGGGCATCTGGTCAGCGGCCACGTCGACGGCGTCGGCGAAATCGTTTCGCGCAGTGACAATGCCCGCGCCGTGGAATTTCGTATCCGCGCGCCGAAAGAGCTGGCCAAGTACATCGCCCACAAAGGCTCGATCACTGTCGATGGCACCAGCCTCACCGTGAACGAAGTCGATGGCGCCGAGTTCATGCTGACGATCATCCCGCACACCCTGAGCGAAACCATCATGGCGTCGTACACGCCAGGTCGCCGGGTGAATCTGGAAGTCGACTTGCTGGCGCGTTATCTGGAGCGTCTGCTGCTTGGCGACAAGGCTGCAGAATCGGCATCCGGCGGCACGATCACTGAAAGCTTTCTAGCCGCCAATGGCTATCTCAAATCCTGACTGAAGGGGGTGCCTTGTGGCGCTCAATAGCATCGAAGAACTGGTTGAAGACATCCGCCAAGGCAAGATGGTCATCCTCATGGATGACGAAGACCGCGAGAACGAAGGCGACCTGATCATGGCCGCCGAATGCTGCCAGGCCGAACACATCAACTTCATGGCCAAGCACGCCCGTGGCCTGATCTGCATGCCGATGAGCCGCGAGCGCTGCGAACTGTTGAAGCTGCCGCTGATGGCACCACGCAACGGCTCCGGGTTCGGCACCAAGTTCACCGTGTCGATCGAAGCGGCCGAAGGCGTGACCACCGGCATCTCCGCCGCCGACCGCGCGCGTACCGTGCAAGCGGCGGCCGCCAAAGACGCCAAGGCTGAAGACATCGTCAGCCCGGGCCACATCTTCCCGCTGATGGCTCAGGCCGGCGGCACCCTCGCTCGCGCTGGCCACACCGAAGCCGCCTGCGACCTCGCGCGCATGGCCGGTTTCGAACCGAGCGGCGTGATCTGCGAAGTGATGAACGACGACGGCACCATGTCCCGTCGCGCCGAGCTGGAAGCGTTCGCCGCTGAACACAACATCAAGATCGGCACCATCGCCGACCTGATTCACTACCGGATGATCCACGAACGTACCGTTCAGCGGATTGCCGAGCAGCCACTGGACAGCGAACTGGGCCAATTCAACCTGGTGACCTATCGTGATTCGGTGGAAGGCGACGTGCACATGGCGCTGACCCTGGGCACTGTTTGCGCCGAAGAGCCGACGCTGGTTCGCGTGCACAACATGGACCCGCTGCGCGACCTGCTGATGGTCAAGCAACCGGGGCGCTGGAGCCTGCGCGCCGCCATGGCTGCGGTTGCCGAGGCGGGCAGCGGCGTGGTGTTGCTGCTCGGTCACCCGCTCGATGGCGACGTACTGCTGGCGCATATCCGTGAAACCGGTGATCAGCCAGCGCCGAAAAAACCGACGACTTATAGCATCGTCGGTGCCGGTTCGCAGATCCTGCGTGACCTTGGTGTACGCAAAATGCGCTTGATGTCTGCGCCAATGAAATTTAATGCGATATCCGGTTTCGATCTGGAAGTTGTAGAATACGTGCCCTCCGAATAATGACCGGTCGTTTCCGGACTTCAATTCGCGGCAAATAAATCACTGAGGGACGCGTAGCAGACGCGTCCCGGCTCTTTAAGAGATCTGACGAATGACCCTGAAGACCATCGAAGGTACCTTCATCGCCCCTAAAGGCCGCTACGCTCTGGTAGTGGGCCGCTTCAACAGTTTCGTGGTTGAAAGCCTGGTCAGCGGTGCAGTTGATGCCCTGGTTCGCCACGGCGTGAGCGAAAGCGACATCACCATCATCCGCGCACCTGGCGCCTTCGAAATCCCGCTGGTTGCGCAGAAAGTCGCTCAGAAAGGCGAGTTCGCAGCAATCATCGCCCTGGGCGCAGTCATTCGTGGCGGCACCCCGCACTTCGAATACGTGGCTGGCGAATGCACCAAAGGCCTGGCCCAAGTGTCCATGGAGTTCGGCGTGCCGGTTGCTTTCGGCGTTCTGACCGTTGATTCCATTGAGCAAGCCATCGAACGTTCCGGCACCAAGGCCGGTAACAAAGGTGCCGAAGCTGCCCTGTCCGCTCTGGAAATGGTCAGCCTGCTGGCGCAGTTGGAGGCCAAGTGATTACCGACGATAGCGATCGTTTCAACCCGCGCGATCCGAAACCTGCGGATGCCGGCAAGCCCTCGAAAAGCGTCAAGCGTCGCGAAGCCCGTCAGCTCGCGACTCAAGCGCTGTACCAGTGGCACATGGCCAAGCAATCGCTGAACGAGATCGAAGCGCAGTTCCGCGTTGATAACGATTTCACCGATGTCGACGGTGCTTACTTCCGCGAGATCCTTCACGGGGTTCCGCAGTTCAAGACCGAAATCGACAACGCCCTGTCGCCATGCCTGGATCTGGCGATTGAAGAGCTGGACCCGGTTGAACTGGCCGTTCTGCGCCTGTCGACCTGGGAATTGCTCAAGCGTGTTGATGTGCCGTACCGCGTGGTGATCAACGAAGGTATCGAGCTGGCGAAAGTCTTCGGTTCGACCGACGGCCACAAGTTCGTCAACGGCGTACTCGACAAGCTGGCTCCGCGCCTGCGTGAAGCTGAAGTGAAGGCGTTCAAGCGCTGATTGGCGCTTGAACTCTTTGTCTCAGCCATGGGTGAGTTTGAGCTGATCCGCAATTTCTTCGCCGCCGCGCCTTGTGCGCAGGGCGGCGAGGGCGTTGCTCTGGGGATCGGCGATGACTGCGCCTTGCTCGCTGTTCCTTCCGGGGAACAGTTGGCGATCTCTACCGATACGCTGGTGGCCGGTGTGCATTTCGCCGACCCCTGCGATCCGTTTCTGCTCGGTCAGCGCTCGCTGGCCGTCGCGGTCAGCGATCTGGCCGCCATGGGCGCTACGCCCGTTGCCTTTACCCTTGCCCTGACTGTGCCGACGGTGACCGCTGATTGGCTGCAAGCCTATGCCCGTGGACTGAACCGCATGGCGCAGAGCTGCGGCGTTGCGCTGGTGGGCGGCGATACCACGCGCGGGCCGTTGAGCCTGACGGTAACCGTGTTCGGTCGCGTGCCTAAAGGGCAAGCGTTGACCCGCAGCGGCGCGCAACCGGGCGACTTGCTCTGTGTCGGTGGTGAGTTGGGCAATGCCGCCGGCGCCTTAGCACTGGTGCTGGGTCAGCGTGAGGCTGACGCGCATGTTGCCCAACCGCTGCTCGCTCATTACTGGTCGCCGCAGCCGCAACTGGCTCTCGGTCAGGCCCTGCGCGGCAAAGCCACCTCGGCGCTGGACATCTCCGATGGCCTGCTCGCTGACTGCGGCCACATCGCGCTGGCCTCAAAGGTGCGACTTGAAATTGAACGCGAGCGCGTACCGCTGTCGGATGCTTTAGTGGCGTTCCTCGGCCAGCGCGGTGCCGAACGTGCGGCGTTGAGCGGTGGCGATGATTACGTGCTGGCGTTCACGCTACCGTCCGTCGAGTTGCCGGCTTTGCTGGCCAGTAGCTGGCTGATCCATGTGATCGGTCGCGTGGCCGAAGGCCAAGGCGTGGTGCTGCTGGATCGCGAAGGGCACGACATCACCCCGCAAATCCGGGGCTATCAACATTTTCAGGAGACACCGTGACAGATCACCCGAAACAGGTACCGGCCGAGTTCGTTCCGCCGTCGGTCTGGCGCAATCCCTGGCATTTCCTCGCCTTCGGCTTCGGCTCCGGCACGTTACCGAAAGCGCCGGGCACGTGGGGCTCGTTAGTTGCGCTACCCTTTATCCCGTTGTGGCAGATGCTGCCCGACTGGGGTTACTGGCTGATGCTCGGGATCACCATGCTGTTCGGCTTCTGGCTGTGCGGAAAAGTCGCCGATGATCTGCGGGTACACGACCACGAAGGCATCGTCTGGGACGAAATGGTCGGGATGTGGATCACCCTCTGGCTGGTGCCGGAAGGCTGGTACTGGTTGCTCGCGGGTTTCCTGGTGTTCCGCTTCTTCGACATTCTCAAGCCGTGGCCGATTCGCTGGATCGACCGGCACGTTCACGGCGGCGTCGGCATCATGCTCGACGACGTGCTGGCCGGTGTATTCGCTTGGCTGGCAATGCAGGGACTGGTGTGGATTTTCGCCTGATTCCAAGGGATATCAGGGTCAAGTGAGGGGACTAGGGATGGCTCGACGCTGGTTGGCGCTCGTGGTTTTTGCTTTGCTGAGCACTGTCGCCAGTGCGCAGGAAGCTGCGCCGACGCCTGCGGTCATCCACCTGGCCAGCGAAGACTGGGAAGACTACACCGCCGCCGACGGCCATGGCCTGGGTTGGGACGTGTTGCGCAAGGTGTTCGAACCGGCCGGCGTGAAGCTGGACATTCGCACGGTGCCGTACACCCGTTCGATCGGTCTGGTGCAGTTGAAGGAAGTCGACGCACTGGTCGGCTCCTATCGCGACGAAGTCGGGCAGGTCCTGTATCCGCAGTGGAATTTTGATTCCGACCATATTTACGCGCTGGGTCTGGCCAGCAACCCTACGCCAACGCAGGCGACGCTGGGCAAGTATCGACTGGCCTGGGTGCGTGGCTATCGGTACGAAAACTACCTGCCGAACATCAAACGCTACAACCAGATCGAGCGACGTAACGGCATTCTGTCGATGCTCAAGCAGGGGCGTGCGGATTACTACATCGATGCGCTGACCGAGATTGAAGCCGTGGTGAAAACCGCAGCGGATCCGACGCAATATCGCTATTCGCATCTGGCCGAGTTGCCGCTGTACCTTGGCTTTGCCGACACCCCGCAGGCGCGCGCGCTGATGGCGCTGTATGACCAGCGCATGGAGCAATTGGTGAAGAGTGGTGAGTTGAAACCGATCTTCGAGAAGTGGCAGCAGCCGTATCCCTTCACTACGGGCGCGACGAATCCCCTGTAGGACTGAGCCTGCTCGCGATAGCGGTGTGTCAGCCACATCAATGTTTGAGTTAGACCGCTATCGCGAGCAGGCTCACTCCTACAAGGGAACCGCAGCGTCTGTGTGGTTGTTATCAAACTTTTTGATCGTTATGCCCGATAATTCAGCCTAAGCGTCTGCAGGAACCTGCTGTTACAATGCCCGCCTGCGAATTTTCAGACTCTTTAGATCAGGAGCACACCGGTGCCTGTCGTCTTTGTCGCCGCTTCCAAGCTGCCAACACCTTTTGCGCAATTCACCATGCACGGTTTTCTCGATGAAGCCACCGGCCGCGAGCACGTCGTGTTGAGCCTGGGTGAAATTGCCGACGGTGCCCCGGTACTCGGCCGGTTGCACTCCGAATGCCTGACCGGCGATGCCTTGTTCAGCCAGCGCTGCGACTGCGGCTCGCAACTTGAGGGCGCGCTCAAGGCCATCGCCCGTGAAGGCCGTGGCGTGTTGCTGTATCTGCGCCAGGAAGGTCGCGGTATCGGGCTGCTCAACAAGATCCGCGCTTATGAATTGCAGGACGGCGGCGCCGACACCGTTGAAGCCAACGAGCGCCTGGGCTTTGCCGCCGACCAGCGCGACTACGCCATGTGCCTGCCGATGCTTGAGCACTTGGGCGTTACATCCTTGCGCCTGATGACCAACAACCCGCGCAAGGTCAAAGCCTTGACCGACATGGGCATCACCGTCGCCGAGCGCGTGCCGCTGCACACCGGCCACAACCCGCACAACAAACTCTATCTGGCGACCAAGGCCAGCAAGCTCGACCACATGATGGGCAACGAGCACCAGGGCGAGGTCGACCGGGCGTGACACGCGGTCAGGTGCGGCGCCGACTGTCCGTCGATTGGTGGAAATACCTGGCGCTGGCGCTGGTGCCGTTGTTTGTCCTCAACGCTCTGTTCGGCCAGGACGAAGGGCTTTTGCCGGTGCTGGCGATGCCGTTCTTCATTGCCGGTGTGGCATCGATGTTTGTCAGCCTGAAGTTTTTCGGCCGCTACAAACATGCGCTGATCGCTACGCAAAAATCCCTCGATACCCCTGATGAGCCAGCAGCATGGATCGCCCTCGCGGCACGTCGTCGCAGTGCTTTCCTTGCAGCCGCTTTGCCGGCGTGGATCGGCGCGCTGGCAGTGTTTGTCGGTCTCGAAGCCGTACCGCTGATGTTGCTGGCGCTGTCCACGGCAGTGCTGTTCTACCTCTACCGCATCCCGCGTCAACTCGGCTGATGCGCCGTCTGTGGCTGGCGGTTCTGCTGCTGGTCGTTTCCGCTCCGGTGCTGGCAAACCTGCGGGTCGTGAGCCTCGCACCTTCCCTTTCTGAAATCGTCATTGAGCTGGATTCGGCTGACCTGCTGGTCGGGGTGCTGGATGCCGGTGAGCGTCCTGCCGAGATCGTCAACGTGCCGTCAGTTGGGCGTTATGGCCAACTCGACATGGAACAGTTGCTGAGCCTTAAACCGGATTTGTTGTTGCTCTGGCCCGGCAGTGTGGGACCTGCGCAGCGCGATCAGCTCAAGCGTCTGGGCATCCCGACTTTCGTCGCCGAACCGCATTCCTTCGAACAACTCACCACCCAGATCGAAGCCATTGCCGCGCACCTGGGCCGACCTGAACGTGGAGTGAAGCGGGCGGCGGCGTTGCGTGAGCAGCTCGCAGAATTACGCCATCGCTATCGCCGGGATGTGCCGCTGAGTGTGTTTTATCAAGTCTGGGACAAACCGCTGTACACCGTCGGTGGCGGGCAGATCATCAGCGATGCGCTTGAGGTGTGCGGGGCGCGCAATGTCTTCGGCGATCTGAGTCTGCCGGCGCCGCAGGTGAGTATCGAGGCGGTGTTGCAGCGCGATCCTGAGGTGATTCTGGCGGGAGATCAAGCGCAGCTCGATGCGTGGAAAGCCTGGCCGCAAGTGGCAGCGGTGAAGCGAGGGAATCTGTTGCTGGTGACTGACAAAGGGCTTGAGCGCCCAAGCGGGCAGATGATCAGCGCCACCGCCAAGCTCTGCCAGTTGATTGCGCCTGAGCGCTGAAACCGAGGTGGCTTCTTCGCGAGCAGGCTCGCTCCCACAGGGGATTGCATTTCAAATTGTGGGAGCGAGCCTGCTCGCGAAGGGGGAAGTCAGATCACCGAAGATTCAGGTCAAAGCTCTGGAGTCCAGGTCACCCCAAACATCCACACCCGACCTTCCTCGCGATACCCATACTGGCTGCCGTCATAGCTGTAATTCGCCCGGCTGTAACCCTTGTCGAAAACGTTATCGACCTTCAGATCCAGCTTGATCTCACGGTTCACCGCCCAGCTGCTGCGTAGGCCGAACAACGCATAGCCGCCCAAGGGTTGCTGATTGTCCCGGTCGTCGTAACTGCTGCTCACCGCTTGCCAACTCGCACCGACGCCGATCTGCTCGAACTGTCGATCCAGATCCCAACTCAACGTGCGCCGTGCGCGACGCGCCAGGGTATGTCCGGAATCACGATCACGCGGATCAATGATCGCGACGCCCAGATTGCTCTGCCATTCGAACAGCTCCTGCTTGAGCGCTGCTTCAAAGCCGTTGATACGTGCCGAAGCGACGTTCTCTGGGCGTGAATTGCTACCGAAAATAATCGCGTCTTCCAGATCCGTACGGTAGATCGAGGCTTCGAGACGGCTGGTATCGGTCAACTGGCTGCGCCACTGCAGCTCATAACTTTTCGACGTTTCTGGCTTCAGATCGGGGTTGCTGAAATCCGGGTAGTACAGGTCGTTGAAGGTCGGCGCGCGGAAGCCTTCGCTGTAGCTCAGCAAAAGATCGTTGTCCGGGTTCAGCGGCAGGGTGAGCGTGCCGCTCCAGGTGTTCTGGCTGCCGAACTGCTGATTGTCGTCGTGACGCAGACCAAGTTCAGTGGAGAAACTGTCGGCCTGATAACGATGCTGGATGAACGCTGCGCGGTTCCAGCGGCTGTCCTCGTCAAACGCGGTGCTGCTGTTGACCCGGTCTTCGTACCAGTCGCCGCCGAGGATCAGGCTGTTGCGCGCATCCAGGGTCAGGTCATTTTGCCAGTTCACCGAATTGCGGTAGGTATTGAACACGGTGCGCTCGTCACTGAGCTTGTCGAAGGTCTTCTCGCGGTTTTCGCTGTGGCCGAATTCGACGCGGGTTTTCCAGGTTTCATTGACCCGCGCATCGAAATAACTGCTGACGCTGCTGACATTGAAGTCGCTGTAGGGCTGCTGTTGCACGGATTCGAACGTATTCATGTCGAAGCGGCCGAACGGGTTGTCGAACTCGCTCTTGCCACGGTTATCCAGCAGGTTGGCGCCGACTTCGATGTCACCGGTCAGGGCATGACTGAGGCTCAGGCTGACGGATTTGTTGCGGTAGGCATCATGATCGCCATCGCTTGGATACGACTCATGCGTACGATCAATCCCGGCAGTTTCATCCAGGCTGGCGCCAAGATTGAAACGGGTTTTCTCATCGCCGCCGGACACACCGAGGCTGCGCTCCCAGGTCTGGTTGCTGCCGAAGCCGACGTGCATGCGCGGCTGCAGGCCCTGTTCGCTGCCGCGGCGAGTGAAGATCTGAATCACCCCGCCAATCGCATCGCTGCCATAAATCACTGAGCGCGAGCCGCGCAGCACTTCGACGCGCTCGATCTGCTCGATATTCAGATGCTGCAGATTGCTGTCGCCCGACGTCGAGTTGCCGATGCGCTGGCCATCGACCAACACCAGACTCTGCGCCGATTGCGTTCCGCGAATGTAAATGCCCGGCAGACTGCCGCGCCCGCCAGTCTGCGCCACTTGCACGCCCGGCACGCGCCGCAGCAGGTCCGGCACGTCGCTCGGTTGCAGGCGATCAATGTCTTCGCGGGTGAACACGGTGTTGGCGGCGCTGCTGTCGTTACGGGCTTCGACCTGACGGTTGGCGGAGATCAGCACGTCAGGCAGCTTCAGCGCTTGGTCTCGCTCGAAAGTGTCGGCGAAGGCGTTGGCGGATGGCAGCAGGAAGAAGGGCAGGGCGAGGCGCGAGAGTTTCATGGCAATCCATCGGGGAATATCGGGTGTACACAAATCAAATGTGGGA
>NZ_JBOBDR010000028.1:0-62436 GCF_050586545.1 Pseudomonas sp. WC2 | reverse complement strand
TTGAGTCCGGATTACCCCCCCCCCCCCCCCCCCCCCTCCCCCCCCCCCCCCCCCGCTCCCACAGGGGTGTGTTGTTCACAGATTCGGTGAGCACCACCAAACCAATGTAGGAGTGAGCCTGCTCGCGATGGCTGCGTATGAGCGACTAGAATGCTGGCTCTGCCCAGATCGAATCGCCGCCCATGCTTCTGCCCCCCTCCAACTGGCTACCCCAAGCCCCCCTCGAACACCTTCATCTGGACTGGCTGACATCTGCCGGCGTTGAAGTCGCCATCCTGCGTCTGGACCAGATCGATCCGCTGATCAGCGGCAACAAGTGGTTCAAACTGGTCGAACACCTCAAGGCTGCTGATCGCGCGGGGGCCGAAGGCATCATCAGCCTCGGCGGGGCGCATTCCAATCATCTGCATGCACTGGCGGCGGCTGGCAAACGGCTGGGATTCAAAACCGTTGGGCTGTTGCGCGGGCATGCGCAGGACACGCCGACGGTGCGCGATCTGCAAACATTCGGCATGCAATTGCATTGGTTGGGTTACGGCGGCTATCGCGCACGACATCAGCCTGGATTCTGGGAGCCATGGCACGCGCAATATCCACATCTGTTTGCCGTGCCGGAGGGCGGCGGTGGATTACCGGGCGCGCTCGGTTGCGCCGCCATCAATGAGCAGGCGCAGGCGCAATTGCCCGCCCTCGGCTGGAGCGATTACCACGCTTGGTGGCTGGCTTGTGGCACCGGGACAACGCTGGCCGGGCTGGTGCTCGCCGAGCAGGGCGAGCGTCCGGTGCATGGTGCATTGGCAGTGCCGGATGATCACGGGGTGGCGCAGCAGGTTGAGTCGATCATGCGGGACGCCGAGCTGACGAATGCAGGCTATGCGTTGATTGACGCCAGCCGTGGCGGTTTCGCCAAGGTCGATCCGCTGTTGCTTGAGTTCATTGAGCAGACCGAACAGGCCATCGGCATCCCATTGGAACCGCTGTACACCGGCAAGGCCCTGCTGGCGCTCAAGCAACAGGTCGAGGAGGGCAGATTCGCCAGGGGCACGCGGCTGATCTTCGTTCACACCGGCGGCTTGCAGGGGCGGCGCGGCTTTACCGGCAACCCCTGATTCTCAACCGCGCTTGGGCATCATCCGCAGCAGCGTGTTATCGCCCACCACATAATGGTGGTAGATCCCCGCCAGCGCATGCAGCCCGATCAGCCAATAACCGATAGTGCCGATCAGCACGTGCCAATGCTCGACCTGTTTGGCTAAGTCTTTGTTTTCTGCGACCAGCAGCGGCAGATCAAAACCATAGAACATCACCTGATGCCCCTCGGCGCTGGTGATCAGCCAGCCGAGAATCGGCATGCTGATCATGAACAGGTACAACGCCCAGTGCATCAGCCGCGCCAGAATGGTTTGCCATTGCGGTGAGGCCGGGAAGATCTTCGGCGCCGGCCCGAGGCTGCGCGCGAGCAGACGAAACCACACCAGCACGAACACGGTCAGGCCGAGCATGTAATGCACTTCGCGGATCAGCGTGCGGCCGCCGCTGCCTTTGGGGAAGAGGCCGCGCAATTCCATGCTGGCGTACACCAGCACCAACAACACCAGCATCAGCCAGTGCAGCAGGACCGACACAGTGCTGTAACGCGATTCGGAACTTGTCCACGGCATACGGTGTTTCCTCACAGATCAGGGTCAAAACGGCCGTTCTTGTGCGACGGCATGCTTTAACTGTAAACCGCTTTGGCGGATTTGCCTGAGGCTGATCGGACTTTCAATGCCCTGAGTCAGGGCTATGCCAAAAAAAACGCCAGTGTCGGTCAGACACTGGCGTTTTTGTTTAGCGGATGGCGCAATCAGCTCGACTGCGGCATCTCACCGTTAGCCAGACGCTTGTTGATGTCGGCGATCACTTCCGGCAAATCGCTGATGGTGTCGATCATGTAATGCGGGCGTGAGCTTTCGAACACGGCATGAATGCGCTTGCGCTCGCTGGCCAGTTCATCGCTGCCCAAGGCGCGGAAACCTTCGTAGTCCAGGCCCAGCGCATTGCCCGAGCAGATCAGCGCGACCGTCCACATCCCGGCGCGGCGGCCTTCGAGAATGCCCGGCACGGTGTCATCGATCTTCACGCAGGCGCCGACATCGTCGATGCCCAGCGCAATCACGTTGGCCAGGGCTTGGGCCGGCCACGGGCGACCGTTAGGCACCTCGTCGGTGGCGACAACGTGGTCGGCCGCATAGCCGTTGGTGGCGGCCAGTTCGACGACTTTGTCCATCACCGGTTTCGGATAGCCGGAGCAGGAGCCGATCTTGATCCCCTGCTGGCGCAGATTGGCGATGGTTTCCAGCGCGCCGGGAATCAGCGCCGAGTGCTCGGCAATCTTCTCGATCTGCAGCGGCATGAAGCGGTTGTAGATCGCGGTAACGTCGTCGTCAGTCGGCGTGCGGCCGAACACTTTGCGATAACGCTCGGCCACCTGAGGTTGATCGCACAGCGTGCGGATGTGATCCCATTTACCCATGCCCATCGGGCCACGGGCTTCTTCGATGGAGACCTGCACATCGAATTCGGCGAAGGCTTCGACGAAGATCTGCGTCGGTGCGAACGAACCGAAATCGACCACGGTACCGGCCCAATCGAGGATGGCGGCTTGCAGCTTGCTTGGATTGACGTAGTTCATGTTGATCAAAATCCTATGTTGGCAATGCAATTCAAACTGTAGGAGTGAGCCTGCTCGCGATAGCGCTTGATCATTCAACATCGTTGTCGACTGACACGGCCTCATCGCGAGCAGGCTCACTCCTACAGGGGATTTGGGTGGGTTTTAGATCTCTAACACTTCCATCTCACGCAGCACTTCACCCACCGCCGCGACGGCCTGGCGCATTTGGTGCGGGCTGACGTGGCCGATGCAGCCGACGC
Organism: Pseudomonas sp. WC2; assembly: GCF_050586545.1. NCBI lineage: Bacteria > Pseudomonadati > Pseudomonadota > Gammaproteobacteria > Pseudomonadales > Pseudomonadaceae > Pseudomonas > Pseudomonas sp. WC2. The sequence continues at coordinate 59,520 of NZ_JBOBDR010000028.1, read as the reverse complement.
GGAAGGTTTCCACTTGAGTCAATTTGCCGGGATAGAGGATGTAACCCTTGGCCTTCACGCGCTCGTAGAAGTCTTTGAACTGGTAACGCGGATCACTCGGCGCATGGAACGTGGCGATAATCGGCGCTTGAATCGCCGCCGGCAGGAAGCTGCGCAAACCGAGTTTGGCCATCTCTTCCATCAGCGCCTGGCAGTTGGCGGCGTAACGCGCATGGCGGGCCGGCAAGCCGCCTTCTTCGGTGTATTGCAGCAGCGCTTCGTGCAGCGCCGCGACCACGTGGGTCGGCGGGGTAAAGCGCCATTGTCCGGTTTTCTGCATATAAGCGTGCTGGTCGAACAAATCCATCGCCAGCGAATGCGAGTTGCCGGCGGCAGCGGCTAACGCTTCCTTGCGAGCGAAGACAAAACCCATCCCCGGCACGCCTTCCAGGCACTTGCCGGAAGCGGCGATCAGCGCGTCGAACGGCACTTTCTGCGCATCCACCGGCAGCGCGCCGAAGGAACTCATGGCGTCGATGATCAGGCGTTTGCCGTGTTGCTCGACGACCTGGGCGATCTCCGCCAGCGGGTTGAGAATGCCGGTGCTGGTTTCGCAGTGGATCAGCGCGACATGGGTGATATCGCTGTCGGCGCGCAGCAAGCGGTCAACGTCAGCGGCGGTGGTCGGTTCGTCTTCGGCGGTTTCAAAAGTGCTGAACGAGCGCCCAAGCACTTCGCAGATTTTCGCCAGACGCTTGCCATAAGCACCGTTGATCAGCACCAGCACTTTGCCGTCACGCGGCACCAGTGTGCCGATCGCCGCTTCGACGGCAAAGGTGCCGCTGCCCTGCAATGGCACGCAATGGTGAGTGGCGCCGCCGTTGAGAATGGCCAGCAGTTGCTCGCACAGACTGGCGGTCAGTTGATTGAAGCGGTCATCCCATGACCCCCAGTCGACCATCATCGCCTGGCGGGTGCGGGCCGAAGTGGTCAACGGGCCGGGAGTGAGCAGGATGGGTTCGGCGATACTCATTCGTGTGTCCTCGGATAGCGCTGTGGGATGAAGCTACGGGGCATACGTTGCAATTCGCCGTTGCATCAATCAAATTGTTTGTTGTTATGCCAGCCATCAGCGAGAGTTATTCATGAACCTGTTCCAGTTGCGCGCCTTCGACGCGGTCGCCCGGGAAGGTAGCTTTACCCGTGCCGCGGCGCGGTTGTTCATCAGTCAGCCGGCGGTCACCGGGCATATCAAGGCGCTGGAGGAGCACTACCAGATCACCCTGTTGCGACGCACCGCGCGACGGGTGGAACTGACCGAGGAGGGCACCAAACTGGCGGCGATCACCCGGGCGATGTTCGGTCTGGCGGAGGAAGCGCAAGCGATGCTTGAGGCCAACCGGCAATTGCTGACCGGACGGCTGGAGGTCGCGGCGGACGGCCCGCACATGGTCATGCCGATGCTCGCCAGCCTGCGCGCGCGGTATCCGGGCATTACCGTGAATTTGCGGCTGGGCAATGCCCAGGAAACCCTCGCGGCGTTGCTTTCGGAGCACGCGGACGTGGCGGTGCTGACCGAAGTTGAACCGCGCAAAGGCCTGCATTTACAAGCGTTGAGCGAGTCGCGGATCTGCGCGTTGGTGCCGGCGGCGCATCCGTGGGCGGTGCGTACCGGTGAGGTGAAACTTCAGGAGCTGGATCAAGTGATCATGGTGCTGCGCGAGCCGAGCTCGATCACCCGGCGCACCTTTGATGAGGCCTGTGCGCAGGCCTCGATCCATCCGCGCGTGCTGTTGGAACTGGACAGTCGTGAGGCGGTGACAGAAGCGGTCGCCGCTGAGCTGGGCGTTGGCGTGGTGTCATCGGTGGAAGTCAGCCATGATCCGCGCGTGGTGGCGATTCCGATTGTCGGGGAGGGCTTGGTCAATCGGCACATGATGGGCTGTATGGAACGGCGCCGAGATTTGCGCTTGATTCAGGCGTTCTTTGGTCTTGCGCCAGCCTCACCGTGATCGTTCCCACGCTCTGCGTGGGAACGCCGCCCGGGACGCTCTGCGTCCCATCCAAAGCCGAACGCGGAGCGTCCGTTGAGGCATTCCCACGCAGAGCGTGGGAACGATCAGGAACCGGGGAGGCTTTCGCGAACCATCTCTAGAAACGTCGCCACCACCCGTCGATTGCTTTGCTCGCGCAAACACACCAGCGTTTCCGTCAGCCGTCGCGTGCAGTCGATAATCGGCAGCGCACACACCCGCGAGTCTGCGCCAAACTCCGCCGCTGACACCACGCCGACGCCAATTCCCACCACCACCGCTTCGCGCGCCGCTTCCCGTCCTTCGACCTGAATCGCCGGGCGAATGCGAAACCCGGCGCGGGCCATTTCTTCTTCCAGCGTCTGTCGTGTCACCGAACCGTGTTCGCGCAATACCAGCGGCGTGTCGTCGAGATCCGCCAGGCAGATCGACTCGCGTTCGGCCCATGGATGATGGCGTGACACGAACGCCACCATCGGATCGTTACGCAACGGAACGCACAGCAAGCGTTCATCTGTGACATCGCGCCCTAGTAACGCCAGGTCCGCCTGATAGTTGAACAGCCGAAACAGCGATTCATCGGTGTTGCCGGTCTCGATCTTCACACTGATGCCCGGATAGCGCTCGCAGAACCGCGCGATTTGCGGCAGCACGTGCACCGGCGCATCCACCGCCAGAATCAGGCTGCCGGTCTGCAACGCCTGAGATTCCTGCAACAACTCCTGCGCTTCCGCTTCAATCACGAATAGCCGTTGGGTGATCGCCAGCAGGCGCTCGCCCAGATCGGTGAGGCGTACGGAACGTTTATTGCGGTGGAACAGCAGCACACCAAAACGCTCTTCGAGTTTGCGCACCTGGTCGGAAATCGCCGGTTGAGTCAGAAAAAGCCGCTCGGCGGCTTTGGTGAAGCTTCCATGCACGGCCACGGCGTGGAAGGCTTTGAGTTGGGCGTGGGAAACAGACATGACGGCTCCTGGCGATGAGGGCAGTAACAAGCTGAGCTTATGTGTGAAATACGATAAATCGATTTTATTTATTAAACAGTAATTGCTTTGATCCGCTCACGCCATCGCTGACTGTCCGGTCGGGCAGCAGGGTCGGCGATGAGCCTGTGCGTGCAACAGCAGGACTCATCTGACCGATATCACGCTAGGGAAGCGGTGATATCGCAGTGCTCAACAATAAAAACACAGGCGTTTTTCTTAACGATTCTGCCGGCACACTCACACCCTGAGGTCAGAACCACCATGAACAAGCACATCGGCACCATTGCGCGTTGGCGCGTGCAGATCTTCGCTGTCACCTGGCTCGCGTACGCCGCTTTCTACTTCACCCGCAAGGCGTTTTCGGTGGCCAAACTCGGCATCGCTGAAGACCCCAGCTTCATGCTCGACAAAATGGCCATGGCCAACCTCGACGCCATCTATCTGGCGGCGTATGCCATCGGCCAATTCACTTGGGGCATGCTGGCCGACCGCTTTGGCCCACGGGTCGTGGTGCTCGGCGGTTTGCTGATTTCCGCCGCCGCAGCGCTGGTGATGGGCAGTTACGCCACGCTGCCGATCTTCGCCACCTGCATGTTGATTCAAGGGTTGGCGCAATCAACGGGATGGTCGGGGTTGTGTAAAAACCTCGGCAGTTTCTTTCCTGCACAACAGCGCGGACGGGTCCTCGGGTTATGGAGTTCCTGCTACGCCTTTGGCGGTCTGGTGGCGTCGCCGTTCGCTGGCTGGTGGGCGTATACGCTGGTCGGCAGTTGGCACGCGGCGTTTATCTCCAGCGCGGTGGTGGTTGCCGTGGTGGCGGTGGTGTTCTTTATTTTTCAACGTAATAAACCGGAAGACGTCGGCCTGCCGGCGGTCGAGCCGGAACCCGAGCTGACGGCGGAAGAAACCGAAGCCAACAGTAAACTCAGCGTTTGGGAGCCGTTGAAGGAAATCCTGCGCAACCGCACGGTGCTGGTTTTGGGCCTGGCGTATTTCATGTTGAAACCGGCGCGTTACGCGATTCTGTTGTGGGGCCCGGTGATTGTCTTCGAGCAAATGCCCAGTGTCGGCAAAGTCGGCGCGGCGATCATTCCGACCTCGTTTGAACTCGCTGGTCTGCTCGGGCCGATCATGATCGGTCTGGCCTCGGACAAACTGTTCGGCGCCCGCCGTATGCCGGCGTGCGTGATCAGCTTGCTCGCACTGACCGTGACGCTGGCGCTGTTCATGGCCGCGTTGCAGTCCGGTAGCGTGATCATCGTGGTGGCGCTGTTGTTCGTCATGGGCCTGACCCTCTACGGCCCGGATTCGATGATCAGCGGCGCCGCCGCCATCGACTTCGGCAAGGCCAAGGCTGGCGCCACGGCGGCAGGTTTCGTTAACGGCTGCGGTTCGGTCGGCGCAGTGCTTGGCGGTTTGCTGCCCGGCTATTTCGATACGGTGACGGTGTTTATCGTCTTCGCCGGTTGCGCCTTGTTCTCGGCTCTGGTGCTGATTCCGCACTGGAACAGCCGCCCGGTTGGCGTAATGGAACCGCGCGCCTCCATTCCCAATTGCCCGCTGACGATCAAACCCCTGCGTTCCTGAAACCCCTTTGCCTCGTGGCCTGCTGCGGCGTTTGCGGCAGGCTGTGCCGTGGCCATCTGACTGGAGAAAACCCATGAGACCGTTTTGGCTGGAGCAGGCCCTGCAGGCTGATACGTCCGACACCTGCCCGCCGCTGCAAGGCGAAGTGCGCACCGACGTGTGCATCGTCGGTGGCGGTTACACCGGTTTGTGGACGGCGATCATGCTCAAACAGCAGAACCCCGAACTTGATGTGCGGCTGATCGAAGCGGACATCTGCGGCGCCGGTGCCAGCGGGCGTAACGGTGGTTGCGCGTTGTCGTGGTCGGCCAAGTATTTCACCTTGGAACGTTTATTCGGTGTCGAGGAAGCGGTGCGTCTGGTCAAGGAATCGGAGCGCAGCATCCATGCCATCGGCGAGTTCTGCGAGCAGTACGGCGTCGATGCCGATTACCGTCTCGACGGCACCTTGTACACCGCCACCAACCGCGCGCAGGTCGGCTCGACGGACGCGGTGATCGCGGCGCTGGAGCGCAACGGCATCAACTCGTTCAGCCAGCGTCCGCTGGCCGACGTGCAGCGCATGGCCGGTTCCGACAAACATCTTGAAGGCTGGTTTTCGCCGGCAGCGGCCAGCGTGCAACCGGGAAAACTGGTGCGCGGCTTGCGCCGGGTGGCGCTGCAACTGGGCGTCATCATTCACGAAAACACGGCGATGACCGGCCTGGAGGAGGGGCGTCCGGCGCGCATCCAAACGGCGAACGGCAATGTGCTCGCTGATCGCGTGGTGCTGGCGATGAACGCCTGGATGGCCCGCGCCTTCCCGCAGTTCGAGCGCAGCGTGGCGATTGTTTCCAGCGACATGCTTATCACTGAACCGCGCCCGGAATTGCTTCAGGAAATCGGCTTGACCAGTGGCGTCACCGTACTCGATTCGCGGATTTTCGTGCACTACTACCACAACACCCCGGACGGTCGGATCATGCTCGGCAAGGGCGGTAACACCTTCGCGTATGGCGGGCGCATGCTGCCAGTGTTCGATCAGCCATCGCCTTACGCGGGATTGCTCAAGCGCAGTCTTGCCGATTTTTTCCCGGCGTTTGCCGACGTCAAGGTCGACGCCACCTGGAATGGCCCCTCGGATCGTTCGGTCACCGGTTTGCCGTTCTTCGGGCAGATGAGCAACAGCGGCAATGTCTTCTACGGTTTCGGTTATTCCGGCAGCGGCGTCGGCCCGTGTCACATGGGCGGGCAGATTCTCGCCGCGCTGGTGCAGGGGCTGGACAATCCGTGGACGCGCTCGCCGTTGGTCAACGGGCCGCTGGGTTATTTTCCGCCGGAGCCGATTCGTTATCTCGGCTCGTTGATGGTGCGCAACGCCATCCGCCGAAAGGAGCGCGCCGAAGACCACGGCCACCGACCTCGGCACCTGGACGTGCGCCTGGCGAAATTCGCCGCCGCGGCGGGCAAGGCCGACAAGGGCTGAGCCGTTAGTATCTGGCGCGATTGACCAGCCAGTCGAGCAGTAAACCCTCGTCGGGCGCGGGCGCGCTCTTCCGGGGTTCCCGATGTTGCGGGCTGACGAGGCACAGGATCGGGCGGTCCGGATCGCTGTCGAGGAAACTCACCCACACCTCGCTGCCGGCACAGGACAATTCTTCTGGGGCGAGACGGCCAGTGGCCCGGGCCATGGCCACCGGTAACCAGATCGCCTCGGTTTCAGCGCCAGGCTCTTGCTGCTCAGGCCAAAGCCGCACCGCAATGCGGCCCTGTTCATCCAGAGGCGCAGGTTGCCCGGGGACGCCGAGCACTTGCGCAAGGTGATAGCCGCCGATATTCGGACGTGGCTGTTTGAGCGGCGGGCGAAAGTCAGTCGACCACGGCTGGGCGGTGAAGTCGTTGTAATAGCGATGGACCGTCGGCAGGGGATCGAGAATCGACGGATGCTGGCCGTGATGACGCATTTTGGTGATCAGCCATTGTTCGTTGAAATGGCTGATGGGGTGCTCGGTCACTTGCAGCAGGCCTCCGCTGAGTAAACCGATGCCGTCACTGCGCCCCTGAATCGAGCGATGCTGGCAACGCTGTCGCTCCAGGTGTCGGCGACTGAGTTGTTGCGCATGGCGCTGTTCGATCGGCGCGACCACCGGCGGCGCCGGGTGCGGCGAAGTCTGATTGGCGGCGTCTTCCCGGACCGCTCGCTGTCCGCGGTTGCGAATGGTGGGCAACATCGCAATGGGGGCGGCGTGGTGGTGCTGATACAGCAAGCTGAGCGAGGGCGACGGGGTTTGCTTATCAACCCGGAACGGCAGCAGCGTCGGCACTTGTGGCAGGCTCAGGCTGTCATCGGCAAACACCACGACATGACCCTCCGCCTGATGGTCGAAGTGGTAGTGAATGCCTTCTTCCTCGCACAGCCGTTGCAGCAGCGCCAGATCGCTTTCCTCGTACTGAATGCAGAACGGCCGCTGCGGATACAGGCCCACGCTCATCTCGAGCCGGTAATGCTCCGGCAGCAGGGCGTTGTCGTCGAGCAACTGCTGGAGTATCTGCGGCACGCTGCGCTCGATGAATACCCGGCGCCTGAGCGGTTGCGCCAAGCGTTGCAGGTGCGGTACCAAGACCATTCGGTAGCCGATCCGGTGCGTGCCGCGATGTTCACAGCGACTGCTGTGAATGATGCCGTGAATCCCGTGGTGGTCATTCAGACGCAGAAACGCCGGTTGATGTAACCACGTCGCCGGCGCCACGGCTGGTGTAAGACCGATCAACTCGATGTTGAAATGGAACGGCTGGTTGAGCGCTTCCTCACCGTCAAAGCGCAGGACTGGCAGGCACAGTCCGCTGTCGGTCAGGGTCAGGGTGAACGGACTTTCCTTGTCGTTGAGCATTTGAGCGGCTCTGTCAGGCAATACGGGGTTCAGAGGGTACGAAACCGCGGCGCAGAATGGTCACGACAAAGGGTGTTTTCAGAATCGCCCTACAAGTGCCGGCGAAGATGTCGATTTCCCATTGGATTTTTTGGTCGATTGCCAACTTTAGGCCGTATAAACTTGGCGCCACGCGTCGGCCAATAGATGTCTCGGCGCCACAGATCAAGAGAGTGAGTAATGGGCGCACAGTGGAAGGTTAAACACAAAGAAGCGGCATCTAACGCCAAGGGCAAGATCTTCGGCAAACTGGTGAAAGAAATCACCATTGCTGCGCGCAACGGTGCCGATACCGCCACCAACGCACACCTGCGACTGGTGGTCGAACAGGCCAAGAAAGCCTCGATGCCGAAGGAAACCCTGGATCGCGCGATCAAGAAGGGCGCTGGCCTGCTGGGCGAAACCGTGCAATACCATCGCGTCACCTACGAAGGTTTTGCCCCGCACCAAGTGCCGCTGATCGTCGAGTGCGTTACCGACAACATCAATCGCACCGTCGCGGAAATCCGTGTGGCGTTCCGCAAGGGTCAACTGGGTGCTTCCGGCTCCGTGGCCTGGGACTTCAACCACGTCGGCATGATCGAAGCGTCGCCAGACACCCCGGACGCCGATCCGGAAATGGCCGCTATCGAAGCCGGCGCGCAGGATTTTGAAGCCGGTGAAGAGGGCGCGACCCTTTTCCTGACCGATCCGACCGACCTGGATTCGGTGCAGAAAGCCCTCCCAGAGCAGGGCTTCACCGTGCTGTCGGCCAAACTGGGCTATCAGCCAAAGAACCCGGTCAGCGGTTTGAGCGACGAGCAAATGGCTGAAGTCGAAGCCTTCCTCGAAGGCCTCGACAACCATGACGACGTGCAAGACATGTTCGTCGGTCTGGCGGGCTGATTTGCTGCGTCAGTGATGGCCCCATCGCTAGCAGGGCTAGCTCCCACAAGGATTTGTGATCACCACAGATCCTGTGTGGGAGGCATCAGTCTCTGCGGCTCCCAGATTGAAATGCATTCCAATGTGGGGGCTAGCCTTGCTAGCGATTGACCGCGCAGCGGTCACAGGTTTTCAAGGTCTCGCAGCACTTCACTGAAGCCTGGTCGCGCCAGCACATCCGCCTGACAGCAACGCTGCTCCAGCGTCTCCAGCGCCCAACGTCGTTCATCACTCAACCCCGAGTCGGTCCGCGCCAGCAATTCACCCAGCAAAATCCCGAACGCCCGCACTTCAATGCGTTGCAGCGCCCGTGTCTGTGGGCTGTCCTCAACGGCATGGAACGACGCCGCGCCAAAATCCCCCAACAAACACTCGCCGCGCTCATTCAACAGAATGTTGTGCCCGTAAAGATCGCCATGGGTGATGCCTTGCTGGTGCAGATGCCCGGCCGCCGAGGCGATACCTCTGGCGATGTTCAGCGCCACGTCGGCGCTGAACCGGCAGTCATCGGCGTATACATCCCGCGAGCAGGAAGCCAGGCTGGGCAGGCCGGCGAGGTTGCGAAAGCTTGGATCGATCAATTGCATCACCAATCCTTGCTGATCCTCGGGATGGCCATGAATGCGCCCCAACACGCCAATCAGATTGGCGTGCAACCCGGCGGTGATACAGGCATTCATCTCATGCAGCGGCGAGCCGTCGCTGGTCATTTCGCCTTTGTACAGCTTCACCGCCACCGGTTTCAGTGAGCCGTCCGCACGTTGCCAGATTGCCCGGGAGATCACCCCGGAAGCGCCTTCGCCGAGTTGCTGCTCCAGACGCAGCGCCGCCCAGTCGATCAATGGCGTCGCTTGCAACGCGGCGGCATCGGCTTCGGTTTCCAGCGGATTACCGGCATAGGCCAGCCACGTCAGGCTCGGCAGGGTCAGCAGCCACTGTGGCAGTTCGCTGAGTTGGTTGGCGGCGATGCGAATCAGCTCCAGCCGATGACACTGGTTCAGCGACGGCGGCAAAGCCTTCAGACGATTGCCGGCCAGCATGAGTTTTTGCAGGTAGGGGCGTTCGCCCAGTTGTGTCGGCAGGCTCTCGATGCAGTTGTCGGTCAGGATCAACCAGCGCAGCAGTGGCGGCAGCGCGGCTCCAGACACCTCGACGATGCGATTGGCCTTGAAGCCGATCATCGTCAGTGCAGTGCATTGGCCGAGGCATTGCGGCAGCTCGGTAAATTGGTTGTCGGAGCAGAACAGCACGCGCAGGCGGGTCAGTCGATGCAGATCATCGGGCAGGCTGCTCAAGGCATTGCCACTGAGGTTGAGCACTTCCAGTGACTCGGCCAGCTCGAAAATTTCCCGCGGGAATTCGGTCAATCCGCAAGACAGATCCAGTCGGGTAATGCCTGACAACTCGCCGGCGCGCAATTGAGCAAGGGTGTGCATGTGGGTATTCGCTTTTGAAAGGGGCAAGCGCAAGGCGCTGGAATGGACGACATGATAGCGGCAGCGCAATCCCCTGTGGGAGCGTGGATGTGTCAGGCGGGGGCGTGGATGACTTGCAGTTGGCCCAACCGGCTGCGCGTGCGCGCCAGGTCAATCGCATCGCCACCCAGGCTTTCGCCTAGCGATCGTTGGCCGAGAAGCGTCAGGTGTTTGTCCTGATCGTAGAGCACGTCGATGAGGTTGATGAAGCGTTGTTGCGCGGCAATCGAGCAGTCGTCCAGCAGCGGTAAATCGTCGATGATCCACTGATCGAAACGCCTGCACAGTTCCAGATAGTCCATCACCGCCGTCGGTTGTTCACACAGGTCTGCAAAGGTGAAAGCGACGCGCCGGCCTTCGCACAGGCGAGCCTGAAACTGTCGTGTGCCGACTGCCAGTGATAGGGCTGGGGCATCCTGCGGCGGCAGATCCATGGCTTGCCGCTGAGCCGGCGTGCCCGGCCACACATAGTGGCCGTGAGTGAACACTTGATGTGCATGGTGGCGCGCCTGGCTGCGGTAATCATGCGGGCCACCCACTTCCATTACTTGCATTTGTGCGTTGATCAGCTCGATCACCGGTTTGAATCGCGCGTGATAGAGCGGGTTGGGAAGCAGCCCTTCCGGTGCATAGTTGGACGTCACCAGCAGCAGGATTTTTCGTTGGAACAACGCTTTGAACAGTCGAGTGATGAGCATCGCGTCACCAATGTCATGCACATGAAATTCGTCGAAACACAGCACCCGGCAATCGTCCAGCAGGTCGTCGAGAGTGGCGGCGAGGGCATCCTCCTGTTCGCGATGGCTGAACATGCCCTGATGCAATTTCGCGAAGAATTCATGGAAATGCAGGCGCTGTTTCTGCGCTGTCGGCAGCGCTTCAAAGAAGCCATCGAGCAGCCAGCTCTTGCCGCGCCCGACACCGCCGTACAGGTACAGGCTCGGCGGTGTTTGCGCCGTGGCAGCGAACAACAGACTGGCCTGCTGCGCCATGCAGTCGATAACTCGCAGTTGACTGTGGCTGAGGGTGTAACCCAGGTGGTGGGCCTTGTGCCGGAAATAATCGCGGATCGATTGCGCGCTGGCGTCATGCCCGGCGCTGGCGGCAATGCCCTTGCCGAACACGCGGCGCAGCGCCGACCAGCGTTGGCTCAGGCGAGATCGTTGGGGCAATCGGGCGGGCACTGTTGGCTTACTCCGTGTGGGTCAGTCCGGCTCCCGGGAGCGCGGGGCATCAGTTTAACCAGTGGCGACCTCGACCTTCTACTGCAATGACGCGAGAGTGGGCGATCACTGAACAACATTGCAACCACGAGGATTTTTCCACGTATTGCCAACCTTTCGAAACATATGTCGGACGTTCTGTGGATCCAATCGACTGGCGGAATCTTCCCGCGTTGCTAACCTGAAACACAGCTACGACGATGCTAGCGATTCCTCACAAGGAAAGAGGCAGTGAAGGCAAGAGCGGTCATGGGCCTGCTGGGTGTGTTGGTTGCGCCTGTGTACGCAGCGGATCTTCAAGTTGAAGTGCGGGTCGATGTGCAGCGGGGCTGCCAGTTGATCGGCCAGCAGCGTGACGCCGGTATCGAACAGTTGGGCGTGCTGGATTTTGGCAGTACGGCACGGCTTGATGACCCGGCCGGGCCATTGAGTGCGGCGCTGGTCCAGAGTCGATTGCCGCGGCTGGAATGCAACCCGGACACGCCGTATCAGATGCGCGTCGACGGCGGTTTGCACGGCGGGGTAGGTGAGGTTCGTTACATGGCCGGTTCGGCGGGTAGCAAGCCGATTCCTTATCGCTTGTATCAGGACGCAGCGCGCCGCGTACCTTTGGTTGTAGACGTGCCCGTGAGTGGGCGAGTGCCCGACAGCGGCACAGTGGAGTTGCCGTTGTACGCGAGGATCGAACGCCTCGCCGAAGTGCCGCAGGTCAGTCGCTATTCGGACCTGGTCAAAGTGACCGTGACCTGGTGATCGTGGAGTTTCGATTGGCAATCCGCTGGATACGGATTGCGCAAGGAAGGGCGTTCAATGCTGAGCGCGTGGTTTGGAGTCACTGAAGGAGTAGGGACGGACACAATGACAGGCAAGCACTGGATAGTCGTAGCGGCAGGGACGCTGGCGTTGATCGCGGATGATGCGCAAGCAGCGGTCAACGGGCAGATCCATGCGCGACTGACCCTGATCGCTGGCTGCGAAGTCACTAACGCCAGCAATCCCGCCAGCCCGGTCGGTGAACTTGGAACCCTCGATTTCGGCCAGCAGGGCCCGACCTGGAATGCGCCGATCAAGGCCAGTCTCGACAGCGACAGCAGCGGCAGACTCAATGTTGCCTGCAACCCCTCGGTCACCGGCTTCACCGTCACCATCGACGGCGGCACTCACGGTGACGGCAATACCCGGCGCCTGAGCAATGGCCGCCAGACCATCCCCTATCAATTGTTCGTCGATCCCTCTGGCGTGCGCAGCTACAGCATCGGCCAACAACACAATTTCGCTGTCACCAGCGGTGCGCAGATACCCATTCCGGTATTTGGCTCGGTGGTGGCGAATACCCGCGCGGTTCCGGCAGGTGTCTACACCGACACGCTGACGGTGACGCTCGACTGGTAACCCTAGAGGACGGACACCATGCGTAGGATTGCTTCAAGGATAGGTATGTCGCTGCTTGGCCTGACACTGGTTTCCAGCGCTCATGCCGCCACCACCGTGACTGGCCAGATCACCTCCAGCCTGATCCTGACCAGCAGTTGTCAGGTCAACGGCGCGGGTGGCTCGACCGGGCTGAACTTCGGTGCCTTGAACTTCGGCACCGCCAACAGTCTGTTTACCACCGCGACCGGGCAAGTGCTGGGTGGCGGCGGAGGTGCGTTGTCGATCCTCTGCTCCAGCGGCACCACGCCGACGGTCAAGGTGCGCGCCGGGGCCAACGACGGTAAGTCACCCGGTGGCACTCGAGCGCTGTACGACGGTGTCGCCAATTACGTGCCGTACGACCTGTACACCGACGCCGGGCATTCGCAACTGCTGGCCATCGACGGCACGATCAACCTCGCCGCCAGTACCGGCGTGGCGCAGACCGTGAACATCTACGGTCAGGCCGTGGGCAAGGCGGGTTTGCCGGCGGGGACTTACACCGACACGGTCGCTGTTGAACTGACGTTCTGATGCCATGCGTCGCGAGGGGTGTGCCGCGTTGCTCCTGCTCTGTGCGGGCAGTGCGCCGCTGCCGCTGACGGCGGCGACCAGCCAGAGCTTTCAGGTCAGTGCCACGGTCACGTCGGGGTGTCTGGTGGTGGGTGGGGTGTCGAACTATGGCGGATTGAATTTCGGCACTCGTTCAGCCTTGGCCACTGGCACGGTGCAGGTCGCGCTGACCGGTGGTGTGCAGTTGCAATGCACACCGGGGGTGACGTTGAACATGAGTGTCGATGGCGGCCAGTACAACAGCAGCGGCCGGCATATGCAGGTCAACAGCGGGAGTGCGCGGGTGGCGTATGCGCTGTTTCGCGATGCTGCTTACAGCCAGAGTCTGGGTATCGGTCAGAGCGTGGCGGTGGCCTATAGCGATGCGAACAACATCCGCCTCCCGATTTACGGTCAGGTGCAGTTGCCGGGCAATCAGCCCGGAGGGACGTACAGCGATGTGTTGCAGGTGCAACTGTCGTGGTAACGCAAAGGTTGAATGGTCGACAAGGAGCAGGTTTATGGGGGCAGTTATGTCACGGCATTCGCTCGTGCAGGGTGCGATGTTGGCGCTGGTCATGCTGGCGACGGGCACTGCCTGTGCCGCCAGTTCGGTGCTGATCTGGCCGATTGATCCGGTGCTGGAAGCCGATCAACAGGCCAGCGCGTTGTGGCTGGAAAATCGCGGCAATGAAACCGCCAACCTGCAGATCCGCGTGTTCGGCTGGAGCCAGAGCGGCTTCGAGGAGCAATACCAGAACCAGCGCGATGTGATCGGCAGCCCGCCAGTGGCCAGGATCGAACCGGGGCAAAAACAACTGGTGCGTCTGACCCGGACCAAGGATGTGCCGCCGGGACAGGAACTGGCCTACCGGATCATCATCGATGAAATTCCCTCCGCTCAACCGGCCTCTGCCGAAGGCGGCAAGACCGCCGCCGCGATCCGCTTTCAAATGCGTTACTCGGTGCCGTTGTTTGCCTACGGTGCGGGACTCTGGAGCAAGGAAGACAGCACCCGTCCACGCGATCCCAAAGGTGTGGGTTTGCCACAGCTGAGCTGGCGCACGGTGGCGGTGGACGGCAAACCGTATGTGGAAGTGCGCAATCAAGGCGCCGTGCATGCGCGGTTGACCGATGTGGCGATCAAGCAAGGCGCGCAGAACAAACCGCTGGCGGAAGGCTTGCTCGGTTATGTGCTGCCGGGGGCGGTGATGCGCTGGCCGGCACCGGGATCGCTCGCGGGTGATTCGGCGCTGCAGGTTCGGGTCAACGGTGCAGCACAGGTGCAGAGCATTACCCCGGCACGCTGATTGAGCCAGTGGTTTCAGGAGGATCAGGTCCATTGACGGACGTCAAACGTGTATGAGCCCGTTATGGGTTCGTCGTCTTCAGCATCCGTTGTGGCTTGTGACCGGCGCGTGTTGCCTGGTGTTCGTTCAACCATCCGGGGCCGGCGATCTGCCGCCACCGCCCAGCGGCATGGAGGCTGTCAGTGATGCTCAGTTGTTTCTGGAACTGGTGGTCAACCAGATGAATACCGGGCGGGTGGTGGCGGTGGAACAGCGTGGTGGGCGCTTGTTTGTGCCGACGGCGGCGTTGCGCGAAACCGGGATGAAACTGCCCGATGGCACCGGTAGCGAAGTCGATCTCGACAGCTTGGCGGGGCTGCACAGTGAATACGACGGTGTCGGCCAGCGCCTGTTGTTGCAAGTGCCAGCGGACTGGCTGCCGGAACAATTCATCGGCAATCGACAGGCGTATCCGCGCACCCCGGCGCTCAGCAGTTTCGGCGCGCTGTTCAACTATGATCTCTATCTAAACGACACCGACGATGCCGGCACCTATCTGGCGGCGTGGAACGAAGTGCGGGTGTTCGACAGTTGGGGCACGCTGTCCAACACCGGGCAATATCGACGTACGTTGTCCAGTGCTGATTCCTTCAATTCGATGAACAACGGTTACCTGCGTTACGACACCACTTGGCGTTACTCCGATGATGAGCGAATGCTCACCTACGAGGCCGGTGATGTGATCAGCGGCGCGTTGCCGTGGAGCAGTTCAGTACGTTTGGGCGGTGTGCAGTTCTCTCGTGACTTTGCCGTGCGCCCGGACCTGGTGACCTATCCGCTGCCTCAGTTTGCAGGCGAAGCGGCGGTACCGTCCTCGGTAGACTTGTTCATCAATGGCTACAAGTCCAGCAGCGCCGATCTGCAACCCGGCCCGTACACACTGACCAACATTCCGTTCATCAACGGTGCCGGCGAAGCCGTCGTGGTGACGACCGATGCCTTGGGCCGACAAGTGTCGACCACGGTGCCGTTCTACGTCACCAGCAGTTTGTTGCAAAAGGGCCTGAGTGATTTTTCGGTAGCCGCCGGGACCTTGCGCCGTGATTACGGGTTGAAGGATTTCAATTATGGCCCGGGAGTCACGTCCGGCAGTCTGCGTTATGGCGTCAGCGACAGCTTCACCCTCGAAAGTCATGCCGAAGCGTCCGACTCGCTGACCCTCGGTGGCCTCGGTGGCAACCTTCGCATGGGCAACTTCGGTGTGCTCAACAGCGCGATCAGCCAGAGCCGTTTCGAGGGCGAGGGCGGTGAGCAACTGAGCCTCGGCTATCAGTACAGCAATCAACGCTTCAGCTTTTCTTACCAGCGCTTGCAACGCCACGATCAATACGCCGACCTGACCGTGGTCGACACTCCGTACATCAGCCTCAGCCGCCGCAGCGAACAGGCGACCTTGAGTCTCAATCTCGACCGCTGGGGCAGCCTCGGTGCGGGTTATTTCGATGTGCGCGCAGCGGATGATTCGCGCACTCGCTTGCTCAATCTGAGCTGGAGCAAACCGCTGTGGCGCAACAGCAGTTTCTACCTGTCGGCCAACCGCGAGATCGGCGACAGCAACTGGGCGGTGCAGGCGCAACTGGTGATCCCGTTCGATCTGCGCGGTAGCCTGGCGATCAGCAGCGAGCGCAGCAAGAGTGGACAAACCCAGCAGCGGGTCAACTACAGCCGCGCAGTACCGAGCGAGGGCGGTGTAGGGTTCAATCTGGGTTATGCCAAAGGTGACGGCGCCGATTACCGTCAGGCCGACGTGACCTGGCGTTTGCAATCGGTGCAATTGCAGGCCGGTGTTTACGGCACGGCCGACGCCGAAACCCGCTGGGCCGACGCCAGTGGTTCGCTGGTGTGGATGGATAAGCAAGTGTTCGCCGCCAACCGGATCGACGACGCCTTTGTGGTGGTCAGCACTGATGGCTTCGCCGATATTCCTGTGCGCTACGAGAATCAGCAGGTTGGTCAGACGGATAAGAACGGCCATCTGCTCGTGCCATGGAGCAGCGCTTATTACCGCGGCAAATATGAGATCGATCCGCTGAACCTGCCGCCGAATGTGCGCAGCCCTAACGTCGAGCAGCGCATTGCCGTGCGCCGTGGCAGTGGCTATCTGCTGGAGTTTCCGCTGAGTAAAGTGATCGCCGCGAGCATCGTTCTGGTCGACGCTCAACAGCACGAATTACCGCTCGGCGCTGGCGTGTTGCATGAGCAGAGCGGCACGAACACGGTGGTCGGTTGGGACGGTCTGGTATACCTGGAGAACCTTGCGGCGCAGAACTCGCTGCTGGTGACGCTCGCCGATGGAGCAACCTGTCGAGCGCAGTTCAGTGTCGACATGAATCAGAATCAGGTGCCACTGATCGGGCCGTTGGTGTGCCAGTGATCAGGGGTTTGCTATGGATAACGCTGATGTTGCCGGGAGCAGCGCACGCGTTGTGCTCGGTTGTCAGTACGACGCCTGCGGCATTCGGTGCGCTCAGTTCGATTGCCGTGCGCACGACCGCGCAGCCCAGTTCCACACTGAATGCCGGGTTGAGTTGCACCGGTTCGTTATTGTCGTTGCTGACCAGCAATGACCACTTCTGGGGCACCGTTTCATCGACGCAGAGTGGTCTGGTCGGGCCGACCGGTGACGTCATCGGCTACACGATCTACGCCAATAACAGCACCAGTTATCCGCTGACCCGTGGCACCGCCTATGACTTTGCGCGCAACGGGATCATTGATGCCTTGGGCCTGCTCAACGGCACGACACCGAAAACCGTGCCGTTGTACCTCGGCACCACGATTGGCAGCAACGTCGCCGCCGGGGTGTACACCGAGACCCTGAGCATTTTCTGGAACTGGAATTACTGTTCGGGGATCGGTATCGGCGCTATTTGCGTAGGTCGCGATATCGCCAACGGCACGACTTCGTTGACGGTGAATCTGACGGTGTCCAACGACTGCACGATTACCGCGCCGAACATTGCCTTTGGCAGTGCGCCGGTGGTCAGCGCATTCACCCCGGTGACCGGGCAGACCATCAACCTGGCCTGCACCAAGGGCAGCGCCTACACCGTGGGCCTGAGCGACGGGCAGAACGCGGTCAGCGTCGGCGGCCGGCGGCGGATGATTTCCGGGAGCAATTATCTGGCTTACGACATCTTCAAAAGTGCGGGTACGACGCGCTGGGGCAGCGTGGGCACTGGACGCCGGGCGAGTAGCGACGCTGAGGTCAATCCCGGCAACGGGCTTGGCACCGGCAGCCAGATCTTCAATTACAACGCGAAGATCTACACCGATCAGGCCACGCCGCCAGCGGGGACTTATCTGGACAATGTGGTGCTGGATGTGGGTTTCTGACCGTTTTGATAATCCCTGTTCCCCACAGGGGGCCGCAGTGTTTTCAAAATTGCAGGGAAGGTTTGAGTTCGACCGGACTGACCACCGCGTAGTTATACCCGCCAGCCGACCAGTACTCTGCCTGCAAATCTCCATCACTGCGGCTACCACGGGGTAAAAACGTATTTTTCGGCCCTGGCGGACGCACGTAAAAACTGACTTTGTGCCCACTGCGATCCTCATACATGACCATCGCTGCCGGCCCTTCATCGGTACTCAGCAAACGCCCGCTCACCGGCTCAAACCCGGCCGATTTCAGATCCGGCAAGCGGCTGACCCGGGTGAAATAACGATCGAGCCAATCCTGCATGTTGCCGTCACTGTCGACCTTATAGTCGGCCGGTAACAGGCCTTGCTGGGCAATCAGGCGATAGGCCTGCAGCGCATCGGTCATCGGTAACAGGGAAGGGCGCACGAGGGTCATCTCGCGCGCTTGCCAACCACTGAAACCGCCGACGCTGACAGCGATCAGCAACACCGCCGCACTGGCCAGATGGCGGCGTGACTGGCGCTGGCGGCGCTGACGAATCAACGTCGGATCCAGCGCCGGATTGGCCGGTTGCTGCAAGGCGCCGCTGAGTGCAGCGCGCAATTGCTGCGCATCCTGTTGCCAGGCGCGCACTTGTGCGGCTGCGTCGGGATGGCTGGCCAGCCAGGTTTCCAGCACACGCCGGTCGGCGTCGCTGAGCTGGTGGTCGACGTAAGCATGCAGGTCATGCTCGTTGGGAGGCAGGCTGATCATTTGAGTATCCGCAAAGAAGGGCTGCTGATTTCGCCGTCGCTGAGTTGGCGCAAGGCCTGGCGGGCGCGGGACAGGCGCGACATCACGGTGCCGATCGGGGCGCCGAGGATCTCGGCGACCTCTTTATAGGAAAGGCCTTCCACCGAGACCATCAACAGGAGAGCGCGCTGTTCGGTGGGCAATCGATCAAAGGCTTGCAGGGTCGACTGGGCGATCACGGTGCGCTCCACCGAAGGTTCGGCATCGTCACGTCCGGTGAAGAACTCGAGCATCCGCGCATAGCGTCGCGAACGGCGATGGGCATCGAGAAATTGCCGGTACAGGATCGCAAACAGCCAGGCGCGCAGGTCACCGTCGGCGCGTTTGTCGCCCCAACTCGACAGGGCCCGTTCAAGGCTCGCCTGCACCAGATCGTCCGCGCTGCTGCTGTTGCGCGTCAATGACACGGCAAAGCGGCGCAATCTGGGAATGATTTCTTTCAACTGTTCGTCGAATTCGCTCATGAAATTCTACTAGTCACTACGCTGTGGACTAGGGAGACGTCCACCGTGGCAGGTTATTCCACGTTCGGAAAAATAAATACCGGGCCGTGGAATAAACCTCGACGAGGCGCGTCTTGCTGATTCTTCCCACTTGCGGCCGATGGCCCTGGAGTTTTTCATGGTTGATCGCTCATCCCCCAATGTGGCGCCGCCCGGCCAGCCGCAGCGTCCGCCGCTGAGTGCTGCGAGCCTGATACTGCGCCTGGGCGCTATCGCCGTGGTTGTCGCTGCGGTAGCCGGGGCGTTTGCATACGTTCACGGTAACTTTGACCCACAGCGTCTGACGCCCAAAGCGTTGGTTGATGTGCTGGAAAAGAACAACGGCGTGCATCCCGGATTTCGTCGCAACCACGCCAAGGGCGTGTGCGTGATCGGCCATTTTGAAAGCAGTGGTGAGGCGCGGGCGTTCTCGGTCGCGCAGGTGTTCAATGAGCCGCAGACTCCGGTGGTCGGACGTTTTGCTTTGCCGGCGGGAAATCCGTATGCGCCGGACAGCAGCGTGCCGATCCGCAGTCTGGCCCTGCGTTTTACCCAGGCCAACGGCCAGCAATGGCGCACCGGGATGAACAGCATGCCGGTGTTCCCGGTCGGTACGCCCGAGGCGTTCTATCAGTTGCAGCAGGCGCAGTCACCGGACCCCGCGACCGGTAAACCGGACCCAAGCAAAGTGCCGGCATTCTTTGCCTCGCACCCGGAAGCCGTGCCGTTTCTGACTTGGGTAAAAACCGCCAAGCCTTCGGCCAGTTACGCCACCGAAACCTACAACAGCGTCAATGCGTTTTACCTGGTCGATGCCAGCGGCAAGAAGCAGGCCGTGCGTTGGAGCATGACACCGTTGGCTAAAGATGCCGCCGGTGCCAGCGCCCCTGAGGGCGGTGATTTTCTCGAGAAAGATCTGGTGCAACGACTGGCCGCTGCGCCACTGCGCTTTCAGTTGAACCTCACCTTGGCCAACCCCGATGACCCGGTCAACGACGCGAGTAAAACCTGGCCTGCCGGGCGCAAAGTGTTGAACGCCGGTACGCTGGTTCTGGAGAGAACCCAGCCACAGTTGAGCGGCGAGTGCCGCGACATCAATTACGATCCGCTGGTCCTGCCTGCCGGCATCCAAGGCACCGACGATCCGTTGCTCGCCGCGCGTTCTGCCGGCTACGCGGACTCTTACCTGCGTCGCACCAGCGAAGTCAGCCAGTTGCCCGCCGCGAAACAGGAGGCTCGACCATGAGAACTCAACCGACTCATTTCGCGCTGTTGGCGCGTCTGCTGCATTGGCTGATGGCGTTGATGATTATCGCCATGCTGTTTATCGGCGCCGGGATGGTGACGTCGGTGTCGTCCCGACATGAATGGCTGATTCATCTGCACAAGCCGCTGGGGATCGCCATTCTGGTGCTGGTGATCGTGCGTCTGCTGGTGCGTCTGACCACGCGCCAGCCACCGCTGCCAGCGGATCTGCCGGACTGGCAAGTGTTGGCGGCCAAGGCTTCGCATCTTTTGTTGTATGGGTTGATGCTGGTGTTGCCGCTGCTTGGCTGGGCGATGATCAGTGCTTCCGGCGAGCCGGTGATGCTCAGCACTACACTGCAACTGCCGTCGATTGTGCCAGCGGATGCACAGCTGTTTGCGCTACTGCGCAAGGCCCATGGCTATCTGGCGTATCTGCTGTTTCTGACGGTCCTGCTGCATTTGGCGGCGGCGCTGTTTCATGGCTGGGTTCGCCGCGATGAAGTGCTCGACAGCATGTTGCGCGGTCGCGATCGCAGCTGATCCCTTCTGTGCCCTGGCTGGTTAACGTCAGCAGAGGGCGCCAGAAAGCAAAAGATCGCAGTCAGGCTGCGATCTTTTTGCGCGCGCGGGGGAGGGGATCAGCGCAGGGTATCGACCATGTCGGCGAGGGTGGTCAAAACGTCCTTGCCCAATTGTTTCGAGCGTTTGCCCGACCAGCCGGTTTCTTTGTCGGGATGGTCGTCGTGATCCTTGAACGGCATTTCCAGGGTCAGCGACAGGCAGTCGTATTTCTGGCCGACGCTGTTGCAGGCCAGGGTCATGTTGGCCTGACCCGGTTCATCGCGGGTGTAGCCGTACTTGGTCTGAAAATCTTTGGTGGTGTGTTTCAAGTGGCTGCGGAAGTGCTCTTCGAGCTTCTCGATGCGCGGCGTGTAACCCGGGTTGCCTTCGCAACCGGCGGTGAACACGTGGGGAATTTCCTCGTCGCCGTGTACGTCGAGGAACAGATCGACGCCATACTTTTCCATTTGCTGCTGTACGAAAAGTACCTCGGGGCTGACTTCCTGACTGGCGTTCTGCCAGGCGCGGTTCAAGTCCTGACCCATCGCATTGGTGCGCAGGTGGCCGTGGAAGGCGCCGTCCGGGTTCATGTTGGGCACTAGGTACAGATCGGCGCTGGCCAGCAGTTTGTTCAGCACGGGATCGTCGTGTTTTTCCAGGCTTTCGATGACGCCTTCCATGAACCACTCGGCCATGTGCTCGCCCGGGTGTTGCTGGGCGATGATCCAGATTTTGCGTTGTCCTTCGGCGCCGGTGCCTTTGCGCAGCAGTTGAATGTCACGGCCTTCAACGCTTTTACCGGTGGCCAATAGTTCGGTGCCGGCCTTGCTCAGCGCCTGCTCGATCAGCCAGTCGTGCCGGCCACGGCTGTAGGGTTCGAAGTAGGCAAACCAGGCGTGGGTCTGCTCGGCTTCGAGGCAAAAGCGCAGGCTGTCACCCTCAAAACTGGTTGGAATGCGGAACCAGTTGACGTGGTCGTAGGAAGCGACCGCTTGATAGCCGGTCCAGGCTTTGTTGTAGGAGGATTGGCTGGCGTTGACCAAACGAAACCAGTGTTCCTGATGAACATGCAGGCCGCTGGCCTTGAAGTGGAACCACTGAAAATGGGCGCTGCGCGTATCCGGGCGGATGGCCAGAACCGGATTGAGCGGATTGCTGATATCGATGACTTGAATGTTGCCGCTGTCGAAATTGGCGCTGATGTCGAACGAAGATTTGGCCACGGTCATAATCGCTTCCTGAATATGATTTTTATGGCCGTTACTTTACACGCTGGATGGGCTGAAACCGAGGGGAATTGCGGGGTTGTGGCGGGGGCGTCCTCCATGACGCGGACGCAGCTTAGAGATTATGCGATTGATTCTCAAGTGCTAATTGTCATTAGTTTGACCCAATGCAGCCGGGCTCGGCTTGCCAACCGATATTCTTTTGATATTATCCGCGCCATCGAATTTGCAGCACCTAAAGACTTCATTAGCCTGAAGCCAAAAGCCCGAAAAACGGGCAAAAAAAAGACCCGGCAAAAAGCCGGGTCAAAAACCGTGATTAGCCTGATGAGGAGATAGTCCAGAAGACCGACCTAAGGTCTCTGGTCCATCGACTGATCTCGCGACCAGCTGCTTGCAATAATAATCATTATCATTTGCAAGTCAAATGTTTTTATCTGCGCGATGGGGAAATCTTTCCCATCCGTGCCAACTCCCGTTCCTCAGGCTTCTTCGCCATCGAGCGAGTGGTCGACCATCGCCCGCGCCATATCCACCATATGCACCACAGAAAACGCCAGGTCGCGACTCGCGCCCTGCAGGTTTTCGGCTGCCTTGAACGCAGTGGCAGCCGCACAGCGCAACAGATCCGAAGCATGCACCAGCGCTTCCTCGCCACTGAGATGGCTTCTGACGTCGAAAAAACGTTCATCAACCTCGGGTTCTGACACAGCTGGTTTCAAGTAATAGTCCAGCGCTCGCTGCGCCGCAGCGTTGCCTTGTGGCGAGGTGAACGTGGTGTCCATTTGCAGATCGGGCAAGTCTTTGCTGCTGATATTCATGATGAGAAGTCACTCCTTGTGCGATGAAAAATCCGTGTCCTCAGCATAATACGAGACGTAGTTGTGACCAGAATTTAAATACTACAATATGTGTTTTGCTGGCCGAAGGCGTCCGCGTAAGGTGCCGCACATGGATAAATGGATTGAGTTGGTCAAGGCCAAGATGAGTGAACTCAAAATCACTCAAACAGAGCTCGGAGAGCGCGTCGGCATGTCCCAAGGCGGGATCGGTCATTGGCTGAACAAACGTCGCGAACCCGGTATCACGGAGATGAACCGCGTGCTGCAGGCACTGGGCATGGATTTCCTCGAAGTGGTGCTGGTGATCCGCGAACCGCCACTGGTGCCGGAAGACGACATGCCGTTGGCGCAGAAGTACAACCCGTACTTCCGCTACCCGGTCAGTGACTGGCGTACACCCTGCGAGGTGCGCGAGAGCGGGCAGTCGGCTTACACCCCGGCATCGGATAAGCAGCGTTTCGAACTGACGGATTACCATGCCCGTGGCGCGGCGTTCTGGTTGACGGTGACGGGGGATTCGATGACCGCGCCCACTGGCCAAAGCGTTGCCGAAGGCATGCTGATTCTGGTCGATCCAGAGGCGGAAGCCGTGCCGGGCAAACTGGTGATTGCCCAGTGGCCGGGCAGTGACGAAGCGGTTTTCCGCAAGCTCGACGAGCAGAGCGGCCAGCGTTATCTGGTGCCGCTCAACCCGACCTGGCCGAAAACCCTGTTCACCGAAGAATGTCGAATCATCGGCGTGGTGGTTCAGGCAACGGCGCGTTATTAGTCAGATCGATCCTCGCCAGGCGTAGGATCGATCCTCCTTTCACACTGCTTCCAGTTCAACCAAAGCGCTGCCTTCGCCGACCATTTCACCTTCCTGGCAATACAGCGCTTTGATCACTCCAGCATGGGGCGCGCGGATGCTGTGCTCCATTTTCATCGCCTCGAGCACCACCAGCTGCGCGCCGGCCTCGACTGATTGCCCGGCTTCGACCAATACCCGAACAATGCTGCCGTTCATGGGCGCGGTCAGTCCACCTTGATGACTGTGACTGGCTTCGACGGCGCCGATCGGGTCGTACGTCTCGATTCGACGCAACTCACCTTCCCATTGCAGATACAGCGCATTGCCTTGGCGGATAGCACGGAATGTGCGACGTACGCCTTCGTGTTCAACGATGAGTTCTTCGCCTGCCAGTCTGGCGTTTTCAGCAGTATTCAACGTCAACGCTCGATCCTGCCCCTCGCAACTCAAATGCAGGCTGATTTCCCGGGGAAGACCAGCGCGCAATCCGCTGTTCTGCGACCACGGCGAAGCAGGATCATCCGTGCGTGCAAGCCGAGGCAAACTCTGCGCAAACGCCTGCGCCGCCGCATTCCAGAAGCCATCGCTCAGCTCTCCTAGAGCCGGCAGCAATTGCTCCTGATACCGCGGAATAAACCCGGTATCCAACTCCGCGGCCGCAAACGCCGGGTGCGCAATGATCCGCCGCAGGAAGTTGATGTTGGTCTTCAAGCCACCAATCGCGAATTCATCCAGCATGCTCAGCAAACGCAGGCGTGCTTGTTCACGATCCTCGCCCCAGGCAATCAGCTTGCCGAGCATCGGGTCGTAGAACGGCGAGATTTCATCGCCTTCTTCAACCCCGCTATCGACTCGACGCCCAGGCCCGTCTGCAGACTCACGATACAAATCCAGTCGCCCGGTTGCCGGCAGAAAATCATTCGAAGGATCTTCGGCATACAAGCGCACTTCAATCGCATGGCCGTTGAGCGGCACCTGCTCCTGACTGATTGGCAGCGCTTCACCACGGGCCACGCGGATTTGCCAGGCCACCAGATCCAGGCCGGTGATGGCCTCGGTGATCGGGTGCTCAACCTGCAAGCGCGTGTTCATCTCCATGAAGAAAAACTCGCCACGCGCATCCAGCAAAAACTCCACGGTGCCGGCGCCGACATAACCAATCGCTTGCGCCGAACGCACCGCCGCTTCACCCATTGCCCGCCGCAGCTCCGCCGTCAGGCCCGGTGCCGGCGCCTCTTCAACGACTTTTTGGTGACGACGCTGGATCGAGCAGTCGCGCTCATTGAGATACAGGCAATTGCCATGCTGATCGGCGAACACCTGGATTTCCACATGACGCGGTTTCAGCAGATATTTCTCCACGAGCATCCGCGAATCACCGAACGATGACTGCGCTTCTCGCTGGGCCGAGGCGAGGGCTTCGGCTAGCTGGCTGACATTCTCGACGACTTTCATGCCCTTGCCACCGCCGCCAGCCGTGGCTTTGAGCAGCACCGGATAACCAATGCGTTTGCAGGCATCGCGGAAGGTGTCGAGATCCTGCGCTTCGCCGTGATAGCCCGGCACCAGCGGCACGCCAGCGGTTTCCATCAGCGCTTTGGCGGCGGATTTGCTGCCCATGGCGTCGATGGCCGAGGCGGGCGGACCGAGGAAAATCAGCCCGGCCGCTTCGATAGCACGGGCAAACCCTGCGTTCTCCGACAGGAAGCCATAGCCCGGATGAATGGCCTGTGCGCCGCTGGCCTTGGCCGCTGCGATCAACTTGTCGATCTGCAAATAACTGTCGGCGGCTTTGCTGCCGCCCAGGTCAACGCGAATGTCCGCTTCCCGGCTGTGGCGCGCCTCACGGTCGGTGGCGCTGTGCACGGCGACGGTGGTCAGGCCCAAAGCTTTGGCGGTGCGCATCACGCGGCAGGCGATCTCGCCGCGGTTGGCCACCAGCAGGGTGGTGAGAACAGGTGCGCTCATCAACGCGACTCCTTGGTGGTGGTTGCGGCTTGCCAGCTCGGTGGACGCTTTTGCAGAAACGCACGCAGGCCTTCCTGGCCTTCAGGGCTGACCCGGATCCGCGCGATGGCGTTTTCGGTGTAGCGGCGCAACGCCGGCGTCAGTGCGCCATTGCCGACTTCACGCAGCAAATCCTTGCTGGCACGCATGGCGGCGGGGCTGTTGAGCAGCAGGTGGTTGATCCACTGCTCGACTTGCCCATCCAGCTCGGCAGCGGGATAGCTGTCGGACAGCAAGCCGATTTCCCGTGCCCGTTGACCGCCAAAACGCTCAGCGGTCAGCGCATAACGCCGCGCGGCGCGTTCGCCGATGGCTTGCACCACAAACGGGCTGATCACCGCCGGCGCCAGACCGATACGCACTTCCGACAGACAGAACTGCGCGTCATCGGCGCCAATCGCCATGTCGCAGCAACTGATCAACCCTAAAGCGCCGCCAAATGCTGCGCCTTGCACGACGGCCAAGGTCGGAATTTTCAGTTTGGCGAGGTTGTACATCAGCTCCGCCAGTTCGCGAGCATCGTCGAGATTGGTGTGGTAATCGAGTTCGGCCGATTGCTGCATCCACGCCAGATCGGCGCCGGCGCTGAAATGCTTGCCATGTCCGCGCAGCAGCAGGAAACGCAGGCTGGCATCGCTGGCGACTTTGTCGAGGGCGAGGATCAGTTCGCGGATCATTTCGGCGTTGAACGCGTTGTTCTTTTCGGGGCGATTTAGCCACAGGGTCGCAAAACCCCGTGGGTCGCTGTGCAGTTCGAGGGTGTTGAAATCGCTCATGAGATTCTCCCGATCACATCCGGAACACGCCGAAGCGGCTCGGTTCGACTGGCGCGTTCAGTGACGCGGACAAGGCCAGGGCCAGTACATCGCGGGTCTGCGCCGGGTCGATGACGCCGTCGTCCCACAGTCGTGCGCTGGAATAGTAGGGGTGACCCTGTTCTTCGTATTGGTCGAGAATCGGTTGCTTGATCTCGGCTTCCTGCTCGGCACTGAAGCTTTGGCCGCCACGTTCAGCCTGTTCGCGCTTCACCTGCACCAACACACCCGCGGCCTGTTCGGCACCCATCACGCCGATGCGTGCGTTCGGCCACATCCACAGGAAACGCGGGTCGTAAGCACGCCCGCACATGCCGTAGTTACCAGCGCCGAAGCTGCCGCCGATGATCACGGTGAATTTCGGCACTTTCGCGCAAGCCACCGCTGTTACCAGCTTCGCGCCGTGTTTGGCGATGCCGCCAGCCTCGTATTTCTGGCCGACCATGAAGCCGGTGATGTTTTGCAGGAACAGCAGCGCAATCCCGCGCTGGCAGGCCAGCTCGATGAAGTGCGCGCCTTTCTGCGCGGCTTCGGCGAAGAGGATGCCGTTGTTGGCGAGAATCGCGATCGGATAGCCGTGCAGATGCGCAAAACCGCAGACCAGGGTGGTGCCGAACAGCGCTTTGAATTCATCGAACACCGAACCGTCGACCAGTCGCGCAATCACTTCGCGCACGTCGAACGGTTGCTTTGCATCAGCGGAAACCACGCCATACAACTCATCACTCGCGTACAGCGGCGCAATCGGTGTGCGTTGCTGCACCTCGCCGAGCTTGCGCCAGTTGAGGTTGGCGACGCTGCGGCGGGCGAGGGCGAGGGCATGTTCGTCGCTCTCGGCGTAATGGTCGGCGACCCCGGAAATCTTGCAGTGCACGTCGGCACCGCCCAGGTCCTCAGCGCTGACTACTTCACCGGTCGCGGCTTTCACCAGCGGCGGTCCGGCGAGGAAAATCGTCGCCTGATTGCGCACCATGATCGCTTCGTCGGCCATCGCCGGCACGTATGCACCGCCGGCAGTGCACGAGCCCATGACCACGGCTATCTGCGGAATACCCATCGCGCTCATGTTGGCCTGATTGAAGAAGATCCGCCCGAAGTGCTCACGGTCCGGAAACACTTCGTCCTGACGCGGCAGGTTGGCGCCGCCGGAATCCACCAGATAAATGCACGGCAGACGGTTCTGCTGAGCGATGGTCTGTGCGCGTAGGTGTTTCTTCACGGTCAGCGGATAGTACGAACCGCCCTTAACCGTCGCGTCGTTGGCGACGATCATGCATTCGACGCCTTCGACCCGACCGATCCCGGCGATCACACCGGCGGCCGGCACGTCTTCGCCGTACACGGCGTGGGCGGCCAATTGGCTGATTTCCAGAAACGGTGAGCCCGGATCGAGCAAGCGGTTGATGCGTTCACGCGGCAGCAATTTGCCCCGTGAAGTGTGGCGTTCCTGAGCTTTCGCGCCGCCGCCCTGCGCCACTTGGGCGAGCAGGGTGTGCAGAGCGTCGACCTGTTTCAGCATCGCTGCGCTATTGGCGGCGAACTCCGCTGAACGAGGATTGAGCTGAGTGTGCAAGGTAGCCATGGTCAGCTCCGTTTAGCGGGTTTCGTTGAACAGTTCGCGACCGATCAGCATGCGACGGATCTCACTGGTGCCAGCGCCGATTTCGTAGAGCTTGGCGTCACGCAGCAAACGGCCCGCCGGAAATTCGTTGATGTAACCGTTGCCGCCGAGAATCTGGATCGCGTCGAGGGCCATTTGTGTCGCGCGTTCGGCGGTGTAGAGAATCACCCCGGCGGCGTCTTTGCGGGTGGTTTCGCCGCGTTCGCAAGCCTGCGCAACCGCATAGAGATAGGCGCGGCTGGCGTTGAGTTGGGTGTACATGTCGGCGACTTTGCCCTGGATCAGCTGGAATTCGCCGATGCTTTGGCCGAACTGCTTGCGGTCGTGGATGTACGGCACGATCAGGTCCATGCACGACTGCATGATCCCGGTCGGGCCGCCGGAGAGAACCACGCGCTCGTAATCGAGGCCGCTCATCAACACCTTCACGCCGCCGTTGAGCACGCCGAGGATGTTTTCTTCCGGCACTTCGACGTCGTCGAAAAACAGTTCGCAGGTGTTGGAGCCACGCATGCCGAGCTTGTCGAATTTGTTGCTGCGGCTGAAGCCTTTCCAGTCGCGCTCGACGATGAACGCGGTGATGCCGTGCGGACCTTTTTCCAGGTCGGTCTTGGCGTAGATCACGTAGGTGTTGGCGTCAGGGCCGTTGGTAATCCAGGTTTTGCTGCCGTTGAGGACGAAGCGGTCGCCGCGTTTATCGGCGCGCAGTTTCATCGAAACCACGTCGGAACCGGCGTTCGGTTCGCTCATGGCCAGCGCGCCGACGTGTTCGCCGCTGATCAACTTCGGCAGATACTTGGATTTCTGTTCGTGATTGCCGTTGCGGTTGATCTGGTTGACGCAGAGGTTGGAGTGCGCGCCGTAGGACAATGCCACCGAAGCCGAGCCACGGCTGATTTCTTCCATTGCGACAACGTGGGCCAGGTAACCGAGGCCAGCGCCGCCGTACTCTTCCGGCACGGTGATGCCGAGCAGGCCCATGTCACCGAATTTGCGCCACATGTCGGCGGGGAACAGGTTGTCGCTGTCGATCTGCGCCGCACGCGGGGCGATCTCTTTGGCGACAAAGGACTGAACCTGATCGCGCAGCATGTCGATGGTTTCACCGAGGGCGAAGTTCAGGGATGGATAGCTCATGGGGCACCTTTTGGCTTTTTTGTAGGGTGGGGAGAGCGGCCATTCAGCTCTCACCTTTACGTTAACGTAAGCGTGTGACGAATGACTGTCAATCACCCTTTACGTTAACGTCAACTTGGGCGAGAGTAGGTGCAGTTCAAGATTGAAACGGAGCAGACCTTGTGGGAGCGAGCTTGCTCGCGAAGGCGTCAGATCAGGTCAATCGGGATGTTGCGTCCGCTGGCCTCTTCGCGAGCTAGCTCGCTCCCACAGGGATCAAATCCGCAAAACCCACTAATAAAGACAATAGGGGTCGTCATGGATCAACCCAGTGTAAACCCGCAGCGCAGCTACACCCGTGGCTCACAGGAAAAAGCCTTGCTGGCGATGACCATCGGGCAGAAGTTCGATCAAACGGTCGCGCAATACCCTGACGGCGAAGCGCTGGTCGTACGTCATCAGCAGTTGCGCTATTCCTGGCGACAACTGGCCGACGCCGTGGACTTGCACGCCAGAGCGCTGCTCGCCCTGGGTTTGCAGGCTGGTGATCGACTCGGTATCTGGGCGCCGAACTGCGCGCAGTGGTGCATCACCCAATTCGCCACGGCGAAAATCGGCGTGATTCTGGTCAACGTCAACCCGGCCTACCGCAGTTCCGAACTGGAATACGTGCTCAAGCAATCCGGTTGCCAATGGCTGGTTTGCGCCGGGGCGTTCAAGTCGTCGAACTATCACGGCATGTTGCAGGGATTGCTGCCGGAACTGGCCGAGCAATCCATCGGCCAGCTGCGCAGCGAACGTCTACCGGGCTTGCGCGGTGTGATCAGCCTCGACGCGCAGCCGCCATCAGGATTCCTGCCGTGGGCGCAACTGACGGATATCGCCGCGAACATCTCCCCGCAACAACTCAGTGAGCGCAGCGAAAGTTTGCACTTCGATCAACCGGTCAATATCCAGTACACCTCCGGCACCACCGGTTTCCCCAAGGGCGCGACCCTCAGCCACTACAACATTCTCAACAACGGTTACATGGTCGGCGAAAGCATTGGCCTGACCTCGCGCGACCGTCTGGTGATTCCGGTGCCGCTGTACCACTGCTTCGGCATGGTCATGGGCAATCTCGGCTGCATCACCCACGGCACTACGATGATTTACCCCAACGACGCCTTCGATCCGTTACTGACTTTGCAAACCGTCGCCGAGGAAAAAGCCACCGGCCTCTACGGCGTGCCGACCATGTTCATCGCCATGCTCGATCAGCCGCAGCGCAGCGAATTCGATCTGTCGAGCCTGCGCACCGGGATCATGGCCGGCGCGACGTGCCCGATCGAAGTGATGCGCCGGGTCATCAGCGAGATGCACATGAGCGAAGTGCAGATCGCTTACGGCATGACCGAAACCAGTCCGGTGTCGCTGCAAACCGGCCCCAACGATGAACTGGAATTGCGCGTGACCACCGTCGGCCGCACTCAGCCGCAACTGGAAAGCAAGATCATCGACGAGGCCGGCAACCTCGTACCACGCGGCACCATCGGCGAGCTGTGCACGCGCGGTTACAGCGTGATGCTCGGCTACTGGAGCAATCCGCAAGCCACGGCTGAAGCCATCGATGAAGCGGGCTGGATGCACACCGGCGACCTGGCGAGCATGAACGAGGAGGGTTACGTCAATATCGCCGGGCGCAACAAGGACATGATCATCCGTGGTGGCGAGAACATTTATCCGCGTGAGCTGGAAGAATTTTTCTTCACCCACCCGGCGGTGGCGGACGTGCAGGTGATCGGCATTCCGTGCTCGCGCTACGGTGAGGAGATTGTCGCCTGGATCAAGTTTCACCCGGGCCATAGCGCCTCGGAGCTGGAGCTGCAAACCTGGTGCAAGGAACGCATCGCGCACTTCAAGACGCCACGGCACTTCAGGTTCGTGGAGGAGTTTCCGATGACGGTGACGGGCAAGATTCAGAAATTCAGGATGCGGGAAATAAGTATCGAAGAATTGAAAACCATCGAGCGTTAACCGCAACCACTGTGGGAGCGAGCCTGCTCGCGAAGGCGTCAGGTCAGCCAATATCTTTGTTGATGACACACCGCTTTCGCGAGCAGGCTCGCTCCCACAGGGGATAAGCGGTGTTGCAAAAAGAAATCACAGAAAGCACAAAGGGGAGCCGAGGCTCCCCTTTAATTTTGTCGTCGCGTGCTCTTTTTTATTATTGAGGGTCGGTCTGTTGTTGTTTTTGGCAACCGTGGCCCTTTACCGCTGTTTTTGGCGACCCCCATCCGGGGTCAAGAGCAAACGTATTTTTTTGAGCGCTGATCTACTTTCTCGCTGAGCGATCCAACCGATTCGGGAGCTACCTGAAGGTAGTTTTATTGTTCTCTGCCCGGTTGCGGGTCACTCCTGAGAGCACCCTGAAAAGCACACCTTCTCCAAAAAAATCTGTTAGCTGCGTCTCTGCCGTGTTGTTTTTGTTATGTCAGAGTCGGTACGTCTTATTTTTATTGGTTTGCTGCTTTTTATTCTTGTTATGCGATAGAGATAGCAGATGCCGTGCCAACTTTAAAAAACCCTTTTAAATCAATGATTTAAATTTTTGTAGGTTTTTTCGTTCAGGCGAAACCAGACAATTTGTTTCCGTGTTACTCGCTTCATCCCACATTCCAGACTCCGCGGTAACACCTTTGGCCCTCACTGCGCGCTACGTGCCTTGGCCACGCGCGAACCACTCGGGCGACCGAGCACGGCGCTGATCTGCTGACCCGCGGCAATCAAGGCGTCCAGGTCGATACCGGTGTCGATGCCGAGGCCGTTAAGCAGGTAAACAACGTCTTCGGTGGCAACGTTACCGCTCGCACCTTTGGCGTACGGACAGCCGCCGAGGCCCGCGATAGAGCTGTCGAACACCGAAATGCCTTCGAGCAGACTGGCGTAGATGTTGGCCATGGCCTGGCCATAGGTGTCGTGGAAATGCCCGGCCAGTTTTTCCCGTGGCACTTGCGCTGAAACCACCTCGAATAAACGACGAGTGTCGCCAGCGGTGCCGGTGCCGATGGTGTCGCCCAGCGACACTTCGTAGCAGCCCATCGCATACAACTCGCGCGCAACCATTGCCACTTGCTCCGGCGCGACCGTGCCTTCGTACGGGCAACCGAGCACGCACGACACGTAACCACGCACGGTAACGCCGTGTTGTTGCGCCGCTTCCATGATCGGCGCGAAGCGCGCCAGGCTCTCGCTGATCGAGCAATTGATGTTGCGCTGCGAGAAGGCCTCGGAAGCAGCAGCGAATACCGCGACTTCCTTGACCCCGGCGGCAATCGCATCTTCGAAGCCGCGCAGGTTCGGCGCCAATGCGCCGTAGGTTACGCCGGGTTTGCGCTGGATCTGCGCGAATACCTCGGCGGAGCCGGCCATTTGCGGCACCCATTTGGGCGAAACGAAACTGCCGACTTCTATATAGCCAAGACCAGCGGCGCTGAGCGCGTCGACCAGTCGCACCTTGTCGGCGACGCTGATGGGCTGGGCTTCGTTCTGCAGGCCATCGCGCGGGCCGACTTCGATCAGGCGTACTTGGGAGGGGAGGGACATGGCGGTTGACCTGCTCTTTTGAATTCGTGAAGAACCCTGTGGGAGCGAGCTTGCTCGCGAAAGCGCCGGGTCAATCACCCTAGATGTCGAATGACAAATTGCATTCGCGAGCAGGCTCGCTCCCACAGGGAATGGGATTGTTACTGAATGGCCTGCTGGCTCTTGAGCGTTTGCTCCAGCGCTTGCACGCAGCGTTCTTCAGCGGTATCGAGTTCGAGCTTCATCTGTTCGATATCCAGCAACTGCTGCTCAAGCTGTTCCCGGCGCTCGGTGATTTTCGCCAGCATGCTGTTGAGCTGTTTGGTGTTACCGCTCGACGGGTCGTAAAGCTCGATCAGCTCGCGGCATTCGGCCAGGGAAAAACCGATGCGCTTGCCACGCAGGATCAGCTTCAGACTGACCTTGTCGCGCGGTGAATAGATGCGCTCCTGGCCACGGCGCTCAGGGCTGAGCAGGCCTTGCTCTTCATAGAAACGGATCGCCCGGGTGGTGATGTCCAGCTCGCGGGCGAGGTCGGAAATGCTGTAGGTCTGGCTGCTCATGGAAGCGCTCGGAAAAAGGTCTTGGCGCTAAGCTAATGGTGAGTTGACGTTTACGTCAAGCGGGATGATTTGGGTTGTATTTCATGGCTCCTTCGCGAGCAGGCTCGCTCCCACATCGAATCGCATTTCAGCCGGATAAACGCGGTCGAATGTGGGAGCGAGCCTGCTCGCGATGGCAGCGCCGCGGTAAAAAGCCCTACACCTTATCGAGCTTCTTCTCCTGCGCCGTCACCTGCTGGCACAACTCGATCATCTGCTCGCGCAT
Organism: Pseudomonas sp. WC2; assembly: GCF_050586545.1. Lineage (NCBI taxonomy): Bacteria > Pseudomonadati > Pseudomonadota > Gammaproteobacteria > Pseudomonadales > Pseudomonadaceae > Pseudomonas > Pseudomonas sp. WC2. The sequence goes on along the minus strand of NZ_JBOBDR010000028.1, from coordinate 25,834 downwards.
CCAGCGATTCGCCGGGTCCTGATCGGTGCTCTCATGCCAATACAGATGCGTTTCCACCGGCGGCACATCATTCACCGGCAGGTTAAACGCCTGCAGCTCATGCCTTCGGGCAAAACGCTCCGGCACGGTCATGACCATATCGGTTTGCTGCATCACCTGCGAGGCCATCAAATAATGCTGCGAACGCAGCGCGATCTTGCGCTGAATGCCCATTTTGCCCAGCGCCAGATCGACATACCCCAGGCCACTGCGACGGCTGGAGATGTGGATGTGGGTCAGCGATAGATAGTCATCCAGCGAGAGCTTCTCCTTGCCCGCCATCGGATGTCCCTTGCGCATCGCACACACGTAGCGGTCTTCCATCAGCTTGACGTGACGCACCTGCGGGTCGGTGTTGAGCGGCGCATCCACGGCGAAATCCAGGCGCCCGGCCGCCAGTTCCTTGGTGGTTTCGCGACGTTTCGATAGAAAGCTTTCGATGATGACGGTCGGCGCCAACCGGCGCAGACGTTGAAACAGCGGCGGCAGGATCACTGCCTCGGTGAGGTCGGTCATGCTGATGCGGTAGGTCTTGACCGCTTGCGCCGGGTTGAAAATGCGGCTTTCCTGAACCGACACGCGCAGCAGCGACAGCGCGTTACGCACCGGGCCGATGATGTTCTGCGCCATCGGCGTCGGCACCATACCCTGGGCGGTGCGCACAAAGAGCGGGTCGTTGAAGGTTTCACGCAACCGCGCCAAGGCGTTGGACACCGCTGGCTGGGTAATGCCGACAATCTGCCCGGCGCGGGTCAGGTTGGCTTCGGTGTAGATCGCGTCGAAGACGATGAAAAGGTTGAGGTCGACCTTACTCAGATTCATAACGCGGCTTCTCTTGTTATTTAGGGCGGTTTTAACGGCTGGCAATCAGCCGATCATATATCGGTGATGAATGTTTATACACGCCGAGAATAGGCTAGGTAAATTATCAACGCTGTTCTAGCATCGATTGCATGACTTAAACAACCTCTGCCAGAGAAGGTAATTGCTCATGGATTTCGCTTATTCGCCCAAGGTGCAAGAACTGCGTGAGCGCGTAACCGCGTTCATGGACACTTATGTTTACCCGGCCGAAGCCGTGTTCGAACGCCAGGTTGCCGAAGGCGATCGCTGGCAGCCGACGGCGATCATGGAAGAGCTCAAAGCCAAGGCCAAGGCCGAAGGTTTGTGGAATCTGTTTCTGCCGGAGTCGGAACTCGGTGCTGGCCTGACCAACCTCGAATACGCGCCACTGGCGGAAATCATGGGCCGCTCGCTGCTCGGCCCCGAGCCGTTCAACTGCTCGGCGCCGGACACCGGCAACATGGAAGTGCTGGTGCGCTACGCCAACGAAGAACAGAAACAGCGCTGGCTCGAACCGCTGCTGCGCGGCGAAATTCGCTCGGCGTTCGCCATGACTGAACCGGACGTGGCCTCGTCCGACGCCACCAACATGGCCGCCCGCGCCGTGCGTGATGGTGACGAGTGGGTGATCAACGGCAAAAAATGGTGGACCTCCGGCGCCTGCGATCCGCGCTGCAAGATCCTCATCTTCATGGGCCTGAGCAATCCCGATGCACCGCGCCACGCTCAGCACTCGATGATCCTCGTACCGGTCGATACCCCCGGCGTAAAAATCGTGCGTCCGTTGCCGGTGTTCGGTTACGACGATGCACCGCACGGCCATGCCGAAGTGCTGTTCGACAACGTGCGCGTGCCGTACGAAAACGTCCTTTTGGGTGAAGGACGTGGCTTTGAAATTGCTCAGGGTCGTCTCGGCCCAGGCCGCATTCACCACTGCATGCGTTCGGTCGGCATGGCGGAACGTGCATTGGAATTGATGTGCAAGCGCTCGGTGAGCCGCACCGCCTTCGGCAAACCGCTGGCGCGTCTGGGCGGTAACGTCGACAAGATCGCCGATTCGCGGATGGAGATCGACATGGCCCGCCTGCTGACATTGAAAGCGGCGTACATGATGGACACCGTGGGTAACAAAATCGCCAAGAGCGAGATCGCACAGATCAAGGTGGTTGCGCCGAACGTCGCGCTGCGGGTGATCGACCGGGCGATCCAGATGCATGGCGGGGCAGGGGTGTCGAACGATTTCCCGCTGGCTTATATGTATGCGATGCAACGCACATTGCGCCTGGCCGACGGCCCGGACGAAGTGCACCGCGCGGCGATTGGCAAGTTTGAAATTGGCAAGTATGTGCCAAAAGAGATGCTGCGAAGCGAACGCTGATCCAGCACTGAGAGATCCTGATCGTTCCCACGCTCTGCGTGGGAATGCATCCCGTGACGGTCCGCGTCACAGTGGACGCGGAGCGTCCATGGCGGCCTTACCACGCGGAGCGTGGGAACGATCAGGGGATCTCAGTACACCCAAACCTCAACTCGCCGATTCTTGATCCTTCCCTCATCCGCATTGTTCGCTGCCACCGGCATCAACGCGCCAAAGCCGCGCACCTCGCGCAGCACCACGCCGTTCTTCACCAACTCCCGTCGCACCGCCATCGCCCGCAGCTTCGACAGCAGATCCGCGCGCGCCGGGTCATCCTTGGCATCACCAAAACCCACCAGCGTCACCGCGCGTTCGGTCTTTTCGTGGCGCTTTATATAGTCGAGCACCCGCGCCAGATCCTGACGCGCCTTGTTGTCCAGGTTGGCGCTGCCTTCCTCGAAACGGAAGTTCACCGTCAGACGTTGGGCGTGACGGCTGAGGGATTGATACCCCTCGGGCATCAGCGCATTCGGCGCGACAGTCATGGCGTGCACGGTCTGGCTGACAAAACCGTTGGCCGCCACAATCAACTGGCCCTCACGGCTTTGCGCAAACGCCACCAATGCCTTGGCCCACGGGTTGCTGCTGTCGGGCGGCAGATAAAGGAACAGCCGCCGCGACAACGGATAATCTTCAGTGGCGATCAGGCTGCTCAGCGGCAGCATGGGTTGCGATGCGCCATCGGCAATGGCCACGGCTTTGGCCTGGCGCACGTAGGGCAAACCAATGAAGCCAATACCCTGCGGGTCGCCGCTGACGGCATCGGACAATTGCTCGCTGGATTCAAACCTTTTCGCCGCGCTGCTCAGAGTTTTCCCACGACGACTGAGGACCAGTTCCTTAAACGTGTCGTACGTGCCGGACTGATCATCTCGCGCATAGAGATGAATCGCACCGCCACGCCCGCCGAGGTCTTCCCAGGTTTTCACCTCGCCGGAGAAGATTCGCGCCAGTTGCTCAGTGTCGAGTTGTTGTAGCGGATTGTCGGGATGAAGAATGATCGCCAGACCATCGATGGCGATGACTTGTTCGGCGGCGGCGCTTTTCAGATCGCCCAGTGATTGAAGGGTCTGCAGCTCACTGTCCTTGATCTCGCGGGAGGAGGCGGCGAGATCTGCGCTGGCGTTTTTCAACGCGGCAAACCCGGTGCTGGAACCGTGGGCGGCGACTTCAACAACCACGCGTTTGCCTTGGGCGGTCTGAGCGACGATGCGTTGTTCGTTGGCGGTGTCAGGGGGTTCCCGGTGGACTTTGAGCAGACCCTGTTCCTGCAGCAAGCCTTCCACCAGCGCCGGCCCGAGTTCGGCGCCGATGGTGTTGGAGCCTTGAATGCGCAGCGCGGGGCCGTCGTCCGGCACCGGCAAACCGGCGGCAGACGCCGTCAGCCACGCACTCAATAGAAAGACGCACAGAACACGCAGGGTCATGCCGGCACCGAATCAAGCCAAGGGGATTGCCGGGGAGATTAAGTCAGAAAAGTTACTTGAAGATGACAGTGATCCAAATGTGGGAGCGAGCTTGCTCGCGAATGCGGTGTATCAGAACCATTTTTGGTGACTGACACACCGCTTTCGCGAGCAGGCTCGCTCCCACAGGGGATTTCAGGTGATAGGAAGATCAGGCCAATTCAAGCCAGATCGGCGCGTGGTCGGACGGCTTTTCCATTCCGCGCAATTCGTAGTCCACGCCCGCCGCCTTCACCCGCGGCAACAAACCGTGCGACGCCAGAATCACATCAATCCGCAGCCCGCGCTTTGGCTCATCTTCAAAGCCACGGCTGCGGTAGTCGAACCAGCTGAACATGTCGGTCACGTCCGGGTTCAGGTGGCGATAACTGTCAGTCAGGCCCCAATTTTTCAGGCGCGCCATCCACTCGCGTTCCTCCGGCAGGAAGCTGCATTTGCCGGTTTTCAGCCAGCGCTTCATGTTGTCCGGGCCGATGCCGATGTCGCAGTCTTCCGGGGAAATGTTCACATCGCCCATCACCACCACCGGCTGTTCGTTGTGGAACTGGCTTTCCAGCAGTGCTTGCAGATCGCTGTAGAAACGCTGCTTGGCGGGGAATTTGGTCGGGTGGTCGCGGCTTTCGCCCTGTGGGAAATAGCCGTTCATGATCGTCACCGGCACGCCATTGGCGTCGGCGAAGGTGCCCCAGATAAAGCGGCGCTGGGCGTCTTCTTCGTCGGTGGCAAACCCTTTATGAATGGCGATCGGTTCCTGACGCGAGAGCATCGCCACGCCGTAGTGACCTTTCTGGCCATGGAAATACACGTGGTAACCGAGGGCGCGGACTTCTTCGAGCGGGAACTGGTCGTCGTGGACTTTGGTTTCCTGCAGACCGATCACGTCCGGCTGGTGTTTGTCGATCAGCGCTGCCAGCTGATGCGGACGGGCGCGCAGTCCGTTGATGTTGAAGGAAACGATCTTCATGGTCGGCAGTCCTGGCAAAAGGGCGATGCTAGCTGACATGGGGGAGATGGGCCAGTGTGGGAGAAATCATTTTGGCCTGTGGGATTTGTACGCGATCTGAATGTGGGAGCGAGCCTGCTCGCGAAGGGGCCGGCAAAGATCGATGAAGATCCCGAGTTGGTCTATACCTGTGGGGAACTGTCCCACCGCCAAAAGGTTCGTACCAACAAGAGCGCGGCCATTTGCACGCGCCCCGGGGAGAATCACCGTCATGCCTGAAACCCAGACCGCCATCGCCGACATTCATATGCTCGACCGCGGCTACTCGCGCGAGGCCCGATCGCTGCTGTATCAGGCCTATCGCCACGAGCCGACCTTCGGTTACCTGTTCGAAGCCGAGCGCCCTGGCTACGAACAACGGGTGCGGGCGACGGTGCGTGAACTGGTCAAACAACACTTTCTCCAGGATCTGCCGGCCATCGGCCTGCTGGTCAACGATCGCCTGATCGGCATCGCCCTGATCGCGCCGCCGCAACGACGCCTGGGCGTTACCGAGAGTTGGGCGTGGCGCCTGCGCATGGTGCTCAGCACGGGTTTCCGCTGCACCCGGCGTTATCTGGAATACCACGATGCGGTCTCGGCCTGCGTGCCGACCGATTCGGTGCACATGTTGCCGCTGCTGGGCATTCACCCACAATTTCAGGGCAAGCACTTTGGCGAGCAATTATTGACGGCGGTACACAACTGGTGCGCGGTCGACGAAACCTCGCAAGGCGTGGTGCTCGACACCGGCAATCCGCGTTACCTGGAATTCTATAAAAGGCAGGGTTACGAGGAGATCGGCGAGGTTGCCGTCGGACCGGTGCGTGAACACGTATTTTTCCACGCCAATCCGCAGGTGTTACAAACTGCAACAGCATAACAATCGAACTTCTTGGGAAATTTCCTGTTCTATCACGCTCCCAAGCCCGTGATAGCATCCGCGCCTATGAAGTTTCCAGGAAGATTTACCAGTGGCGTGCTCCTGCTGTTAACCAGCTGCGCGGCGCTGGCGCAAAGTGAATTGGACGTACGGATCAAACCGTCCAACGATGAACTGAAGGCCAATATAGAGGGCTATATCGGCAGCCTCGGCGATCGCGACGAAGAAGCCTTGCTGCGCTTCAGTCGTGGTGCCGAAGAGCAGGCGCGCAAAGCGGCCCAGGCCTTGGGTTATTACCAGCCGCAGATCGAAAGTGACGTCAAGGGCGGCGAGAAACCGCGCCTGGTGCTGAAAATCGATCCCGGCGAACCGATTCGTCTGCGCAACGTCACCATTCGCGTTGATGGCCCGGCGGCCTCCCTCAAATCATTTCGTGTGCCGAAAAGCGACGTGCTCAAGTCTGGCGCGGTGCTTAACCATGGCCGTTACGAAGACGCCAAACGCCTGATTCAGAATCAGGCCTCGCGCTTCGGTTTCTTCAGCGGCCATTTCACCCGGCAAAAACTCCTGGTCGACCCGCGCGCCGGGGTGGCCGACATTGAATTGATCTACGACAGCGGCCCGCGTTATGCGCTGGGCAAAGTCAGTTTCGAAGGCGATACGCCGTTCGACGAAGATCTGCTGCAACGCATGGTGCCGTTCAAGGAGGGCGAGCCGTACGATTCCGAGCTGATCGCCGAACTCAACCGCGACCTGCAATCGAGCGGCTATTTCGAAGGCGTACGCGTCGACGCCGCACCGACCGCCGCGAAAAACGACGTGATCCCGGTCGAGGTCAAACTCGACACGCGCAAGCCGCGGACCATGGGCCTTGGCCTCGGTTATTCCACTGACGTCGGCCCGCGCATCAAAGCCAACTGGACCCGTCACTGGGTCAACCCGCAGGGCGACAGTTATGGCTGGGAAGCCGAGCTGTCGGCGCCGCGGCAAAACGTCGGGCTGTTCTACGACATCCCGCTCGACCCGCCGCTGACCGACAAACTGCGTTGGGCCGGCGGTTACCAATTCGAAGACATCGACGGTTCCGACACGTTGAGCAAACTGCTGACTTTCGGCCCGGAATGGCACAGCAAGTTGCCGAGCGGCTGGCAGCGAGTGATTTCGCTGAAGTGGCAGCGCGAAGAATACGAACTCGGCGACGACTCCGGCCTGAGCACCTTGTTGATGCCCGGCATCAGTTATTCGTACCTGAAAAGCGACAACCGCATCGACCCGCGCAACGGCTACCGCTTGAGCTTCGAAAGCAAAGTGGCGAAGGAAGGTCTCGGTTCGGACAACAACCTTTTATATGGCACGGCGTTGGTCAAAGGCCTGACCACGGTGTTCGACAAACACCGCTTCCTTGGTCGCGTGCAGGTCGGCGGCAGCGCCACCAACGGCTACAACTCGATTCCGCCATCGCTGCGTTTCTTCGCCGGTGGCGATCAGAGCGTGCGTGGGTACGATTATCAGAGCCTGTCGCCGAAAAACTCTGAAGGCGACCGCATCGGCGGGCGCTACATGGTCGCCGGCAGCGTCGAGTATCAATATTCGATCGCCGAAAAATGGCGCGTGGCGACCTTTGTCGATCAGGGCAACTCCTTCAACAAACTCGAACTGCCGAACCTCAAGACCGGGGTCGGTATTGGTGTGCGCTGGGTCTCGCCGGTGGGGCCGATCCGCCTCGACCTGGCCCATGCACTCGACGACGATGGCGGCATCCGGCTGCACTTTTCCATGGGGCCTGAGCTGTGAAGCGTGGTTTGAAAATAACGGCACTGACGCTGTTGGCGCTGGTGTTGTTGATTGTATTGAGCCTCACCGCCGTGCTCGGCACGCAGGCTGGCAGCCGTTGGGTGCTGGGACTCGTGCCCGGCCTGACAGTCGACAATTTCCACGGTCGCCTCGGCGGCCAATGGAGCGCCGATCATCTGGTCTGGCAGCAGGACAGCAGCCGCGTCGAGCTGAACAAGGCAATCTTCGCCTGGTCGCCGCTGTGCCTGACGCGCATGACCCTGTGCATCGAACAGCTTCAGGCTGATCAAGTCATCCTGCAATTTCCGCCCAGTGAAGAAACCACCGAGAGTGGCCCGATCAAATTGCCGGACCTGCAACTGCCGCTGGCCATTGAGCTGGGCGACGTCAAGGTCGGCAGTCTGATGTTCAACGGCAGTGAAGAGCTGCAGGGCTTGCAACTGGCGGCGCACTGGACCGCCCAAGGCCTGCAGATCGACAGCGTGAAATTGCAGCGCGACGAACTCAACCTGAACCTGTCTGGCACACTCACGCCGACCGGTGACTGGCCGTTGAACATTGCCGGCGATCTGACTTTGCCGTCGCCGGGCACTGAGCCGTGGACGTTGGCGTTGAAGGTCGACGGCGATCTGTTGAAAAGTCTCAACTTGCACGCCGACAGCCGTGGTTACCTCGACGGCCAGTTGAGCGGCGAGCTGCAACCGTTGGCGGAAAACCTCCCGGCCAAGGTGCGCATCACTTCCGAGGCGTTCAAACCAAGCGCCGATCTGCCCGACACGCTGCAACTGAATAAATTGCGACTGACTGGCGAAGGCGATCTGAAAAACGGTTACCAGTTAAACGGCAATGCCGAACTCCCCGCCGATCAAGGCCCGGTGGCGCTGCTGCTCAAAGGCAAAGTCGATGCCAGCGGCGCGCAGATCGCCGGCCTCGATCTGACGGCCAACGACAAACAAAGCCTCAAACTCACCGGTAGCGTCGACTGGAGCAAAGGCCTCACCGCCCAAGCCACTATCAACTGGCAGGATTTCCCGTGGCATCGGCTCTACAACGAAATCGACGAGCCACAAGTCGCCTTGCGTACCTTCACTGGCGAAGTTTCCTACACCGACGGTCAATACCTCGGTAACTTCGACGCCGCTCTGGATGGCCCGGCAGGCGCGTTTACCCTGAGCAGTCCGTTCAGCGGCAGCCTTAAACAGATCGCTTTGCCGCAGTTGAAAATGCAAGCCGGGCAGGGCAAGGCTGAAGGTCATGTGAATGTGCAGTTCGCCGATGGCATCGCCTGGGACACCGCGCTGGATCTGTCGGCGCTGAACCCGGCGTACTGGGTCGCCGAATTGCCGGGCACTTTGGCCGGGCCTCTGAAAAGCAAGGGCGAAATGAAGAATGAGCGCCTGAGCCTGACCGCCGATCTCGACCTTAAAGGCAAACTGCGTGGCCAACCGGCGATTCTCCAGGCCAAGGCCGACGGCGCTGGCGAACAGTGGAACCTGAATGCCCTGCAAATCCGCCTCGGCGACAACAGCATCAACGGCAAGGGCAGCCTGCACGAAAAACTCGCCGGGCAGATCGACATCAAGTTGTCGCGACTGGCCCAGCTCTGGCCGCAACTGCGCGGGCAGGTCAATGGTCAGGTCAATGTCGCCGGTACGTTGAAGGCGCCGCAGGGCAAACTCAACCTGCAAGGCTCGCAATTGGCGTTCCAGGACAATCGCCTGCAAAGCCTCAATCTCGATGCGACCCTCGACAGTGCGCAACGGGCGAAGATCGATCTGAAAGGCAGCGGCATTCAGGCCGGCGATACCTCGCTGGGCACGCTGACCGCGAGCGCTCAGGGCGATATCAAGAACCAGAAACTCAACCTCGACCTGATTGGCCCGCAGCTGAAACTGGCCCTCGGCCTGGATGGCACTCTGGACAAGGGCAACTGGCGCGGACGCCTGGCCAGCGGTGATATTCAGGCCGGCGGCCAGGACTGGAAACTGCAAAATCCGGCCAGACTCGAACGTCTGGCCGACGGCAAAATCAACTTCGGCGCGCATTGCTGGCTGTCCGGCGGCGCCAGCTTGTGCGGTGAAGATCAGCGGCTGATGCCTGAGCCGAAACTGCGTTACCACCTCAAGCAGTTCCCCATTGAAAGCCTGGCGCAGTGGTTGCCGAAAGATTTTGCCTGGAAGGGCAAACTCAACGCCGACCTGCAACTGGATCTGCCGGCCAGCGGCCCGAACGGCGTGGTCAGCGTTGACGCCAGCGGCGGTACGTTGCGCATGAAGGACAAGGATCAGTGGCTGGACTTCCCGTACCAGACGCTGAAACTCACCAGCAAACTGACGCCGAAACGCGTCGACACCGAACTCAATTTCGTCGGCGGCAAACTCGGTGAATTGATGGTGCAGGCGCAGCTTAATCCGTTGCCGAAAAACAAACCGCTGAGCGGTTCGTTCCGCCTCTCTGGACTGGATCTGTCGGTGGCACGGCCGTTTGTGCCAATGGTCGAGAAACTCACCGGGCGCCTTAACGGCAGTGGCACGATTTCCGGTGGCTTGCTGGCGCCGCTGGTCAACGGCACCGTGCAATTGAGCGACGGCGAAGTGTCCGGCGCTGAATTGCCGATGGAACTGCAAAATCTGCAACTCACCGCGGTGATCGCTGGCGAATCCGTGCGCCTCGACGGCGGCTGGAAAAGCGGCAAGAGCGGGCAGGGCAGTTTGAACGGCAATGTCGCCTGGGGTCAGGCGCTGGCCGTTGATCTGGCGCTCAAGGGCACGCAATTGCCGGTCACCGTTGAGCCGTACGCGAAACTGGAAGTCGCGCCGGACCTGAAGATTTCCATGGCCGGCGACGAGTTGAAGATTGCCGGCAAAGTGCTGGTGCCCAGAGGCGAAATCACCGTGCGCGAATTGCCGCCATCGACGGTGAAAGTCTCCGACGACACGATCATCGTCGGCGCGCAGACCGAAGAGGGCAAACCACCGATGGCCATGAAAATGGACATCGACGTGGTGGTCGGTGACGACAAACTCGCCTTCGCCGGATTTGGTCTGACCGCCAACGTGCAGGGGCATGTGCACATCGGCGACAACATGGATACCCGTGGCGAGCTGTGGCTCAACGATGGCCGTTACAGTGCCTACGGCCAGCGCCTGTCAGTGCGGCGAGCGCGTCTGCTGTTCGCCGGCCCGATCGATCAGCCGTATCTGGACATCGAAGCGATTCGCCAGACCGACGACGTGATCGCCGGTATTCGCCTGAGCGGCAGCGCCGAGCAGCCGACCACGCAGATCTTCTCCGAGCCGGCGATGAGTCAGGAGCAGGCGCTGTCCTACCTGATTCTGGGCCGTCCGCTGAGCACCAACGGCGAAGACAACAACATGCTCGCGCAAGCGGCGCTGGGCTTGGGCTTGATGGGCAGCTCCGGGGTTACCAGCGGACTGGCCAAAGACCTCGGCATTCAGGACTTCCAGCTCGACACCCAAGGCAGCGGCGATGCCACCAGCGTGGTCGCCAGCGGCAATATCACCGAGAAGCTCAGTTTGCGTTATGGCGTCGGCGTGTTTGAACCGGCCAGCACCATCGCACTGCGCTACAAGCTGAGCAAGAAGGTGTATGTCGAAGCGGCCAGTGGTGTCGCGAGCTCGCTGGATATCTTCTATAAGCGCGATTTCTAGGTCGTGTTGCCAATAGCCGGGTCGCGTCCCTGCGATCCGGCTTTTCCAGAATGTATTAGACTCATCGCAGCCCGAACGCTGCGCGGTTGGCGGCTGCCCGAAAAGAACAGAGACGCCTATGGTCCGCTTGAGTATGGTCTTGCTCGGTCACGAATTTGTCCGCAAGCGTTGGTCCGCGCTGGCGCTGACGGGCGTTGTCTGGGGCGCGGCGGGTGTGGGCATTTTCATTGATGCGCTGGACGGTGTTTTGTATTTCCCGCTGCATCTTTTCGGCTATCTGTTGTTGCTCGAAGCGCTGATCCTTCTGCTGGTGCCGGCCCCACAAGCCGGGACCGCAGCGGCTCTGCGCAAAGCGCGAGGTCTGGCGTTTCTCGTCCTGGGGCTGCTGATCGTCGACAGGCAACATGCGGCCGGGCTGATTCTGGCGGTGCTGTTTGGCGGGGCTTTTATAATCGATGGGGTCTTTCGGCTGGCGGCTGCGGTGGTCGTGCGCTTTGTCGGTTGGCAAGTGTCGCTGCTGGCGGGCTTGTTCGAAATCGGCTTTGGCGTGTTTATTCTCGAGCCGTACCCGACGCTGTATAAGGGCACGGTGCCGTTTTGCATTGGCATGAGCCTCTTCCTCACCGGTTGCGCCTTGTTGCGGCAAGCGGTGCGCTTCAAAAACCAGCCGCCGCTGACAAGCCCGGCTGCGGTCAGTGCGCCGGCCAGCAGCAACGCGCTGGTGATTCATGTCTGGACCCCGAGCGGCACCGTGGACGACACCTTGGTGCGCAATCGCCTGCTCAATCGATACATCGCGGCGGTCGACATCAACGGCGTGATCTCCGCCGGCCATGCGGCACTGGAATGTGGCCCGGACATTTACATCAGCCATTACCCGTTGAACGACATCGATCGTTCGGCGGGGGATTTCGTGCGTTTGCTGCGGGCGACACCGAACAACGATGTCGCCGGCAGGTTTCTGCCGGATTATGCCGGCGAGGTGGCTGACTGGTGCCCGTCTTCGGTGCAGGTCAGTTTTGCCCACTACGACGCCCGGCGCCTCCATGCGTTCTGGACGGAGTATCGGCAGAACAGCACATACAACCTGACCAGTCGCAACTGTTCCAGCGCTGTCGCCCATAGCCTCGAAGCGGCCCTTGAAGGGGCGATGAACCGCGGCCATTCGAGCATGCTCGACTTCGCCCGAGTCATCATCAGCCGCGAGTTCTGGGTCGCGGCGCAAGTGCGCAAGCGCGCCGAGGTGATGGCCTGGACGCCCGGGCTGGTGCTCGATTATGCGCGGGCGCTGCATGCTGCGGTCGAGCCGGCACCGCCGGGCTGGCACAGTATTTACGCGGTGAGCAAACGCGCCTGTGGGTATGTGGCGACTGCCTTGCGTGGGCGGGAGGTGCATCCGGTGCAACCGCCATCTGCCCGTCCTTCCGACGAATCCTGATTGATCCTGTACCGAGTCGCGCCCCTCGCGAGCAGGCTCGCTCCCACATTGGATCTCTGATCAGCACAGAGTTTGTGCCTGATGGAGATCCCTGTGGGAGCGAGCCTGCTCGCGAAGGCGTCAGTGCGTGCGCAACAAATCCCACTCCATTGGTCAACTAATTACAAAGCAACCTAACTATTGCGTTGACATTCGCTGCCTAGGCAGTAACATCTCGACATACATTCACTGCCTAGGCAGTTATTAGGTGAGTACATGAAGCATTTCACCCCGGACGAATTCAAACATTGCCATCTCGGCCTGTTGCTTGGCCGTGCGGCGTTGCTCAAGGACCGGATCATCGACACCCACATGGAACCTCACGGCATCACCGCCGCGCAGTTCAAGGTGTTGATCATCATGGCCCAGTACGGCGTCGATACCCCGGCCGAACTGTGCCGGCATCTGTCGCTCGACAGCGGTTCGATGACGCGCATGCTTGATCGTCTGGAGCAGAAAGGTTTCCTGGCTCGCCAACGCAGCGAAGGCGATCGCCGTCAGGTGCAACTGAAACTGACCGAACAAGGCCAGCAACTGGCCGATCGCCTGCCGCACATCGGCGCCGATGCAATGAATGAACTGGCGGGCGCCGTCACCCCGGACGAGTTGAAAACCCTGGAATACATTCTCAAGAAAATCCTGCTGGCAGCCGGTGACCCGATCACTATCCAGCGGTTAGGTGAACACAATGAGCGGTAAAACCTTGCGCAGCAGCCTGACGTTGGTGCTGTCGGCGATGATCCTCGCCGGTTGCGCCAACTACAGCGGCCTCGACACCCAAGGCCAGAGCCTCGATGCGAAAAGCCTGAAGGCCGGCCAATCCCTCAACGGCGTGACCCTGTCGTCGGCCGCGTGGCCGAAAAGCGACTGGTGGACCAGCCTCGGCGATCCGCAACTCGACGGCTTGATCCGCGAGGCCCTGCAGGACAGCCCGGACATGCAGATTGCCGAAGCGCGCGCCCATCAGGCCAGCGCCGCGGCGTATGCCGCCGACGCCGCACGCTATCCGACCCTCGACGCCAGCGCCGGCATCAGCCGTTCGCGTCTGGCCAAGGATCAGGATCCGCTGGGGCAGGGCGATGCCTATGCCACCGTGCGTAATGTCAGTGCCGGTTTCAATTACAACTTTGACCTGTGGGGCGGCCAGCGTGATGCCTGGGAAGCTGCACTCGGTCAGGCCCGTGCCGCTGAAGTTGATCGTCAGGCTGCTCAGCTGACCCTCGCCGCGGACGTCGCTCGTGCCTACAGCGATCTCGGTCAGGCGCACATCGTCTACGACCTGGCCAACGACGACCTGAAACGCACCAAGCAGATGCTCGACCTGAGCCAGCGTCGCCTGAGTTCCGGGATCGACAGCCAGTACCAGTTCCAGCAAACGCAAAGTCTGGAAGCCAGTTCCGAGGCCAGCCTGATCGACGCGGAAAAACGTCTGAACAGCGCCAGGATTGCCTTGGCTGTGCTACTCGGCAAAGGCCCGGATCGCGGCAATGAAATCGCCCGACCGAAAGTGCTTCAGGCTAGCGCTGTCGCCGTGCCATCGGTATTGCCGGCGGAACTGCTCGGTCGTCGTCCGGATCTGGTTGCTGCGCGCTGGCGTGTAGAGGCCGCGAGCAAAGACATCGACTCGGCGAAAACCCAGTTCTATCCCAACTTGAACCTGTCGGCTTCCGCCGGTGCCGAATCGTTGTTGGGTGACGCGATGTTCGGCTCGGCCAGTCGCTTCTTCAACATTGCCCCGACCATTTCGGTGCCGATCTTCGACGGCGGACGCCTGCGCGCCAACCTCGATGCGCGCGACGCTGATTACGATCTGGCGGTGGCGCAGTACAACGAAAGCCTGGTGAAAGCACTGGGCGATGTCAGCGACACGATCAACCAGTTGCGTGACATCGGCCGGCAGATCGGTGCGCAGCAACACGCCACCGAGATTGCTCAGGACTCTTACAACACCGTCGTCCAGCGTTACGGTTCCGGCATCGGCAACTACCTGGACGTGCTCAGCATCGAGCAGCAATTGCTGCAGGCCCAGCGTCAGTTGGCCAACCTCAATGCCGAGCAGATCGACCTGTCGATTCAACTGATGCAAGCGCTGGGCGGCGGCTTTCAGGGGCAGACCCTGACCGCAGCCAACGCCACCCCAGCCACGCCGCACAACTAATTCAGGTATTTGTCATGGCCACTGCCGAAAACACTCAAGCTCAAGACAACACGCCCGACAACGGCAACCCGCGCAAACGCAAAGTGATGCTGCTGGTGCTGGCCGTTGTCGTCCTGCTCGCCTGCGCTGGCGTCTGGGCGTATCACGAATTCATCGGACGCTTTAACGAGAGCACTGACGACGCCTACGTCAACGGTAACGTCGTCGAAATCACCCCGCTGGTGACCGGCACCGTGGTCAGCATTGGCGCAGACGATGGTGATCTGGTTCACGAAGGTCAGGTGCTGATCAACTTCGACCCGAACGACGCCGAAGTCGGTCTGCAAAGTGCGCAGGCAAAACTGGCGCGCACCGTGCGTCAGGTGCGCGGTCTGTACAGCAACGTTGACGGCATGAAAGCCCAGGTCAACGCGCAACAGGCCGAAGTGCAGAAGGCCCAGGACAATTACAACCGCCGGAAAAACCTGGCGCAGGGCGGGGCGATTTCCCAGGAAGAACTGTCCCACGCTCGCGACGACCTGACCTCGGCGCAAAACGCCTTGGCCAATGCGAAGCAGCAACTGAAAACCACCAGCGCCCTGGTTGATGACACCGTGGTGTCGTCGCATCCGGACGTGATGTCGGCCGCAGCCGATCTGCGTCAGGCGTACCTGACCAATGCGCGCAGCACCTTGATCGCGCCGGTCACCGGTTACGTCGCCAAGCGCACCGTGCAACTCGGTCAGCGTGTGCAACCGGGCACGGCGTTGATGGCGGTGATTCCGCTGGATCAGCTGTGGATCGATGCCAACTTCAAGGAAACCCAACTGCGTGACATGCGCATCGGTCAGCCGGTCGATATCGAATCCGACATCTATGGCAGCGACGTGAAATACAGCGGCACCGTCGACAGCCTCGGCGCTGGCACCGGCAGCGCGTTTGCTCTGCTGCCGGCGCAGAACGCCACCGGTAACTGGATCAAGATCGTTCAGCGTGTGCCGGTGCGGATTCACATCAATGCCGAAGAACTGGCCAAGCACCCGCTGCGCGTCGGTCTGTCGACCAACGTTGAAGTGAATCTGCACGACCAGAGCGGCCCGGTGTTGGCGCAACAGCCACCGCAGAAAGCCTCGTTCAGCACCAATGTCTACGACCGCCAACTGGCCGAAGCCGACGCGATGATTGCGCAGCTGATCCACGACAACAGCGCAGCGGTGAGCAAAACCGCGCAACGCTGAATCGAGACTTTGGCACTGCCCATTGTGGGAGCGAGCTTGCTCGCGAAAGCGGAGTGTCATTCGCCGTTGATTTGTCTGGTACACCGCCTTCGCGAGCAAGCTCGCTCCCACAGGGGGGGCGGTGTTCATCAGCACGCGGCGTCAACCTGGTTTCATAGGATTCACAATGAGCAATAACGCTTCTTTCACGCCGCCCAGCCTGTTGCTCAGCACCATTGGCCTGTCGCTGGCGACCTTCATGCAAGTGCTCGACACCACCATTGCCAACGTGGCGCTGCCGACGATTTCCGGCAACCTCGGGGTGAGTTCGGAGCAGGGCACCTGGGTGATCACCTCGTTCGCCGTGAGCAACGCGATTGCGTTGCCGCTCACCGGTTGGCTCAGCCGCCGTTTCGGCGAGGTGAAGCTTTTTCTCTGGGCCACCATTCTGTTCGTGTTGGCCTCGTTTCTCTGCGGTATTTCCACCTCGATGCCGGAACTGATCGGCTTCCGCGTGCTGCAAGGTCTGGTCGCCGGGCCGTTGTACCCGATGACGCAAACCCTGTTGATCGCGGTCTATCCGCCCGCGAAGCGAGGGATGGCCCTCGCGTTACTGGCGATGGTTACGGTGGTTGCGCCGATTGCAGGTCCCATTCTCGGTGGCTGGATTACCGACAGTTATAGCTGGCCGTGGATCTTCTTCATCAACGTGCCGATCGGCATCTTTGCGGTGATGGTCGTGCGTTCGCAACTGGCCAAACGTCCGGTGGAAACCAGCCGTCAGCCGATGGATTACGTCGGTCTGATCACGCTGATCATTGGCGTCGGTGCGTTGCAGGTGATCCTCGACAAGGGCAACGACCTCGACTGGTTCGAATCGAACTTCATCATTATTGGCGCGGCGATTTCGGTGGTGGCGCTGGCGGTATTCGTGATCTGGGAAATGACCGACAAGCACCCCGTGGTGAATCTGCGCCTGTTCGCTTATCGCAACTTCCGCATCGGTACGCTGGTGCTGGTGTTGGGTTACGCCGGGTTCTTCGGCATCAATCTGATCCTGCCGCAGTGGTTGCAGACGCAAATGGGCTACACCGCGACATGGGCCGGTCTGGCCGTGGCGCCGATCGGCATTCTGCCGGTGCTGCTGTCGCCGTTTGTCGGCAAGTATGCGAACAAGTTCGACCTGCGGTTACTGGCCGGTCTGGCATTTCTGGCGATTGGTCTGAGCTGCTTCATGCGCGCCGGGTTTACCAATGAAGTCGACTTCCAGCACATCGCGCTGGTGCAACTGTTCATGGGCATTGGCGTGGCGCTGTTCTTCATGCCGACCCTGAGCATTCTGATGTCGGACTTGCCGCCGAACCAGATTGCTGACGGCGCCGGTCTTGCGACGTTCCTGCGGACTTTGGGCGGTAGCTTTGCGGCGTCGCTGACCACATGGATCTGGATTCGCCGGGCCGACCAGCATCATGCGTACATGAGCGAAAGCATCAGCACCTTCGAACCGGCCACGCGCGAAACCTTGAATCATTTAGGCGGCGCGAGCCAATCGGCTTATGCGCAGATGGATCAGATTCTGACGAGCCAGGCGTACATGCTCTCCACCGTGGATTACTTCACGTTGCTGGGCTGGGGTTTTATGGGCTTGATTCTGATTGTGTGGCTGGCCAAACCGCCGTTTGCCGCCAAGGCAGGGCCGGCCGCCAGCGGTCACTGATCCCGCAAGATCGTTCCCACGCTCTGCGTGGGAATGCCTCAGCGGACGCTCTGCGTTCGGCTCTGGATGGGACGCGGAGCGTCCCGGGCTGCATTCCCACGCGGAGCGTGGGAACGATCATGCGCTCGGGGCGGGCAGGGCGGGCGGCGGGGCGAAATCGAACGGTGCCAAGGCATACCCGCTTTCATCCACCTGCAACGCCCAACCCTGTCGATCCCAATCCCCCAGCACAATGCGCTTCGCCGCTTGTTCACCAATCTGCAATTTGTGAATCGCCGGCCGATGGGTGTGCCCGTGGATCAGGGTTTTCACGCCATATGCCTGCATGATCCGCGGAACCTCTTCAGCCGTGACATCGACAATGTCATTGGCCTTCATCCGCGTCTGCGCCTTGCTCTCGCTGCGCAGTTTGCGCGCCAGTTTGTGGCGGCTGCTCAGCGGCAGGTTTCGCAGGATAAACAGCGTGATCGGGTTGCGCAGATAACGCCGCAGCTTCATATAGCCAACGTCGCGGGTGCAGAGGCTGTCACCGTGCATCAACAGCACGGGCTCGCCATAAAACTGCACGACACTCGGATCCTTCAACAACGTACAGCCGGCCTGCTTGCAGAAGGCCTTGCCGAGCATGAAGTCGCGATTGCCGTGCATCAGAAAAATCGCCGTGCCGCTGTCGCTCAATTGGCGCAGGGCCTGGCAGATGGAACGCTGGAAAGGCGTCATGGCGTCGTCGCCAATCCACGCTTCGAAGAAGTCGCCGAGAATGTACAACGCACTCGCCGAGCGGGCACGTCCGGCGAGCAAATCCAGAAACGCCCGGGTAATGTCCGGGCGCTCCTCTTCCAGATGCAAGTCTGAAATCAGCAATATCACGCTTCGATGATCTCGGCTTTCTCGATGATCACGTCTTCTGC
This sequence comes from Pseudomonas sp. WC2, assembly GCF_050586545.1. NCBI lineage: Bacteria > Pseudomonadati > Pseudomonadota > Gammaproteobacteria > Pseudomonadales > Pseudomonadaceae > Pseudomonas > Pseudomonas sp. WC2. The sequence goes on along the minus strand of NZ_JBOBDR010000028.1, from coordinate 7,280 downwards.
TGGTACGTCCTGGTGGCCGGCCTTGGAAGTGGTCGAAACACCTTTGATCTTGTCGACAACGTCAGTGCCGGCGGTGACTTTACCGAATACCGCGTAGCCCCAGCCCTGAGTGTTCTTGCCGCTGTGGTTGAGGAAGGTGTTGTCGGCAACGTTGATGAAGAACTGCGCGGAAGCCGAATGCGGCTCCATGGTGCGAGCCATGGCAACGGTGTACTTCTCGTTGGAAAGACCGTTGTCAGCTTCGTTCTGGATGCTTGGACGCTTGTCTTTCTTTTCCTTCATGCCTGGCTCGAAACCGCCGCCCTGGATCATGAAGTTGCCTATGACGCGGTGGAAAACGGTGTTTTCGTAGTGACCGGCGTTGACGTACTCGATGAAGTTGGCGACGGTGATCGGCGCCTTTTCAGCGTTCAGTTCGATGACGATGTCGCCATGATTGGTGGTCAATTTAACTTGAGTCATGATCGCTACTCTTTAGAGGAATTCGTGGTTTTGGGACATCGAGCCCCCAAACCGGTTCAGCCAGCGTGGGCCAAGGTGCGCAGTTTAGCGTGACAGGCGCGAATTTCGAGGCTGTTTTTCAATTCCCGGCGATTAAATGCGCTCCTTTATAGGCCGCGCTCTGTCAGCCCCTTGACAGCATCGGCTATGATAGCGGCTTTGTTTTGTCTGGCCCCTCTGCGGCCGCGCACCTGTAAGTCAAGGATCCTATGAGCAAGCCCACTGTCGACCCTACCTCGAATGCCAAGTCCGGCCCTGCCGTGCCGGTCAATTTCCTGCGGCCGATCATCCAGGCAGACCTGGACTCGGGCAAGCACACGCAGATCGTCACCCGTTTCCCGCCTGAGCCCAACGGCTACCTGCACATCGGCCACGCCAAGTCGATCTGTGTGAACTTCGGCCTGGCCCAGGAGTTCGGCGGCGTCACGCATCTGCGCTTTGACGACACCAACCCGGCCAAGGAAGACCAGGAATACATCGACGCGATCGAAAGCGACGTCAAATGGCTGGGCTTCGAATGGTCCGGCGAAGTGCGCTATGCCTCGCAGTATTTCGACCAGTTGCACGACTGGGCCGTCGAGCTGATCAAGGCCGGCAAAGCCTACGTCGACGACCTGACCCCGGAGCAGGCCAAGGAATACCGTGGCAGCCTGACCGAGCCGGGCAAGAACAGCCCGTTCCGCGACCGTTCGGTTGAAGAGAACCTCGACTGGTTTGCGCGCATGCGTGCCGGTGAGTTCCCGGACGGCGCCCGCGTGCTGCGCGCGAAGATCGACATGGCCTCGCCGAACATGAACCTGCGCGACCCGATCATGTACCGCATCCGCCACGCCCATCACCACCAGACCGGCGACAAGTGGTGCATCTACCCGAACTACGACTTCACCCACGGTCAGTCGGATGCCATCGAAGGCATCACCCACTCGATCTGCACCCTGGAATTCGAGAGCCATCGTCCGCTGTACGAGTGGTTCCTCGACGCCCTGCCAGTGCCGGCGCACCCGCGTCAGTACGAGTTCAGCCGTCTGAACCTCAACTACACCATCACCAGCAAGCGCAAGCTCAAGCAACTGGTCGATGAAAAGCACGTCAACGGCTGGGACGATCCGCGCATGTCCACGCTGTCGGGCTTCCGCCGCCGTGGCTACACGCCAAAATCGATCCGCAACTTCTGCGAAATGATCGGCACCAACCGTTCCGACGGCGTAGTCGACTTCGGCATGCTTGAATTCAGCATCCGTGACGACCTCGACCACACTGCGCCGCGCGCCATGTGCGTGCTGCGTCCACTGAAAGTCGTCATCACCAACTACCCGGAAGGCCAGGTCGAAAACCTCGAACTGCCGCGCCACCCGAAAGAAGACATGGGCGTGCGCGCTCTGCCGTTCGCCCGGGAAATCTACATCGACCGTGACGACTTCATGGAAGAGCCGCCGAAGGGCTACAAGCGCCTGGAGCCAGCCGGTGAAGTGCGTCTGCGCGGCAGCTACGTGATCCGTGCCGACGAAGCGATCAAGGACGCCGATGGCAACATCGTCGAACTGCGTTGCTCGTACGACCCGGAAACCCTCGGCAAGAACCCTGAAGGCCGCAAGGTCAAAGGCGTGATCCACTGGGTACCGGCTGCGGCCAGCGTCGAGTGCGAAGTGCGTCTGTACGATCGTCTGTTCCGCTCGGCCAATCCTGAGAAGGCTGAAGACAGCGCGAGTTTCCTCGACAACATCAACCGTGATTCGCTGCAGGTACTCACCGGTTGTCGTGCGGAGCCATCGCTTGGCAATGCACAGCCGGAAGACCGTTTCCAGTTCGAGCGCGAAGGCTACTTCGTTGCCGATTTGAAGGACTCGAAACCAGGTCAGCCGGTATTCAACCGTACCGTGACCCTGCGTGATTCGTGGGGCCAGTGATTCAGCGTCAAGGAAATTAAAAGTGCTGACGATTTACAACACGCTCACCAAGAGCAAAGAAGTCTTCAAGCCGCTCGATGGCAACAATGTGCGCATGTACGTCTGCGGGATGACCGTGTACGACTACTGCCACATTGGCCACGGCCGCAGCATGGTCGCGTTCGACCTGGTGACCCGCTGGTTGCGGTTCAGCGGTTACAACCTGACCTACGTGCGCAACATCACCGATATTGAAGACAAGATCATCAATCGTGCCCGCGAAAACGGTGAGCCGTACGACGCACTGACCGAGCGCATGATCACCGCGATGCACGAGGACGAGGCGCGCCTCAACATCCTCAAGCCGGACATGGAACCGCGTGCCACCGATCACATTCCGGGCATGCTGAGCATGATCCAGACCTTGATCGACAAGGGTTACGCCTACGCGCCGGGCAATGGCGACGTGTACTACCGCGTCGCCAAATTCATGGGCTACGGCAAGCTGTCGCGCAAGAAGATCGAAGACCTGCGCATCGGCGCGCGCATCGAAGTCGACGAAGCCAAGCAGGATCCGCTGGACTTCGTGCTGTGGAAAGCCACCAAGCCGGGCGAGCCGAGCTGGGAATCGCCGTGGGGCGCCGGGCGTCCGGGCTGGCACATCGAGTGCTCGGTGATGTCCACCTGCTGCCTCGGTGAGACCTTCGATATTCATGGCGGCGGCAGCGACCTCGAGTTCCCGCACCACGAAAACGAAATCGCCCAGAGCGAAGCGGCCACCGGCAAGACCTACGCCAACGCGTGGATGCATTGCGGCATGATTCGCATCAATGGCGAGAAGATGTCCAAGTCGTTGAACAACTTCTTCACCATCCGCGACGTGCTGGAAAAGTACCACCCGGAAGTCGTGCGTTACCTGCTGGTGTCGAGCCACTACCGCAGCGCGATCAACTACTCGGAAGACAACCTCAAGGACGCAAAGGGCGCACTCGAGCGTTTCTACCACGCGTTGAAAGGCCTGCCGACCGTCGCGCCTGCTGGCGGCGAAGCGTTTGTTGAACGCTTCACCACCGTGATGAACGACGACTTCGGCACGCCGGAAGCCTGCGCGGTGCTGTTCGAGATGGTGCGTGAGATCAACCGTCTGCGTGAGAGCGATCTCGATGCAGCGGCGGGTCTGGCGGCGCGTCTGAAAGAACTGGCGAGTGTGCTGGGTGTGTTGCAGCTTGAAGCCGATGACTTCCTGCAGGCGGGCGCTGAAGGGCGTGTCGATGCGGCTGAAGTTGATGCGCTGATTGCGGCGCGTCTGGCGGCACGGGCCGGGAAGAATTGGGCTGAGTCGGATCGAATTCGTGATCAGCTCACCGCCATGGGTGTTGTGTTGGAAGACGGCAAGGGTGGGACTACCTGGCGTCTGGCTGACTGATTGCCGCGTTTAGCTTGATGATCGTTCCCACGCTCTGCGTGGGAACGCCTCTTCGGACGCTCCGCGTTCGGCTTTGCAGGGACGCAGACCGTCCCGGGCTGCATTCCCACGCGGAGCGTGGGAACGATCAGAACAAAACCCGCCTTGTGCGGGTTTTTGTTTTTCTGCTGCACAGCCGAGGTTGCTTTTGACGTTCGCGCAGGTCTTTATGTCGGCAACGCGTTTAGCAGGATGCTGAGCGGCGAAGAATATCGAAGGGCAACATTATGGCAAATCACTACCGCGAACTGTTCAAGACCCCCGGCGCCACCGGGTTAGTGCTCGCGAGTTCCATCGCCCGATTACCGCAGGCAATGATCGGCATCGGCATCATCACCATGCTGGTCCAGCAAACCAGTGTCTACTGGCTGGCCGGTGCCGTCGCCGGTACGTTCACCCTGGCCAACGCGCTGCTCGGCCCGCCCATCTCCAGACTGGTTGATCAGCATGGCCAAAGCCGCGTGCTGCCCGTGGTCACGGCGTTCAGTATTGCCATGCTGCTGGCGCTGATCATTGCCGTCCACTGGCGCGCACCCGCCACGTTGCTGTTTGTTCTGGCGGCTCTGGCGGGGACGATGCCGAGCATGCCGTCGATGATTCGCGCCCGATGGACACAGTTATTCCGGGGCAAGCCGCAATTACACACAGCGTTCTCCCTGGACACGGTCCTCACCGAAATGGCCTACATCGTCGGCCCGCCCCTGGCGATTGGTTTGAGTGTGAGCTTTTTCGCCGAAGCCGGGCCACTGGTCGCGGTCGGGTTGCTGGCCGCCGGAGTGACGGCGTTCCTCTTGCAACGCCAGACTGAACCCAAGGTTGTCGTGGGCCACGCTAGCCATGGTGGCTCGACCTTGCTGATCCCCGGCGTTCGCACCATTGTTCTGGCGCTGTTGGCGATGGGCGTCATTGGCGGAGCGATCGATGTCGCCGTCGTCGCCTTCGCCAATGCGCAAGGCTGGCCGGGCGCTGCGACCTTCTGCCTCGCCGCCTATGCGTTCGGTTCGCTGGTGGCGGGCCTGACGTTTGGTGCGATGAGGGTTTCCCTGGCGATTGAAAAACAGTTTCTGATCGGAATATTGGTCACAGCGTTCACCGGCGTGCTGCCCATTTTTGCAACGGACGTTTATGTGCTGACCGCGGCGCTGTTTATCGCCGGTATCTCGTTTGCGCCGACGATGGTCGTGGTCATGAAAATGGGCACGATCATTATTCCGCCGTCGCGGATGACCGAAGGGCTGACGTGGATGACTACCGGTATCAGCGTGGGGGTTGCACTCGGCGGCATGCTGGCGGGGCCAGTCATTGATGCGTTTGGCGCGCGCGCGGGATTTGCGGTGGCCATTGGTGCAGGTTTGATGATGGTGGTCGTTGTGCTGGTGGGGTTGCGGACATTGGAGGCGGCTTCGGCTGTGCAGGTCGAGCCAGCCATTTAAGGTCAACAGATCGCATTTCCATGTCGGAGCTGCCGAAGGCTGCGATCTATTGATCCTGGCTGCTATGCGCCCAACTGCCGTAATCGCTTATAGAGGGTATTGCGGCTCACCCCCAACCGCCGCGCCAAATGCGAAATATTACCCCCGGAGGCCTTCAACTCCCGGTTCAACGCATCCAGATCGTCCAAATCAACCTCCAACGGCGCCGCGCTCTCCACCGGCTCCATCTCCAGATCCACAAAAAAATCATCCGGCAAATGTTCAGGCCGCACCGGCTGCTCCTCAGCCATCGCCAGCGCCACCTGCATCACGCTACTGACCTGACGCAAATTACCCGGCCACGGATGACGGCTGAACAACTCCAGCACCTCCTGACTCAACCCCGCCCACTGCGTCGGTTCTCGATGCTGTTCCCACAGCCGTTTAAACAACGCCTCTTTATCACTGCGCTCACGAAGCGGCGGCAACTCCAGCGTCAACCCACCAATGCGGTAATACAAATCCTCACGAAACCGTCCCAATTGCACCTGTTCGCGCAACGAACGGTTGGTCGCCGAGATAATCCGCAAATCTACCGGGAACAACTCGCTGCTACCGACCGGTTGCACGCAGCGCTCCTGCAATACCCGCAACAACCGCGCCTGCGTCGGCAACGGCATATCGCCAATTTCATCGAGGAACAGCGTGCCTTTGTCTGCCTTGCGAATCAGGCCGATGCTGCCTTTCTGATTGGCGCCGGTGAACGCGCCTTTCTCGTAGCCGAACAGTTCGGACTCGACCAGTTCGGCGGGGATCGCGGCACAGTTGACGGCAATGAATGCCTGCTTGCTGCGCGAGCTGGCCTGATGCAGGGCTTTGACGAAGACTTCCTTGCCGACGCCGGTTTCGCCGTGGATCAGCAGCGGAATGTCTTTCTCCAGCAACCGTTCAGCCTGGCGCACGGCTTTTTCCACGCGACTATCGCCGAAGTGAAGAGTGTTGAGGCTGATCGCGTTCGATACGGCGGGTTTGTTTTCCGCGACGAACACTCGGGCCTGAATCGGCGCCTGTTTCGGCCGCTTCAACAGACACTGAAAGCGGTTGCGCCCGGAGGTCTGCAAGGCAAACGGCAAGCCGTCCGGTTGGTTGATCAATTCCAGCAGCGACACCTTGAACAGGCTTTCAACGCTGACCCGCGACAAGCGCACACCGAGCAAATTGTCCGCGCGGCGATTCGCCGACAACACCTGCCCACTCTCATCGAAGATCAACAACCCGGCCCACTGACTGTCGAGGTTGTTCAACCCGGTGTTGAAGGTCAGTTGAAAATGTTGGCCGTGGAACAGGTTGAGGATCAGCCGGTTTTCCACAGTCTGGCTCATCATCTTGACCATGCCCAAGGTATGCGAGGGCGGCAGGTAGCTGTCGCTGGACACATCGAGCACCGCGATTACCTTGCGCTCGGCGTCAAAAATCGGCGCAGCGGAACCGGTCATGAAGCGGTTGGCTTTCAGAAAGTGTTCATCGTGTTCGATATGCACCGCTTGTTCGCAGGCCAGCGCCGTGCCAATCGCATTGGTGCCGCTGGTGCGCTCGACCCAACTTGCACCAGCCTGAAAGCCCCGGGCCAGATTCGGTTCGATAAAACGCTGCGTGCCCCACGAGGTCAGGACTCGGCCCTGATTGTCAGCGAGCATGATCAGGCAGTTGGAGTTGCTGAGGATGTTTTCGTAATAGGGCAGGACTTCCTGGTGCGTGGTCTGCACCAGTGAATGATGGCTATCGAGCAACTGCGCAATACCGGCGGCTGGGAGCTGATCGAAGGCCGGGGTGCTTTGATGGTCGAGACCGAACGCGCGGCAACGTTGCCAGGAAGTCTGGATGATCGCGTCGTGGGACAGCGGCGGGGCAGGTGCGGCCATGGCAGTGGGCCTCTGATGCAGCGATTTTTATTGTTGTTATGAACCCAAATGCTGAGCAAAACACAGATCCCCATGTGGGAGCGAGCCTGCTCGC